>NZ_JAUQOQ010000018.1:0-95688 GCF_030580795.1 Pseudomonas boreofloridensis | reverse complement strand
CCCCCCCCCCCCCCCCCCCCCCCCCCCCCCCCCCCCCCCCCCCCCCCCCCCCCCCCCCCCCCCCCCCCCCCCCCCCCCCCCCCCCCCCCCCCCCCCCGCTCCCACGAGATCGTGCAGCCCTCCGGAAGTTGAGCAAGACCGCTGATCGGTGCTCGGTGAAAGACAGTTGGCTCCCCCAGGGGCCTGAACTGCGTCCTGGGGCACGACAACCTGCCATCACTCGGCCATTGCCCTGGCACCCCTCAAGTGGGATCATTCGCAACTGCATCTGATTCCCATCCAAGGCTGACCCTCGTGCCCGTCCAGCTCCTGCTCGCCGAAGACGACCCCCACCTGCGCCACGACCTGCAGCAGCATTTCCAGCGCCGCCAGTTCAGCGTGCAGGCCTGTGCCAATGGCACCGAGGCACTGAAGGCGCTGGCCTCGGGTCGGTACGACCTGATCCTGCTGGACATCCTGCTGCCCGGCATCGACGGCCTGAGCCTGCTCGACGAACTGCGTCGTGGCCAGGCCGTGCCGGTGATGCTGATGTCGGCCCTGGGCGCCGAGCAGGACCGCATCAGCGGCTTCACCCGTGGCGCCGACGATTACCTGCCCAAGCCGTTCAGCCTCGCCGAACTGGATGCGCGGGTCGACGCCCTGCTGCGCCGCGTGGCCCTCGACCGACACCCACCTGTCGCGTTCACCGAAGGCGCGCTGTGCTTCGATCCGCTCGACCAGGATGTCACTCACCACGGCCTGCGGGCCGGGCTGACCGGCTCGGAGTTTCGCCTGCTGAGCACCCTCAAGGCGCATGCAGGCGAGGCGCTGAGCAAACCGTTTCTGTACCAGAGCGTGCTGCACCGCCCCTACATGCGCCTGGATCGCGGCCTGGACGTGCACGTGTGCAACCTGCGCCGCAAACTGGCAGCCATCGGTGCCGGGCATTTGCAGATCCAGGCCGTGCGCGGCCAGGGCTACGTGCTGATCGACACGGTCCACGCCTGATGCGCCGCCATCCGCTGCTGTGGAAACTGGCGCTGCTGCAGGTGTGCTTCTGCCTGCTGCTGACCTGGCTTCTATGGACCTGGGGCCTGTCAGTGGAGCGCAGCACCTACTTTCTCGCCCCAGCCGAACGTGACTACCTGGCGCACTTCGCCGAACAGGCCGAGCAGGCCTGGCAACGCGATGGCGCCCAGGGCGTGGAGCAGTACCGGCGCGCGCTGCAACGCCGCGAAGATACCTGGGTCGCTATCGTCGGCCCGCGCCTGCAAAGCCTGGGCAGCACGCCGCTTAGTGCCGAAGAAGCCAGTCGCCTGACCTTCATGCGCAAGCTTGACTGGCCCATGAGTCGGCGCCTGCAAGACGAGCTGCCCTACGTCAGCATCGCTTTTCCCACGCGGCCGCAGGACGGTCGTCTGGTCATCCAGTTGCCCGAGCACCTGCTGCCCACCGGCCTGACGCCCTGGACCCACGTCATCACCCATGGCGTGGCGCCTGCGCTGCTGGCACTGCTGCTCGGCCTGCTGCTGTACCGGCACCTGGTGGTGCCGCTCAACCGCCTGCGCGACCGCGCCGACGCCCTGCGCGCGGACAACCTGGACAGCCCCGGTCTGGCCCTGCACACCCGCCACGACGAGCTGGGCGAACTGGCACAGGCCTTCGAGCACCTGGCCCTGCGCCTGCGCCGCAGCCTCGATCAGCAGCGCCTGCTGCTGCGCACCCTGTCCCATGAACTGCGCACCCCGCTGGCGCGCCTGCGGATCGCCCATGACAGCCCACTGCCCCCCGAGCAACTGCGCCAGCGCCTGACGCGGGAAGTGGACGACATGCAGAAACTGCTGGAGGACACCCTCGATCTGGCCTGGATGGACACCGAGCGGCCACAGGTGCCGACCGCGCCGCTGCAGGTGCTGTCGGTGTGGGAGGCGCTGGTGCAGGACGCCTGCTTCGAAAGCGGCTGGGCGGCCGAGCGCCTGCCCTGCACGCTGGGGCCTGACTGCGTGGTACAGGCGCACCTGGACAGCCTGGCCCAGGCCTTGGAAAACCTGCTGCGCAACGCCATCCGCCACTCACCGCTGGGCGGCCGGGTGTGCCTCGACGGCTGGCGCGAGGGCGAACACTGGCACCTGTGCCTGCGTGACCAGGGCAGCGGGGTGCCGGACGACGCGCTGAAACGCATCTTCCAGCCCTACCAGCGCCTGCCCGACAGCGGCAGCGGCTTCGGCCTGGGCCTGGCCATCGCGCGCAGTGCCGTCGAACTGCAGGGCGGTACGTTGTGGGCCAGCAACGGCCACCCAGGGTTGGTCCAGCATCTGCGGCTGCCGGCCGCGACAAGTGTTTAGAAAGTTAATGCGCTTTACTCTCAAATAGGAGTAATTACCATCTGTGATCTCTTGAATTCAGCCCGCCGTGCCGGAGATCCCAATGTCGCCCCGCTCGCTCAGTCCCGCCCCTTTCCTGCTGCTCTCCAGTTACCTGCTGGCCAGTGCGGTGCACGCCGCCACACCGCCTGGGGGAAGCGAACCGATCGAACTGGAGACCCAGACCGTCGTCGCCACCGCGCTGGAGGAAACCAAGCAGGCGCCGGGGGTCTCGGTGATCACCGCCGAGGACCTGAAGAAACGCCCGCCGGCCAATGACCTGTCGCAGATCATCCGCACCATGCCCGGCGTCAACCTCACCGGTAACTCCACCAGCGGCCAACGCGGCAACAACCGCCAGATCGACATCCGTGGCATGGGTCCGGAAAACACCCTGATCCTGGTCGATGGCAAGCCGGTGGCCAGCCGCAACGCCGTGCGCTATGGCTGGCGCGGCGAGCGCGACACCCGTGGCGACAGCAACTGGGTGCCGGCCGACCAGGTCGAGCGCATCGAGGTGATTCGCGGCCCGGCCGCTGCGCGCTACGGCTCCGGTGCCATGGGCGGGGTCATCAACATCATCACCAAGCAGCCGGGCGAGCAGACCCACGGCAACATGACCGTGTATCAGAACTTCCCGCAGCACGGCGAGGAAGGCGCCAGCAAGCGCGTCAGTTTCGGCCTCAACGGCCCGCTGACCGACGCCCTCAGCTACCGGGTGTACGGCAACGTGGCCAAGACCGATGCCGACGACTGGGACATCAACGAAGGCCACCAGTCCACGCGCAGCGGCAACCAGGTCGGCACCCTGCCTGCCGGTCGGGAAGGCGTGCGCAACAAGGACGTCAATGGCCTGCTGAGCTGGAAACTCGACCCTCGGCAGACGCTGGACCTGGAAGCCGGCTTCAGCCGCCAGGGCAATATCTACAGCGGCGACACCCAGAACACCAACTCCAATGCCACGGTCAAGCGCCTGCTCGGCCACGAAACCAACCTGATGTACCGCGAAAACTACGCCCTCACCCATCGCGGCGACTGGGACTTCGGCACCAGCATGGCCTATCTGCAATATGCCAAGACCCGCAACAGCCGCATCAACGAAGGGTTGGCCGGCGGCACCGAAGGCATTTTCAGCAACGCCGACAGGTCCACCTCGACCTTGCGCGACCTCACCGCCCACGGCGAGCTGAATCTGCCGCTGCACGCCTGGCGCGACCAGACCCTGACCCTGGGCAGCGAATGGAGCCAGCAGAAGCTCGACGACCCCAGCTCCAACACCCAGAGCACCAGTGAAGGCGGCAGCGTCGCGGGCCTGGCCAGCAGCGGCCGCAGCACCACTTCGCAGGCGCAGATCTTCTCGCTGTTCGCCGAGGACAACATCGAGTTGCAACCGGGCACGATGCTCACCCCGGCCCTGCGCCTGGACCATCACAGCGTGGTTGGCGACAACTGGAGCCCGTCGCTGAACCTGTCCCACGCGCTCACCGATGAACTGACGCTCAAGGCTGGCATCGCCCGCGCCTACAAAGCGCCGAACCTGTACCAGCTCAACCCCGACTACCTGCTCTACAGCCGTGGCCAGGGTTGCTACGGCCAGAGCACCAGTTGCTACCTGCAAGGCAACGACAAGCTCGAGCCCGAAACCAGCGTCAACAAGGAACTGGGCATCGAATTCCAGCGCGACGGCCTGGTGGCCGGCATCACCTACTTCCGCAACGACTACAAGAACAAGATCGATTCCGGCCTGGGTCGTATCGGCAGCGCCAGCGGCGGCACCGGCAGCTACGCCAATGCCGCGATCTACCAGTGGGAGAACATTCCCAAGGCGCTGGTCGAGGGCCTGGAAGGCACGCTGACCCTGCCGCTGACCGAGCAGTTGAAGTGGACCAACAACTTCACCTACATGCTCCAGTCGAAGAACAAGGAAACCGGCGACACCCTCTCGGTGACCCCGGCCTACACCCTCAATTCGATGCTCGACTGGCAGGCCAGCGACGACCTGTCGATGCAACTGAGCGTGGCCTGGTACGGTAAGCAGAAGCCGAAGAAATTCGACTACCACGGCGACCGCGTGACCGGCTCGTCCAACGACCAGGTGGCGCCCTATGCGCTGGTCGGCGCCAGCGGCACCTACGCGATCACGAAGCACCTGAGCCTGACCGCCGGCATCGACAACCTGTTCGACAAACGCCTGTTCCGCGCCGGCAACGCCCAGGGTGTGAACAACATCGACGGCGCCGGGGCCGCCACTTACAACGAACCCGGCCGCACCCTGTACACCAGCCTCACTGCCTCGTTCTGAGGCCGGTCGCCGCGCCGCCGCCCCGGCGCGGCCCCCATGGACGACCTGACGAGACCGCCTGATGAACACGTTTTTCTGCGCCCTGGCCCTGCTGCTGCCGCTGGCCGCACTTGCGCAACCCGCGCCCGAACAGACGATCGACACTCACCTGCTGCAACGCCACGACCTGCCCTATCGTTTCACGACCCTCGACCTGGACTCGGCAGATGGCCAGCGTCACTACCGCCTGTGGATCGGCAAGCCCGAGCGCCCGGCGCCGCCCGCCGGTTACCCGGTGCTGTGGATGCTCGATGGCAATGCGGCTTTCAGCGCCTTGCAGGCCCCGGCCCTGCGCCGACTGGCCGATGGACAGGCGCCGGTGCTGGTCGCCATCGGCTACCAGAGCGAGCAGCGCATCGAGCGCAGCGCCCGCACCTTCGACTACACGCCGCAGGTGCCGGGTCTTGCCGAGCAGCGCGACCCGCTGAGTGGTCAGCCCAGTGGCGGCGCCGATGCCTTTCTCGATCTTTTGGAGCAGCGCATGCGTCCGCTGCTGGCAGCGCAGCTCGCGCTGGATGCGCGGCACCAGACCTTATGGGGACACTCCTATGGTGGTCTGGCGGTGCTGCACGCGCTGTTCACTCGCCCGGGGATGTTCAGCGACTACGCCGCCGCCAGCCCGTCACTGTGGTGGCGTAATGGCGTCATCCTCAGCGAAGCCGACGGACTGGCCGAGCGCCTCAAGGACCATCGCCCCCGCCTGCTGCTGATGCGCGGCAGCGAGGAGCCGGCCAACCCACGTGCGCCGCTGGGCAGCGACAGCGAAAACGCGCTGCAGCAACTGCGCACCACGCTGGCGCCGATTCAGGCATTGCAGGTGAGCTACCGGCGCTTCGAGGGCCTGGGGCACGGGCCGATGCTACCGGCGTCACTGGCGGCGGTGCTGGAAACACTGGCCAACGACCCGCCCCCCTAGCCGCCCTGGCAGCGCCAGACGGTCTCGCGCAGGAAGCGGTCCAGCGCGGCGCTGTCACCACGTTCGCCGCGCTCCACCTCGACCGCCTCGGCGCGCATCAGCTCGGACTCGATGAACTGATGCAGCACGTCGTCGCGCGGCCCCACCTGCGCTTCGCCGGCCCGGCGCTTGCGCACCAGCAGGCGCTCGATCGCCTCGCGCAGTGGCGGCTCCTCGACCTTGCGGTCGAACAGCGTGGTGAAGGCCGTCGGCGGCATGCCAAGCCCGCGGTCGATCCAGCGCACCGCCAGCAGTGGGCGGATCACGTACAGGTACTTCTTCAGCCGCACCGTGTCGCCCAGCAAGTAGCCGCGCAGGTTCTTGCGCGCCATCGACAGATAATGATGGCGCACCGCACGCGGCGAATAGAACGCCTGGCCCAGCGCCGTCAGTTGCTCGCGCGCCTGCGCATCGGCGCGGTACACCAAGGGCGAACCCAGCCATTCGAGCAGGCTCGGGTTGGCCCCGCGCAGCAGGCGCAGCGCCTTGCGCAGTTCCCAGCCGCTGACGTCCAGCTCATCGCTGAGCGGCCGCTCGATGACGTCGCGCGGCTCGTCCACCCGCAAGTACCACTCGGCGCGGTGAACGTAGATGAATCGCACATCGTAGTCGCTGTCCGGCGAGGCGAAGCCCCAGGCGCGACTGCCGGATTCGCAGGCGTACAACACCGTGACGTCATGCTCGCGTTCGATGCGCTGAAGTTCTTCGAGCACCCGCGCACGCATGGCGTCGGACAGGGGATGGGGATCGTGCTCGTACATAGTGACTCTCCTCGCTTGAGCGCCTCGCCGGCGCTCCTCTCAACCTTTCACGCACACCACCTGACGCAGGGTGTGCAACACTTCGACCAGCTCGCGCTGGGCGTTCATGACCGCATCGATGTCCTTGTAGGCCATCGGGATTTCGTCGATCACCGCCGCATCCTTGCGGCACTCCACATGGGCGGTGGCGCGACGCTGGTCGTCGACGGTGAAACGCTGCTTGGCCTGGGTCCGGCTCAGCACCCGACCCGCGCCGTGGCTGCACGAGCAGAACGACTCGGCATTGCCCAGGCCCCGGACGATGAAACTCTTGGCGCCCATGGAGCCGGGAATGATGCCCAGCTCGCCCTGGCGCGCCGACACCGCCCCCTTGCGCGTCACCAGCACCTCCTGGCCGAAATGCTGCTCACGCTGCACGTAGTTGTGATGGCAGTTGATCGCCTCCAGGCTGGCCTCGAAGGGCCTGCCCAGCACACTGCGGGTCGCTGCCACGGTGGCGCGCATCATCAGCTCGCGGTTGTGCCGGGCGAAGTCCTGAGCCCACCCCACCGCCTCGACGTAGTCGGCGAAATACCGACTGCCTTCCTCGAAATACGCTAGGTTGCGATCCGGCAAGTTGGCCAGGTGCTGACGCATGTCGGCCTGGGCGCGCTCGATGAACAGGCTGCCGATGGCATTGCCCACCCCGCGCGAGCCGCTGTGCAGCATGAACCAGACCCGGTCGGCTTCGTCCAGGCACACCTCGACGAAATGGTTGCCGCCGCCCAGGGTACCCAGGTGCTGGCGGTTATTGGTCTTCTCCAACTGAGGGTACTTGTCGGTGATCGCCTTGAAGCGCCCCGCCAGCGCGCTCCATGCCTGGTCGGCCTGGCTGGGCACATCGCCCCACGCCCCTTGGTCGCGACGCCCGTGCGTCTTGCCATGGGGCACCGCTTTCTCGATGGCGCTGCGCAGGCCGTGCAGGTTGTCCGGCAGGTCGCGGGCGTGCAGCGACGTGCGCGCCGCGATCATGCCGCAGCCGATATCGACACCCACCGCCGCCGGGATGATCGCCCCGACGGTGGGGATCACACTGCCGATGGTCGAACCCTTGCCCACGTGCACGTCGGGCATCACCGCCAGGTGCTTGAAGATGAACGGCAGGCGCGCCGTGTTCATCAGTTGCTGGCGCGCGGCGTCATCCACCGGCACGCCGTCGGTCCACAGTTTGATCGGCTTGCGGCCGGCCACTTCCAACAGATTCATCGTCGTGTTCCTTGTCGTCGCTCAGCCGGTCTTGAGGCTGACCAATCCATTCAATACGTGATCCAGACCACCGAACACGGAGATCCGGTCGATACGTTCGGCCACCCGCTCCAAGGTTTCCAGTTCCTTCAGGCGCAACGCCGTCGGGCTGCCTTCCATCACCTTGGCGGTGTTGAGCAGCGAGCGCGTCGCCTGGGTTTCCTCGCGGCGCCGGATCACGTTGGCCTGGGCCGCCTTCTCCGCCTCCACCACCTGCGCCAGCAGGGTCTTCATCTCACCCGGCAGGATGATGTCGCGCACACCGAGGGTGCTGACCTCCAGGCCGCTGTCCGGCAGCAGCGCCTGCAAGTGCTCGCCGATGCGCGCGTCGATGTACTGCTTGTCGTCGAGCAACTCGTCCAGGGTGCGCGTGCCGACTGCCGCACGCAGGCCCAGTTGCAGCTCACGGTACAGGTGCTCCACCGGTTTGCTGAAGCGTGCATGGGCCATCAGCACATCGCTGTAGCGCCAGTTGGCGACCAGGTTCAGGCGCAGGCTCACCTTGTCGCGGGTGAGGATTTCCTGACCGTTGACTTCCAGCGCCTGCACTCGGGTATCGACGATCTCCACGGCGACCTGGCTACCGCAGCGCCAGAAGCCGTATTGACCGGCCTGCAGGAGGTCGACCACGGCACCGTCGATCTTCAGCACACCCACATGGAACGCTGGCACGGTGACCAGCAGTACATGCTCGAGCCCAGCCAACCCCGGCCGGTTCAGCCGCGCCAGCAAGGCGGGTGGCACGCGGCGGCCCTGGGTCAGGTCGATGCGCTCCAGCGTGTGCTGGGCCTGGCCTTTCCAGTACAGGCGGCGGCTGTCCGGGCCGAGCAGTTCCATCAGCTTGCCATCCTCCAGGCGCAGGCCCAGTTCGTGCTCGCCCAGGTCCATGCGCTCGAAGTAATGCTCGACCAGTTGTGGCTGGTGCTGGCGCAGGTAGCCGGCCAGGGGATGGTCGAACAGCGGGGTGTTGAGGTTGAAGGTCTGCACCGCCAGCCGGTCGTGCCAGTCGAAACGCGGGTACAGCCCAGGCTCCAGGATCGCCTGGAAATCGCCCTCGTCGAGCAGCAGGCCGCGTTCGTTCTTTTTCACGATAAAGCGTTTCATCCATTTCATTGTTCTGTTCCTCTCATTCATGTGCAGGGTGCCGGTGGTGCCGACTCACCGGGCACTGGGGGCGGAACCCGGCGCAGTTCTGGGGCCGGGAGCCAGGCTCCAGCGGCGGCCGTCGTTGCGCCGGGTCCGGCCAGCAGGCCGGGTGAATCGGCGGTGGTGCCGGCAATGCTTGCCGACGAGGGGCCTTCCTGGCCCTGCACCGCACCAGCGGGTGTTGCGTCATAGCTACCTTCGGAGGGTAGTGCCGGGTCTCCCCGGCGAGCGTTCGCGCAGCCGTTTCACGGGTCTGCACGAGAACGACCGGTCGTTGCAGCGGCGGCATGCACGACACCGACACCGGAGTGGGTACGTGCACCGGCGGGGTGGTAACCCCTTGCCCGAGGGCCTGCCTGGCGATGCGGTCAGAGAGGTGATTGCGAATGCTGTGCCAGCTTTCCAGCGACACAGCGTATAAAAATTTATCTCATTGATTTATAAGAATTTATTTTCATTATCTGGTTTGTCCAAATTTTCCACGGGTGATCGGAAGCTGAAATTTAATATACGCTTGGATCGTCACTTATCTTTTTGGATAAAACCGTGAACAAGTCACGCGTCGCCATCGGCTTTCTCGGCTCCACCCTCGACCGTAACGGCAAAGGCGCCGCGCGCTGGAACCGCTGGCGCCCCACCATCGGCCTGTGCCGCCAACCCGACCTGCCGCTGGACCGCCTGGAGCTGATCCATGGCCCGAGCGCCCGTGATCTCGGCCTGGCCGAGCGCATTCGCGCCGACGTGCAGCAGGTTTCGCCCGCCACCGAAGTGCGCCTGCACCCGCTCATCCTGCGTAACCCCTGGGACTTCGAGGAGGTCTACGGCGCCCTGCACGACTTCGCCAGCGACTACCGCTTCGACACCGAACGCGAGGACTACCTGGTGCACATCACCACGGGCACCCACGTCGCGCAGATCTGCTGGTTCCTGCTGACCGAGGCGCGCTACCTGCCGGCGCGCCTGGTGCAAACGGCGCCCTCGCGCCAGCGCGACGAAGCCAGCGACCCCGCCGGCACGGCCACCCTGATCGACCTTGATCTGTCGCGTTACGACCAGATCGCCTCGCGCTTCCAACGCGAGCAAGCCCAGGGTCAGTCGCTGCTCAAGTCCGGCATCGCCACGCGCAACGCGGCCTTCAACCGCACCATCGAGCAGATCGAACGGGTCGCCCTGCGCTCGCAGGCGCCGGTGCTGCTGGTGGGGCCGACCGGCGCCGGCAAGTCATTCCTGGCCCGGCGCATTCACGAACTCAAGCGCGGTCGCCATCAGCTCGAAGGACGATTTATCGAAGTGAACTGCGCGACCCTGCGCGGCGACGGCGCCATGTCCGCCCTGTTCGGCCATGCCAAGGGCGCCTTCACCGGCGCGCAAAACGCCCGCGAAGGCCTTTTGCGCGCAGCCGATGGCGGCATGCTGTTCCTCGACGAGATCGGTGAACTGGGCGCCGACGAGCAGGCCATGCTGCTCAAGGCCATCGAGGAAAAACGCTTCTTCCCGCTGGGCGCGGACCGCGAAGTGCAGAGCGATTTCCAGCTCATCGCCGGCACCCACCGCGACCTGCGCGCCAGAGTCGCCGACGGCTCGTTCCGCGAAGATTTGTTCGCCCGCATCAACCTGTGGACCTTCGCCCTGCCGGGCCTGGCCCAGCGCCGCGAAGACATCGAGCCCAACCTGGACTTCGAACTGCAACGCCACGCCCGCGAGCAAGGTCGCCAGGTGCGCTTCAACCTGCAAGCCAAACGCCGTTACCTGGCCTTCGCCCATGCCAGCGAAGCGCGCTGGGCCGGCAACTTCCGCGAGCTGTCGGCTTCGATCACGCGCATGGCCACCCTGGCCGACAGCGGGCGCATCGATGAAGCCTTGGTCAGCGAGGAAATCGAGCGATTGCGTCACGCCTGGGGGCTGGATGGCCAGACCGAGGACGATACGCTGCTGGCCGGGCGCGAACTCGACCTGTTCGATCGGGTACAGCTACGCGCCGTGATCGACGTGTGTCGGCGCTCGGCCAGCGTGTCCGAGGCCGGACGCGAGCTGTTTGCCGTGTCGCGGCAAGAGAAGGCCAACCCCAACGACGCCGATCGCCTGCGCAAGTACCTGGCGCGGTTTGGGTTGGCGTGGCAGCAGGTGAAGGGCGAGAGGTGAAGGCGTTGCAGAAGCGGTCAACCTGGAGCGACCCGCGGCACGCTCGCCCACGCATGACGTGAGCGAGCGACTGGGCATCAGGACGGGAGCTTGAGCGGCGTTTTCGCCAGCTGTCGCCAGGTGCTCACGATGACCTCGGGAACACCCAGCGAGTTGCGCAACTCGGACTCCTTGAGCGTCTTGTATGCCTCGAAATGCTGCAGCAACAGGTCCTTGTTCGGGTTATTCCCCTCTTTGTCGCGGCCGGCCTGACGACATTCCATGACCTTGGTCTTCCAACTCGCTGGCAGCGGGACCTCACCGACCTCCAGATCATCCACATACCAGACGAAGTTGCGGCAACTGCCGCCGCTGGTATCGCCCAGGGCACAAAGGGTCTGCTCGTGCTGATGCACTTTCGCCCTTCGGTCGGCGATGATCTTCGGCCAGAGTTTCTCGGCGAAATCGGCGTACTTCAATGCAGCCTTGGCCACAGTTCCGTCGTCGGGGCGGCCGTAGCTGGACAGCAGTGGATCACGCGCTACGCCGTCGCGCCCCAGATTGCCGGGATCGACTACGGCCATCTCCTGGAACAGGGCCAACTGTAGGCTCGCCGCGATCAGAAACACGCTGAAGCCCAGTTTCGCGTACTTGTCGCTCATCAGGGTTCCCAGCATGCCGTTCGGCCCGGACAGGAAGGTCGACTCATATTTCTGCAGCAAGGTGAACAGGTGCTTGCGGTCTTCCAGTACGGTCAGGTCCCGAGCGGCCTTGGCCGGCAGGTATTCGTACTCCAAGTGCTGCTGGATGTTCTTGATGGCACCGTCGACGCTGTCGATCAAGCTCTGCTGCAGCTCTTGGCCGACGATCCGCTTCATCTCTACGTAGACTTTGTCGAAGTAACTGGGCACCCCTGGCGGGAATACCGACTCGAACAACGACTTGGCGATCGCCCCACCGAGCGAAGACAGCAAGCTACCCGCAAGCTTGGAGCCGATGGTCGCCAGCACCTCCTCAGGGTTGTCCAGGAACAGTTCAGTATCGGCCGTGTCGGACAGCACCTTGGGCATCGCCCCGAGGAAAAGCAGGCGTCCGTCCTGATCCACCGCCACTTCCTTGAACAGATAAACCAATCGGCCGAAGTTGGTGGTGCGCAGCAGCACGACAGATCGAGGACGTGCACCGTTGAAGGGTTTGTTCAAGTAGGTGAACGTTTCGTCCTGCAGCACTTCGCCCTCGAGTAGCGGCGTTTCACGCTGTATCGACTGCATGACGCACGCCGTGCGCGCAGCATGTTGGCGCAGTACAGAATCACGCAGGGAGGGCAAAGCGTCGGGTGACGCCACGGGGATCGCCGACATCGGCGCAATCATCTTGCCCAACGTGGCCTCGTCCATGTCATGCGTACCGTGATGGGCGAGATACTGCAGCATGTGTCGCCTGGCGTAGTCTGGCGGCGCGTCGGGGTAGACCTGGGCGATACCGAAGATAAAACCGACATTGATAACGTGATCGAGCGCTTTTGCGTCTTGCATCATGACTCCTGGATCCCTGGGGAGAGCGAGAGTGGACGGTAGTTATCAGAGCTGGAAATAAGGATGTGCCGGACGGCAACGAGAGCCGAAATGGAGAGGTTTGAGTGGGTAGCGCTCCGCAATTGATATCAAAGAGCCATCAATAGCCGAATTGGTGATATCACGCAATAGCCATTCGATCAGACCTGCTCCCCAGCGCAGTGCCTGATCGTTGGCATGACTGTTTCACGACGACTGTTTCACGACGACTGTTTCACGACGACTTCACTGAGCCCACAGCGCCAAGGCCCTTCACGCATAGGCGTACTTGAGCACGTACACACTCAGCTCCCGGAACACCGACTGCGGAATCGCCGGCATCAGTGCCTGGGCCTTTTCCAGCGTCTGGCAGCAGTGCTGCACCATCTGCTGACGAGCGGGCGCATCGACCATCCCGGCATGCACCACCTGCGAGTACTGCACGTAGGAACAGGGGAAGTTGGCCTGTTCGCTGCGGATGATCTGGAAGTGCGGATTGAGCTGCGGCGCTGTCACGAACGGCTGGCCCTTGAAGTCAGGCTGCGGCGTCAAAGCGGCGGGCGCCTCGCAGCGGCTATGGCACAGCGCCTGGCTTTCCATGCCGGTTTCGAACCCTCGGTGATACAAGGTGATTTCCGAGCCGGGCGCCTGGGTGCAGGCATTCTCGAACGCATCGAGGATCGCGCGGGCATTGCCCTGGGAGGTCTCGATTTTGCTCAGCGGCACGAAACGCTCGAATTCGTCCTTTGCCACCGCCTTCACGCCACGGTGCAGCGTGGCCCAGTGACTGAACTCCTTCTGGCAAGCGATCAGGTGCACCTCGAAGCGATAGCCGAGCGCCACAGCGGTCGCGGGGAAGCTGGCGAAGTCGGCGCTGTCCAGCGCGCTCTCCATGATGATGTTGTAGCGGTTCTGGAAGGCGTAGCTGAACAGCTTGTTGCCCAATGCCCAGATGAACGGCTCGGTCTGCGCGTAGACTTCCAGCCCGCTCAACGCGCGCATCTGCTCATAGCGTGGATGCAGGGCGCGGTACGCCGGCACATAGAGGCGTACGTAGTTGTCGTAGGCGTTGCCGGGCAACAGGTGGTTTTCCAGCAGGTAGGTTTTGCCTGAGCCCTGTGCACCCGCGACGATGAGCAGCTTTGGCTCGGGCTGACCGTCACTGCCCACATCGCGGGTCTTGTCGAACAAGGTGGCGCTGATGGCCTCGAACACGGCCTGCAACTCGGCTTCGGTGTAGGGATAAGGATGGGACATGAGGACGTTCTCCAGGCGAATGACCCGTGATCGGGTCGGCCGCTGAACTGTCCATCAGGTGCTACCGGCGGGCGCGGTAGATAAACCCCGCACCCAGTCTTCGCTGGACTGGGTGCAGAGCATGGGCTCACTGCAGTTTCAACTGGGCCTTGAGAAACGCATACAGCAGTGCCGCGCTCTTGCGATAACCATCGGCCGTCAGGTGCACCAGGTCGGGCCGCCCCAGGCCGCTGGCCTGCCAGGCGGCGATCGAGCACGGCCCACCCATCTCGGCCTGCCAGTCCCAGAACAGTGCCTTGTACTTCTGCGCCGCCTGGCGCTGGATACGCACCACACCGGCCAGCGGCTGCGGCTGACGCGCCGCGCAACTGGCCGCGCGGCGCTGCTTGATCGAGTCCGGTGGGCCGACCAACAGGATCGCCGCCTTGGGCATCTGCTGGCGCAGTTGGCTGAGCGTGGCCTCGAGGTGCGCCTGGTACGCCTGGAGGTCAAGCGTGTCGTCGAACGCTTCGTTGGTGCCATAGGCCAGGATCACCAAGTCCGGGCGCAACGCCTTGAGCGTGTCCTGCCAGCCGGCCTGCCACTTGTCCACCACCTCCAACCGCGCACCGTTGATGCCCAGCGACGAATACGTCACCCCGGCGTTCTTCTGCCCCTGGATGTACCAACCGCCCAGCGCTACCCCCTTGGCACCCTCGACACTCAACTTCACCGGCAATCCAAGGTTGACGAACGCCGGGCTCAAGCGCCACTGGCCATTGCTGGCCGGCAGCATGCGCCGTTGGCTACCGTTGGCAACCAGCGTGGCGCTGCGGCTGGCTTGATACAGCGCGGAGATCCGGTAGCGCTGCGCGTCGGGATCGCGCGCCTGGATGTTCACCGCCGCCCGTTCGGCCAGCGGCGTCGACAGATAGCCGCCGAGGGGGAAGCGCTCGCTCTGCTGATTGCGCGCCGACACCAGTTCCCACTGGCGTCGCTCGCTGGTGATGATCACCCGGTCGCTGCGAATGCCCGGCACCGGCGAAGCCGGCACCAGGCCGATGCCGCCGTCGCCATAGCGCGCCTGCAGCAGCTTGCGCAGCTCGCCGCTGAACAGGTCGGCAGCCGTGTGCGAGTCGCCCAATTGCACGATGGAGATCGGCGTGCGCCCCGCCGTCCGGAACTTGCCGGCCAGCAGCGCCAGGTTGCCGTCGTCGCGGGCGGCAACGCTGGCGCGTACGGGCGCTTTGGCGGTGGCCTGGGGCGGCGCGCTGGCGCCGGTGCTGCAAGCCGGCAAAGCGCTGACGATCAGCGCCACGCCCAGCAGGTGATGCCATTGGCGCATCTCAATGTCCTGTTGCGGTCAGGACCGGGAAGTCGATCAACGACAGCACCTGTGCGGCGATCATCTTCTGGCCCGTGATGGTGAAATGAATGCCGTCGTCGACCCGGACCTTGACCCGCTTGCCCTCCGGCGTTTGCACCGTATACGAGAACTGATCGTCGTCATAGCCGAGAATCGGATTGGCCGAAATGTAGTGCTGGCCGAACTGCGCGGTGCGTTCCTGATACAGCCCGCTGAGGTACTGCATGGCCGTCGACAGCCGCGCTTTCTCCATGTTCGGCGGGCCGACCCAGATCACTTGGACGTTGTGCTCGCGCGCGCGTTCGAGAATGGCGTCGATGCGCGCGCGATAGGCCGACTCCCAGTCCGGCGACTTGAAGCGCAGGAAGGGTCTGCCCTTGCCTTGGGGCATATCCCAGGGATCGTTGGGACCGAGGAACACCACCATCAGACGGATCTTCGGATCGCCGGCCAAGGTGTCGGCCACGGTGCGCGGCCAGTCGAAGAATCCGGGGTAAGCCAGGCCGGTGCTCTGCCGACTGAGGTTGATGGTGTTGATCTGGTAACGCTTGCGCAGGCTGTTGGCCAGATGAGGGGCGACACCCTGCATCAGCGAGTCACCCACCAGGAACACTTCGTCGCCAGCGGCGAGGGTGGCCATGGCTCCCTTGGCAGGCATCGGCGCATCGGCGGGCGGCACTGCAGGCGTCGGCGTTACCGGTGCGGCGGGCTCATGGACAGGCACCGCTGCGGGCACCGGCGGGTGCACGGCGGCAGGCGTCTGCACGTCGACGGTGACCACCGGCAACGCGGGCGGCAAGTCCACCAGCGGCGGCGCTTCGGCCAACGCGATCTGCCCACGCAGGCTGTCGAGGAAGCTGTCGCGACCATGCTCCAGCGCCGCCGTCAGGCCGGCACCGAGGCGCCAGGTGGACGACTGCCCCAGCAGCGGCAATTCGCAACTGCGATGGTACTTCTGCTGGCAATACAGGCCGATCGAATCCTGGTTCAACCAGAACAGCACAACGGTGGTCACCAGCAGGGCATACAGCGTGCGCAAGGCGCCGATCTGCACCTGGAACAGGCGGCTGTCAGAAACTGGCATAGATGAACCCCGGCACGCCTGACTGCGAAGCGAAGATGACCAGCGACACGAACAGCGCCAGCGGCAAGGGATACACCTGCCAGGGCAGGCGCTGGCTGGCGGCGAAGCCCTGGCGCAGGGTTGTCAGCCACAGCGGGTACGTGGCGATGTACAGCACGCAGGCCAGCAGTAGCACGCCGGTGCTGGAGTCGAGTCCGGCCAAACTTATCTGGCCGATGTCACCGAGCATTTCCCAGGCGCCCTCCAGCGTCGGGCTGCGGAAGAAAATCCAGGCGAAGGCGACATAGTGGAAGGTCAGCAGGCGCGCCAGCAGATCGGAGCCCGGCACGCGGGCGAAGCCGGGGCACCACTGTTCGAACAGCTTGTACACCGCCAGGCCAACGCCGTGTAGCGCCCCCCACAGGATGAAGTTCAGGCTGGCGCCATGCCATAGGCCGGAGATCAGCATGGCCAGCAGCATGTTCAGATTGCCGCGCCATACGCCTTGGCGATTGCCGCCCAGGGGAATGTAGATGTAGTCGCGGATGAAGCGTGACAGGCTGATGTGCCAGCGCCCCCAGAACGCCTTGAGGTTACGCGCGGCATAGGGTGCATTGAAGTTGTCCGGCAGCCGGAAGCCCAGCAGCAAGGCGATACCGGTGACCAGGTGGGTATAGCCGCTGAAGTTGAAGTAGATCAGCAAGCTGTAGCCATAGACGGCGAGCAGCACCTGCTCGGGGGTGTGGCTGCCGGGCGTCTCGAACACCGGATCGACCCACTGGCTGCCCAGCCAGCCGCTGAGCAGGAACAGCTTGACCACGGCCAGGGCAATCAGCCCGAGCGCGCGTTGGGGTTCGAGTACCTCGCGCAGGGTGGTGGGGCGGATCTGCGGCAGCAGGTGCTCGGCGCGGTTGACCGGGCCGGCGATCAGGCTGGGGAAAAAGGCCAGGTACAGGGCCAGGTCCAGTGGCGCAGCCGAGCCCATTTCGCCGCGGTTGATCGACACCAGGTAGCTGACCGAATGAAAGGCGTAGAACGACAGGCCGATGGGCACCAGCAATTCGAGCACCGGCAGCGACAGGTCGAGCCCGGCGCTGGCGAAGGCGCTCTGCACGCCGCTGGCGAAAAACTCCTGGTACTTGAACAGGTAAAAGCAGCCCAGCACCAGGGTGAGCAGCAGCGCGCCATTGAACCAGCGTCCCGGCTGGCGCGCCGCCAGCAAGCCGAGCAGATACACCGCCCCGCTATAGCCGAGCAGGACGTACAGCGACTCCAGGCTGAAGCTGGCCACCAGGGCATAGCTGGCCACCAGCAACAGCAGGTTCTGCAGCCGCACGCTCCAGCACAGACACCAGTAGAGGACGAAGAAGAGCGTGAAGCTCAGGCCGAATTCGATCGAAAGGAAGCTCACACTGTAATCCGTTACGTGACCTTGAAGGCTTGAGGGAGAAACGCCCGATTAAGCGCCGTTGAGGCTCGGAGCGGTGCATGATGCGAGTCACTCAGGGCTGCTTGGCAGACCCGAAGGCATTGAGTGAAGAACATCCCAAGATCAGAGCGGGCAGGATTATGGCAGAGGGTAAATGGGTGCTCAATCCGACTGATCCTGAAAATGCAATAAGAATGTTCCGGGCCAAATGCAACAAAATGCGTCAAACACCCTGCGTCAGATTCCCGGCCGCCATTTGCTCGCTCCGCGTCGCTCTGCTAGTGTCGCGCCGTTGAAACCGCCACCGAGACAGCCGCCATGGCCCGCAAGAAGACCTCCATCGATTTCGAACAATCCCTCGCCGACCTGCAAGCCTTGGTCGAGCGCCTGGAGACCGGCGAGCTGTCGCTGGAAGAGTCGCTGGCAGCGTTCGAGCAGGGCATCGCCCTGACCCGCGACTGCCAGGGCGCCCTGTCCCAGGCCGAGCAGAAGGTGCAGATCCTCCTCGAGCGCGACGGCGAGCTGGCCGCCCAGCCCTTCGACGCGGAACCGGAGGCATGATCGCGCGCTACCAGGCCCAGAGCCAGGCGCGCGTCGACGCCGCCCTCGAACCGCTGTTCGTGGCGCCGTCCAAGGAACTCGAGCGTCTTTACGCGGCCATGCGCTACAGCGTGATGAACGGAGGCAAGCGTGTGCGTCCGCTGCTCGCCTACGCCGCCTGCGAAGCCTTCGGTGTCGAGGCCGAGCGTGCCAACGGCGCGGCCTGTGCGGTGGAGCTGATCCACGCCTACTCGCTGGTGCACGACGACCTGCCGGCCATGGATGACGATGACCTGCGCCGCGGCCAGCCGACCACCCACAAGGCCTTCGACGAAGCCTGTGCCATCCTCGCCGGCGACGGCCTGCAGAGCCTGGCCTTCAGCGCCCTGCTCGACGATCGCCTGAGCCCGCAGCCCGATGCCATCCGCCTGGCCATGGTGCAGGCCCTGGCCCTGGCTGCGGGGCCGGCCGGCATGGTCGGCGGCCAGGCCATCGACCTCGGCTCGGTCGGCATCAAACTCGACCAGCCCGCCCTGGAATTCATGCACCGGCACAAGACCGGCGCGCTGATCGAAGCCAGCGTGCGCCTCGGCGCCCTGGCCAGTGGCCGCGCCGAGCCTGCGCAGTTGCAGGCGCTGCAAGGTTATGCGCGCGCGGTTGGCCTGGCGTTCCAGGTGCAGGACGACATCCTCGACGTGGAAAGCGATACCGCGACCCTGGGCAAACGCCAGGGCGCCGACATCGCCCGCGACAAACCGACCTACCCGGCGCTGCTGGGCCTGCAGGCGGCCAAGGCGTACGCAATCGAACTGCGCGACCAGGCGCTGGTCGCACTTGAAGGGTTCGGCGAAAACGCCGAGCCATTGCGGGACCTGGCGCGCTACATCGTCGAACGCCGCCACTGAATGTGCGGGGCTGCTGCACGGCCCCCGCTCCCCCCGTCTGAATGGGCAGCTTTTCCTCCAATGGGGTAAACTGCCGCGTCTTCAAACCTATAACGACTCGCCTGATGCCCACGACGTTTCAAGAGATTCCCCGCGAACGCCCGGTCACGCCTTTGCTGGACCGCGCCGACACGCCCGCCGGCCTGCGCAGGCTGGCCGAAGCCGACCTGGAGAGCCTGGCCGACGAACTGCGCCAGGAGCTGCTCTATACCGTGGGGCAGACCGGCGGGCATTTCGGTGCCGGCCTGGGCGTCATCGAACTGACCATCGCCCTGCACTACGTCTTCGACACGCCCGACGACCGTCTGGTGTGGGACGTGGGCCACCAGGCGTACCCGCACAAGATCCTCACCGGACGCCGCGAGCGCATGCTCAGCCTGCGCCAGAAGGACGGCATCGCCGCCTTCCCGCGTCGCAGCGAAAGCGAGTACGACACCTTTGGCGTCGGCCACTCCAGCACCTCGATCAGCGCGGCGCTGGGCATGGCCATCGCCGCCCGCCTGCAGCACAGTGCGCGCAAGTCCATTGCCGTGATCGGTGATGGCGCGCTCACCGCCGGCATGGCCTTCGAGGCGTTGAACCACGCCCAGGAAGTGGATGCCGACATGCTGGTCATCCTCAACGACAACGACATGTCGATTTCGCGCAATGTCGGCGGGCTGTCCAACTACCTGGCCAAGATCCTCTCCAGCCGCACCTACGCGAGCATGCGCGAGGGCAGCAAGAAGGTGCTGTCGCGCCTGCCGGGCGCTTGGGAAATCGCCCGTCGCACCGAGGAATACGCCAAGGGCATGCTGGTGCCCGGCACCCTGTTCGAGGAGCTGGGCTGGAACTACATCGGCCCGATCGACGGCCATGACCTGCCCACGCTGATCGCCACCCTGCGCAACATGCGCGACCTCAAGGGCCCGCAGTTCCTGCACGTGGTGACCAAGAAGGGCAAGGGCTTCGCGCCTGCCGAAGTCGATCCGATCGGCTACCACGCCATCACCAAGCTGGAGCCGACCAACCGCCCCGCCGCGCCGAAGAAACCCAGCGGACCGAAGTATTCCGCCGTGTTCGGCCAGTGGTTGTGCGACATGGCCGCTGCCGACAACCGCCTGGTGGGCATTACCCCCGCCATGAAGGAAGGCTCCGACCTGGTCGCCTTCAGCGAACGCTTCCCAGAACGTTACTTCGACGTGGCCATCGCCGAGCAACACGCGGTGACCTTCGCGGCCGGCATGGCCTGCGAAGGCGCCAAACCGGTGGTGGCGATCTACTCCACCTTCTTGCAGCGCGCCTACGACCAGCTCATTCACGACGTGGCAGTGCAGGACCTGGACGTGCTGTTCGCCATCGACCGCGCTGGCCTGGTGGGCGAGGACGGTCCGACCCACGCCGGCAGCTTCGACCTCTCTTACCTGCGCTGCATCCCCGGCATGCTGGTGATGACGCCAAGCGACGAGAACGAGCTGCGCAAGATGCTCAGCACCGGCCACCTGTACAAAGGCCCGGCCGCGGTACGCTACCCGCGCGGCACCGGCCCCAACGCGCCGATCGACGGCGACCTGGCGCCGCTGGAAATCGGCAAGGGCGTGATTCGCCGTCAAGGCGCGAAGGTGGCGCTGCTGGTGTTCGGCGTGCAACTGGCCGAGGCCTTGCAGGTGGCGGAGCGTCTCGACGCCACGGTGGTGGACATGCGCTTCGTCAAGCCACTGGACGAGGCCCTGGTGCGGCAAATGGCCGGCAGCCACGAACTGCTGGTCACCCTCGAGGAAAACGCCATCATGGGCGGCGCCGGTTCGGCGGTCAGCGAGTACCTGGCACGCGAGGCGGTGGTCATGCCGCTGTTGCACCTGGGCCTGCCAGACCACTACGTGGAACACGCCAAGCCGGAGCAGATGCTCGCCGAATGTGGCCTGGACGCCACCGGCATCGAAGCGTCGATCACGGCACGACTCACCCAGCTCGGTCTCTGAACGCCGCCGCGCCCCTCACCTGCGGTGTTTTCATCGCGTTTGAGCCCGCTGCCACTGCGCAGCAGGCTCAAGCGCAATTGCTATGGAACGGCACATGAAACCCTCGACCCTGCTCGCCCTCCTCTGCCTCCCCGCCCCGCTGTTGGCCGCCAGCCGCGACGACGCCCTGAAACTCGACGACACCCTCGTCAGCGCCAACCGGCAGGTGGAGTCGCGCACCAGCAGCAGCGCGGCCAACACCGTGTTCACCCGCAGCGACATCGACCGTCTGCAACCGAGCAGCGTCACCGACCTGCTCAGCCGCGTGCCCGGCGTGCAAGTAGCGCCCACCGGCGGGCGCGGCAGCCTGCCGGGTATCTTCATCCGCGGCACCAAGACCGCGCAAAGCCTGGTGCTGGTCGACGGCGTGCGCATCGCCAACGCCAGCTCCGGCGACAGCGGCTTGCAGTTTCTCGACGTCGACCAGATCGAGCGCATCGAAGTGCTACGCGGCTCTCGTTCGGCGGTGTATGGCAGCGACGCCATCGGCGGGGTGATCCAAATCTTCACCCGCCGCGCCAGCGGCCCGGGCCTGCAACCGCGCCTGCGGCTGGCTGCGGGTAGCCAGCAGACGTTCCAGCGCAGCCTGGGCCTGTCCGGCGGCAATGGTCAGACCCGCTTCAACCTGGGTGCCAGCCTCGACGAAACCGCCGGTATCGACTCGACCGGGCCGTCCTTCGCCAGCGACGGCGACCACGATGCCTACCGCAACAAGAGCGTCAACCTGAGCCTGAGCCATGTCTTCAACGAGCGCTTCGAAGCCGGCCTGAACCTGCTCGACAGCCGGGGTCGCAGCGAGTACGACAATCCGTTCGGCCGCTTCGACCCCGTGACCTTCGACAGTTTCGGTCAGAAGCCCTACACCGATTTCACCGTCAGCAGCCTGGGCAGCTACCTCGATGCCCAGCTCAGCGAGCGCTGGCACGCGCGCCTGGAACTGGGCCACAGCGAAAACCGCGACCGCAAACGCGACACGCTCAGCGACGACGGCAGTGTGTTCAATACCTACCGCGACCAGATCACCTGGCAGAACGATCTGACCCTCGACGCCGGCCATAGCCTATTGCTGGGTGGCGATTGGTATCAGGACCGGGTGCACGGCAGTACCCGCTTCGATAAAGACAGCCGCAGCAACCGCGCGCTGTTCCTCCAGCATCGCTACCACGGCGAAGCGTTCTCCACCGAATTGGGCGTGCGCCGCGACCAGAACCAGCAGTTCGGCGGCCAGACCACCTGGAGCGGCAGCCTGACCGTACCGCTGAATGCCGACAACGACCTGCTGCTGTCCTACAGCGAGGGCTTCCGAGCACCGACCTTCAACGACCTGTATTACCCGCAGTACAGCAACCCCAACCTCAGCCCGGAGCGCTCCAGAAGCTATGAAGTGCAGTGGCGCAGCCAGTTGGGTGCCGCCAGCCAGTTGGAGGCCTCGCTGTACCGGACCGACCTGCGCGATGCCATCGTCTTCGGCGAAGGCTCGATCCCGCGCAACGTCGCCTCCGCGCGCATTGACGGCGCAGAGCTGGCGCTGACCCAGGATTGGGGCCCATGGCGCAGCCAGCTCGGTCTGGCGGTGATCGACCCGCGCGACCGTGACAGCGGCCATACCCTGGCCCGCCGTGCGCGCCGCACCGCGAGCTTGGATCTGGACCGTCAATTCGAGCGTTTCACCCTCGGCGGCAGTTGGCAGGCTGTCAGCAGCAGTTTCGACGACGAAAGCAACCGCCAGCGCCTCGGTGGTTACAGTCTGTTCGGCCTGCGCGGCAGTTGGGCGGTGAGCGACACGTTGAAGTGGGAGGCCAAGCTCGACAATCTGTTGGACAAGCGCTACAGCCGCGCCCTGTACAGCTACGACGGCAGCACCTACGGCTATCGGGAAGCGGGTCGTACCTGGCTGCTGAGCCTCACTTGGACGCCGGCGCTTTAGCGTCGAGCAGCGCACACAGCCGCGCAGTCGCTTCGATCATCTGTCCGCTGGGACGCTCCAGTCCTTTATCGGGCACCACCAGCAGACGCCCGCCCGCCACCGCGCTGAGCGTTGGCCAGGCCTGCCAACTGCTCAATTGCGCCGTGTCGCCCGCCAGAATCGCCTCGGGATCGCGCGCCAGCACCGACTCGACGCTCACCTGCGGCGCGGGCTGGGCCAGATCGGCGAAGACATTGCGCGCACCGCACACGGCCAGGGCGTCGCTGACCACCTGGCCACCGCCCAGGGTGTACAGCGGTCGATCCCACACCTGGTAGAACACGCGCAGTGGTCGGTCGCGTCGATAGCGCTCGCGCAAGTGGGCCAGGCGCAGACGCAGTCGGTCGGTGTAGCGCTGTCCCGTCTCTGCGCGGCCCAGACGCACGGCGATGGCCTGGATCTGGTCGATCAGTTGGTCGAGGTCATGGGGTTCGCCGCTGAACGTGGCGATGCCCAGTTGGCGCAACTGCTCACGCTGGGCTGGTGGCACGCTGCCGGGCCACAGCAGCAACAGGTCGGGTTTGAGCGCCAGCAGTCGCTCCATGTCGAGCTGCCCATAGCCGCCGACCGACTCCAGCCCCTGCAAGCGCTGCGGGCGCTCGCCGCTGTCGAGCACCCCCACCAGCAGGTCGTCGGCGTCCAGCTCCAGCACGATCTCGGTCATCGACGGCGCCAGGCTCACGACCCGGGGCGCTGTATCGGCCCACGCCGCGCTGCTCAACAGCAGCGCCAACCAGCAGGCACGCATCGACATCAGCGCCGGATCAGGCCTGGGGCACTTCGCCCTGGTGCTGGTTGCCCATCATGTGACCGAGCTTGTCGGCTTTGGTCGCCAGGTACAGGCGGTTGTGCGGGTTCTGCCCGGTGTGCAGCGGTACGCGCTCGGCCACGGCGATGTTCATGTCGGTGAGCGCCTTGACCTTGCGCGGGTTGTTGGTCATCAGGCGCAGCGACTTGACGCCCAGGTGCTCGAGCATCGGCAGACAGATGGCGTAGTCGCGCTGGTCGGCAGCAAAACCCAGACGCTCGTTGGCCTCGACGGTATCGGCACCGCCATCCTGCAGTTTGTAAGCGCGGATTTTGTTCAGCAGGCCGATGCCGCGACCTTCCTGACGCAGGTACAGCAGCACGCCACGGCCTTCCCGGGCAATGGCCTGCAATGCAGCTTCCAGTTGCGAGCCGCAGTCGCAGCGCTGGCTGAACAACGCGTCGCCGGTCAGGCATTCGGAGTGCAGACGCCCCAGTACCGGTTGGCCGTCGGCAATGTCACCCAGGCTCAGCACCACGTGCTCGCGGCCGGTGGCCTGTTCGAGAAAGCCATGCATGGTGAAGGTCGCGAAAGGCGTCGGAAGCTTGGAAGCGGCAACAAAGACGACGGGCACGTTGTGCTCCTGAAAAAGTAGGAAATTTCGATGGGCGAGATTGTATCAGCAGCCCGACGGCCGTGGGCACGCGGATATTCGTGGCTTCGGATCGAAAGATTCGATGATGGCTCGAACCGAGTAAGCTGCCTCAATGCGGCTGACTGTCCGCCGAGAACGGATACGGCTGCTTCCAGCGCTGGAAGATCGGCTTCAACTCACCGCTGCGTACCAGCGTTTCCATGCGTTGGTCGAACAGCTCGCGCAGCGCACGGCCGCGCTCGCTGTCGGTGAATGCCAGGTACAGCGGCAGCTCGGTAAGGTGACTGCGACGGAACCGCGAGGGCTGGTCGGCATGCTCGAGGACGTAGTCGACCTCGGTCTGCGCATCGATGTAGTAATCCACACGGTCATGCTCGAGCATCGGCAGGATGCCTTCACGGCGCTGGATCTCGCGGAAGTTGTTCACATCGGGCAGGTACTTCTGGAAGTCGTAGCCGCGCACCCAGGCCAGCCGGGCGCGGCCGATAGTTGCCACTTCCGGCACCGGCTTGTCGACCAGGCTCAGGGCATAGATATGATCCATGTCGAAATGCCAGCGCGGGTAGAGGTTGTCGGTGTCTTCCTGCTTGTACGAGCCGACCCAGGCATCGGCCTCGCCCCGTTTGACCAAGCCAATGGCTCGACTGTAGGGCGCGCTCTCGGTCTGAACGGTCACCCCCACCGGCTCGAAGACCTTGCGCAGGACATCCCAGGCCACGCCGCTGCCGTCGGCGTTGGTGTAGTCGATCCATTCTTCGCTGACCAACCGCACCTGCTTCGGCGACTCGGCCGCCACGGCACTGCCTATCAGCACACTCAACGCCAGCAACACAGTCTTCATGACCATCGACCTGCTCCCTGTGTATCAGGCCACCGCCCAGACCAGCACCTGCATGCCCAGCCAGGCGAATACCCCGGCCAGGACGTCGTCGAGCATGATGCCGACGCCGCCGTGCACATGGCGATCGATCCAGCGGATCGGCCAAGGCTTGAGAATGTCGAAGAAACGGAACATCAGGAACCCTGCCAGCAGCCACTGCCACCCCTCGGGCACCAGCCACAGGGTGATCCACATGCCGACCATTTCGTCCCAGACGATGCCTTCATGGTCGTGCACGCGCAAGTCGTTGGCCACCTTGCCGCACAGCCAGAAGCCAAACAGCATGGTGATGCCCAGCAATAGCCAGTAGCCCCAGTCCGGTAGCATCTGCCATAACGGAATGAACGGCAGCGCCACCAGCGAACCCCAGGTTCCAGGCGCTTTGGGCAATGTGCCCGAGCCGAAACCGAAGGCGATGAAGTGCCATGGATTGCGCCAGACCGAAGGCGGAACGAACTCCGCAGGCACCTGATTGGGGTGGTCGGTCACGGTGTCTCCCTGAAGTGTTGATAACCCCGTTGCACCGGGGTGATGTCATGACCCTGGCTGTCCCTGAGCGTAACGCCTGCTCCGGGCAGCACGCGGCCGATGACATGAACATGGATGAAGCCCGGCAGCACCAGGCGCTGTAACGCCTCGGGCGCGATGGTGAAGGCCAGCACGTAGTCGTCGCCGCCGGTGAGCGCAGCTTGAAGTGCCGCGTCGCGACCGAGCAGCGCCTGCAGTTCGGTAGATACCGGCACCTGCTGCTGGTTCACTTCGAGCGCGACGCCCGAGGCTTTGGCGATGTGGCCACAATCGGCCAGCAGGCCGTCGGAGATGTCCAGCGCGGCGCTGGCATGACCGCGGAGCAACTGACCGAGGGTCGATTGCGGCATCGGCGCCCAGTAGCGGGCGAGCAGCGGACGCGCCAGCTCCTGGGCGGCCTGGCGCTCGCCGAGCACCAGCGACAAGGCACCGGCAGCATCGCCCAGGTGATCGCCGACGCACAGCAGATCGCCGGGCCGCGCGCCGTCACGGCGCAGTGCCTGTCCAGCCGGAACCCGGCCGAATACAGTGACGGTGAAGCTCAGCGGCCCGCGCGTGGTGTCGCCTCCGATCAGACTCATGCGGGAGCGGTGAGCCATGCGGCTCAGGCCGTCGCTGAAGTCCTTCAGCCACTGTGCATCGACCTCGGGCAAGGTCAGCGCCAGGGTGAAGCCGATGGCTTCGGCGCCCATCGCCGCCAGGTCGCTCACCGCCACGGCCAGCACCCGCTGGCCGAGCAGCGAAGGATCGCACACAGCCGGAAAATGCACGCCTGCCACCAGGGTATCGGTGGACACCGCCAGTTGCTGGCCGGCGGCCAGCTCCAGCAGGGCGCAGTCGTCACCGATGCCCAGGGCCACGCCCTCGACGGCCTGCGCACAGTGCGCAGCGGCAAAGAACTGGCGGATCAGCTCGAACTCACCCATGGCTGGTCAGCGCCACGGTCAGCGCTTGTTGGCCTTGACTTCGGCTTCGCGCAGGGTGGGCGCGAGCTTGTCGAGCACACCGTTGACGAACTTGTGGCCGTCGGTGGCACCGAAGACCTTGGCCAGCTCGACGCCCTCGTTGATCACCACGCGGTACGGCACGTCGACGCGCTTGATGAACTCCCAGGTGGACAGGCGCAGCACGGCCAGTTCAACCGGGTCGAGCTCGTCCAGGGCCAGGTCCAGGCACGGCGAGAGGGCGTTGTCGATTTCAGCCTTGATCGCCGGAACCCCATGGAGGATTTCGCGGAAATAGGCACCGTCGACATCGGTGAAATCGTTGTCGACGCGGAACTGCGCCTCGATCTCGTTCAGCGAATGCTGCGCCATGTGCCACTGATACAGCGCTTGCGTGGCGAGCTTGCGGGCTTCGCGGCGCTTGGCGCTCTTGGAGGGCTTGCCGGCATCCGCAGGTTTTGGATCGCGCGGGTTGAAACGATCGCTCTCGTCGCTAATCACTTGGCCTCCAACTGCGCCAGCAGGCTGACCATTTCCAGAGCCGACAGGGCCGCTTCGGCGCCCTTGTTGCCGGCCTTGGTGCCGGAACGCTCGATGGCCTGTTCGATGGAGTCGACGGTCAGCACACCGAAGGCGACCGGCACGCCGAACTCCATGGAAACCTGGGCCAGGCCTTTGGTGCACTCGCCCGCCACGTATTCGAAGTGCGGGGTGCCGCCACGGATCACGGCGCCCAGGGCGATGATCGCGCTGTAGTCACCTTGCTGGGCGACCTTCTGCGCCACCAGCGGGATCTCGAACGCGCCAGGGGCACGAATGAGGGTGATGTCGCTTTCGCTGACGCCGTGGCGTACCAGGGCATCGACGGCACCGCTCACCAGGCTTTCGACGACGAAGCTGTTGAAGCGGCCAACCACCAAGGCGTAGCGACCTTTGGGGGCGATGAAGGTACCTTCGATGGTCTTCAGGGTCATTCCGGTAATCTCATATTAAAGAGCGAGGCCGCTACGGCGGCCTTCGATAGGGTTCGGACACGAGCGCCAGGGCCGCTGGCGCGTCGGTATCACTCGGAGGGCACGTATTCTACAACTTCCAGATCGAATCCGGATATCGCGTTGAACTTCATCGGCGAGCTCATCAGGCGCATCTTGCGCACACCGAGGTCACGCAGGATCTGCGAGCCGGCACCGACGGTGCTGTAGGTGGTCGGCGTCTTGGTCGGCAGGTCGCCGGCACTTTCGCGGATATGCGCCAGGAGCACGTCGCCATCCAGCGGGTGCCCCAGCAGCAGCACCACGCCACTGCCGGCTTCGGCCACGGCGCTCATCGCCGCGCGCAGGCTCCAGCGCCCCGGCTGCTTGACCAGCAGCAGGTCGCGCAGCGGGTCCATGTTGTGCACGCGCACCAGGGTCGGTTCTTCGGCGCAGATGGTGCCCAGGGTCAGGGCCATGTGCACGTCGCCTTCGACCGCATCGCGGTAGGTGACCAGGTTGAATTCGCCCAGCTCGCTCTCGATCGGCTGCTCGGACACGCGCTGCACGGTGCGCTCGTGGATCATGCGGTAGTGGATGAGGTCGGCGATGGTGCCGATCTTCAGGTTGTGCTGGGCGGCAAACACTTCCAGCTCGGCGCGGCGGGACATGGTGCCGTCATCGTTCATCACCTCGCAGATCACCCCGCTCGGCTCGAACCCGGCCATGCGCGCCAGGTCGCAGGCCGCTTCGGTGTGGCCGGCACGGGCCAGGGTTCCGCCCGGCTGGGCCATCAGCGGGAAGATGTGCCCAGGGCTGACGATGTCCTCGGCCTTGGCGTCCTTGGCCGCAGCCGCCTGCACAGTGCGTGCGCGGTCGGCGGCGGAGATGCCGGTGGTCACGCCCTCGGCAGCCTCGATCGACACGGTGAACTTGGTGCCGAAGCCTGAACCGTTGCGCGGCGCCATCAGCGGCAGCTTGAGGGTCTCGCAGCGCTCGCGGGTCATCGGCATGCAGATCAGGCCACGAGCGTGCCTGGCCATGAAGTTGATGTGCTCGGGCAGGCAGCACTCGGCCGCCATGATGATGTCGCCTTCGTTTTCGCGGTCTTCGTCATCCATGAGGATGACCATTTTGCCCTGGCGGATGTCTTCGACCAGTTCTTCGATGCTGTTGAGCGCCACTGGCACCCCCTTCTCAATCAGGATTTCAGGTAGCCGTTGGCGGCCAGGAAGCTTTCGGTGATGCCACTGCTTTTACTTGGCTCGGCGGCCTTGTCGCCCAGCAGCAGGCGCTCGAGGTAGCGGGCCAGCAGATCCACCTCGAGGTTGATGCGACGTCCCGGACGGTAGTCGGCCATGATGGTTTCGGCCAGGGTATGCGGAACGATGGTGAGTTCGAATTCGGCGCCGTCGACTTCGTTGACCGTCAGGCTGGTGCCGTCGACGGTGATCGAGCCCTTGTGCGCGATGTACTTGGCCAGCTCTTTCGGCGCGCGGACGCGGAACTGGATGGCGCGGGCGTTATCGCTGCGCGAGACGATCTCGCCGACGCCGTCGACATGACCGCTGACCAAGTGACCGCCCAGGCGTGTGGTGGGCGTGAGGGCCTTCTCCAGGTTGACCCGGCTGCCGCTCTTGAGCTCGACCATGGCGGTGCGCTTGAGGGTTTCCAGGCTGACGTCGGCCCAGAAGCCGTCGCCGGGCAGCGCCACGGCGGTGAGGCAGACGCCGTTGACAGCGATGCTGTCGCCGAGCTTGACGTCGGCAAGATCGAGCTTGCCGGTCTGGACGTAGACACGCACGTCACCGCCCTTGGGGGTGATGTTGCCGATGGTGCCGATGGCTTCGATGATGCCGGTGAACATGCGGGTCTCCTCAGGTACGGGCTGCGCAGCGCAAGCCCGGCATTATACGCCGGGCGCGGACGTGGGAATGGCGATGACTCGCCAGTCATCGCCCACGGCGCGCATTTCGATGATCTTCAGCCGGGGTGCATCGGCCATGCGTTCGAGCGGCCAGTCCAGTAAAGGACGGGCCTGGGAGCCCAGGAAGGTGCCAGCGACGAACAGCTGGTACTCGTCGATCAGCCCGAGCTGGGCGAAAGCGCCGACCAGGCCGGCACCGGCTTCGAGCAGGATTTCGTTGGCACCGCGCTCGGCCAGCAGGCGCAGCAGCGCCGGCAGGTCGACCTGGCCATCGTTGCCAGGCAGTACCAGCAATTCATGACCGGCAGCAGCGTAGCGTGGGTCGGCCGCCAGGGCGGTGACCACCAGCGCGGGACCGGCCTGGAAGAACGGTGCGTCCAGCGGCAGGCGCAGGCGACCGTCGATCAGTACGCGTTGCGGCGTACGTGACAGGGCCAGGGCCGTGGTGTCGGGGTCCAGACCCAGCTCGGCGCCGCGCACGGTCATGCGCGCGTTGTCGGCCAGCACGCTCTGGGCGCTGGTCAGCACCAGGCTGGAACGGGCGCGCAAACGCTGCACCGCGCCACGCGCGGCGGCGCCGGTGATCCACTGGCTTTCGCCACTGGCCATGGCGGTGCGACCGTCCAGGCTCATGGCCAGCTTGGCGCGCACGAAGGGCACGCCGCGCTCCATGCGTTTGAGAAAGCCCGGATTGAGTGCCCGCGCCTCGGCCTCGAGCACGCCGCTGGCGACGTCTACACCCGCCTCGGCCAAACGCCGCAGGCCGCGCCCGGCCACTTGCGGGTTGGGGTCCTGCATCGCCGCCACCACCCGCGCGACCCCGGCCTGCACCAGCGCCTCGGCGCACGGCGGCGTGCGCCCGTGGTGGCTGCACGGTTCGAGGGTGACGTAGGCGCAAGCGCCGCGGGCTCGCTCACCGGCCTGGCGCAGCGCATGCACCTCGGCGTGGGGCTCGCCGGCGCGCACGTGCCAGCCTTCGCCAACCACTTCGCCCTGGTTGACGATCACGCAGCCTACCCGGGGGTTGGGGTGGGTGCTGTACAAGCCCTTGCGGGCCAGTTCCAGGGCGCGGGCCATGTAGTGGGCGTCGAGGATGGCGGTCTGGCTGGACATGCTTACTCTTTGGCTGGCTCGCGGGCCAGACGGTCGATTTCTTCGCGGAACTCGTCCAGCGCCTGAAAGCGCCGGTACACCGAAGCGAAACGGATGTAGGCGACTTCGTCGAGCTTGCGCAGCTCGGACATCACCAGTTCGCCGACCACCAGCGATTTGACTTCACGCTCGCCGGTGGCGCGCAGACGGCTCTTGATGTGCGCCAGCGCGGCTTCCAGGCGCTCGATGCTCACCGGACGCTTCTCCAGCGCCCGCTGCATGCCTGCGCGCAGCTTGTCTTCGTCGAACGGTTGGCGCGTGCCATCCTGCTTGATCAGCCGGGGCAGAACCAGTTCGGCGGTCTCGAAGGTGGTGAAGCGTTCGCCACAGGCCACGCATTCGCGGCGCCTACGGACCTGTTCGCCCTCGGCGACCAGGCGCGAATCGATGACCTTGGTGTCGTTGGCACCGCAAAAGGGACAGTGCATGGTGGCAGGCAACAAAAAAAGGGAGGGCCATGGTAGCGCATCCCACTGGCAAGACAAGCCAAAGGGGTTACCATCCAGAGAAATCTGCCCGTGAAGGATTGCCCCATGCACCACCGTGCTCTCGTCGTGCTGTGCCTGGCCGGCCTGCTTGCCGCCTGCGGCAGCGACCGCCCCAAGCCCGAAGCGCCCGCCTCCGCCCCTGTGGCCAAGGCGGTGAAGAAGCCCGTCGACGATCCTGGTCCGTTGCCCGCCTACCAGCGCGAACTGAGCGGCACCTTGCTGGAGATCCCGGCAGGCGCCGAGGTCGAATTGGCCCTGCTGGTGATCGACGAGCGCGGTCGGCCGCAGCGCCTGTTGGCCAGCAGCGACCTGACCGGCACCGGCCAAGCCCTGCCCTATCACCTGCGTTTCAATCCCGAGGCCTTTCCCGCCGGCGCCCGCGTAGAACTGCGTGGGCGCGCCAGTCGCTCCGGCCAATTGATCCTGCACCTGCCGCCGCAGCGCATTGCCCAAGCGCAGACCCAGGCTACCGGGGCGCTGCGTTTCGAAAAGGCGCCATGAGGTGACGCCGCTGCACTTGCAACAGGCGCTGTCCGCGCTGATCGGCGAGGCGCGCCTGAGCATCACCGAGTTGCCAGACTGCGATCTGAAGCTGTGGCTGATCGACGCGCAGAACATGGACCGCGCGTTCAGCCCCGACGAAACCCGGCGCATTCTCCACGAGCCCCCTTACTGGAGCTTCTGCTGGGCCAGCGGCCTGGCCATGGCCCGCTACCTGGCGCAGCACCCGCACTGGGTGCGTGGCAAACGGGTCCTGGACTTCGGCGCCGGTTCCGGCATCGCCGGGATCGCCGCCGCCCGCGCGGGGGCGCTGGAAGTGGTGGCCTGCGACCTCGATCCGCTGGCGCTGCACGCGTGCCGCGCCAACGCTGCGCTCAATGGCGTGCAGTTGGGCTACAGCGCCGACTTCTTCGCCGAAGCCGACCGCTTCGACCTGATCCTGGTGGCTGACGTGCTCTACGACCCTGCCAACCTGCCGCTGCTCGACGCCTTCCTGCTGCGCGGGCGCGACGCACTGGTCGCCGACTCGCGGGTACGGCACTTCAGCCACCCGCTGTATCGCCCCTTGGGCGTACTCGAGGCGCTGACCTTGCCGGACCTGGCCGAGCCACACGAATTCCGCCGCGTCAGCCTGTACCACGCCAGCCGCGAGCCTTTATAGTGGTTGCCATTCCGGATTTGCGAGAGTCGTGATGAGCCAAGCTTCTTCCAACGCCACGCCCTACATCTTCGACGTCACCGATGCCGAGTTCCAGCAGTTGGTGATCGAGAACTCCTTCCACAAACCCGTGCTGGTGGATTTCTGGGCCGAGTGGTGCGCGCCGTGCAAGGCGCTGATGCCGCTGCTGGCAAAGATCGCCGAGGGTTACCAGGGCGAACTGCTGCTGGCCAAGGTCAACTGCGACGTGGAACAGCAGGTGGTGGCCCAGTTCGGCATCCGCAGCCTGCCGACCGTGGTGCTGTTCAAGGATGGCCAGCCGGTCGACGGTTTCGCCGGTGCGCAACCGGAGTCGGGCATTCGTGCCATGCTCGAACCCCATGTGCAGATGCCCGCCGCGCCCACCGCCTCGCCGCTGGAGCAGGCCAAGGCGCTGTTCGCCGAAAGCCGTTTCAGCGAGGCCGAAACCCTGCTGCAGGCGCTGCTCGCTGAAGACAACAGCAACGCCGAAGCGCTGATCTACTACGCGCGCTGCCTGGCCGAGCGCAATGACCTGGACGGCGCGCAGCAAGTGCTCGATGCGGTCAAGAGCGATGAACACAAGGCCGCGCTGGCCGGTGCCAAAGCCCAACTGACCTTCCTGCGCCAAGCGGCCAGCCTGCCGGAAGTCGCCGAGCTCAAGAGCCGTCTGGCGCAGGATCCACAAGATGACGAAGCGGCCTACCAATTGTGCATCCAGCAACTGGCGCGCCAGCAGTACGAAGCTGCGCTGGACGGGCTGCTGAAGCTGTTCCAGCGCAATCGCGCCTATGAGAGCGGACTGCCACAGAAAGCCCTGCTGCAGGTGTTCGACCTGCTGGGCGGCGATCATCCGCTGGTGGGCGTCTATCGCCGCAGGCTGTCCTCGGCGATGTTCTGAGCCACGACGCGCTCGCGCTGGAAGGGGTCAGCCGACCCACCGGTAGAGCGGCGCGTGCGCAGTGCTGTCCACCTTCACCTCGCTGCTGTGACGCAAGCGCACCAGCAACCGCTTGCCCGCTGCGACGCTGCCCGTCAGGCCCTCCAGGCGCTCCAGCAACTCAGGCCCGCTGAGCTGTCCGGCCTGACGCAGCAACGCACAGGCCGCTGACCACTGGCCGTCATCCTGACGCACGGGGGCGGCTGCCGTGGCCGGCACGGCTTGCGCCACGGCGGGCGCCTCCTGCAACTGACGCCCCAGTTGCGCCCATTCGTGCGGTTCCAGTTCGATGCTCAGGTCCACCGGCCAGTCGCCGATGTGTCCTCGAATTCTCACGCTGCCATCCTTCAATCGCGGGTCGATGCCCGGCATGCTCCCACGACATGAAACCTGCGCCAAGCCTCTGGCATCGGCGACAAAATCCGTTATAACATTACCAAACATGTCCCCCAGCTCCCGAGGTCGTCCATGCGCCGCCTGCTCCTCGCCTTGCCCTTCGCCCTGCTGCCCCTGGCCGTTGCCCAGGCCCATGATGACCACGATCACGAGCACGGTACCCTGCCCGCCCATGAGCATGGCGTGGCCCGCCTGAACGTCGGCCTGGACGGCAACACCCTGGAACTGGCCTTGGAAAGCCCGGCCATGAACCTGGTGGGCTTCGAGCACATGCCCGGCAGCGATGCCGACAAAGCCAAGGTCGAAGCGGTGCGCAAGCAGCTCGAACAACCGCTCAAGCTGTTCGGCCTGGCCAGTTCGGCCGGCTGCAAGGAGGACCAGCAGGAACTGGAAAGCCCGCTGTTCGGCAGCGATCCCGCCGCCAAGCATGATGATGATGATGATGACGACGATCACGATCACGCCCACGAACATCAGCACAGCGAGATCCACGCCCACTACCAGCTCACCTGCGCCACCCCGGCCAAGCTCACCCAGATCGACCTGTCGCCGCTGTACAAGGCCTATCCGCAGACTCAGAAGATCAACGTGCAATTGGTCGGTCCGAACGGGCAGAAGGGTATCGAGAGCACGCCAGGCAACGCCGTGGTTTCCTTCTGAATGGACCAGCCGCTGATCGAGTTGCATGACCTGGTGTTCGCCTGGCCAGGGCAGCCGCCCTTGCTGAAGATTCCCCAGTTCCGCCTGGAGGCTGGCGAGGCGCTGTTCCTCAAAGGCCCCAGCGGCAGCGGCAAGACCACCCTGCTCGGCCTGCTGGGCGGGGTCAACCTGCCTGCCCAGGGTCAGGTGCGCCTGCTCGGGCAGGACCTGGCCACGCTCGGTCAGGCGGCTCGGGACGCGTTCCGGGTCGACCACACCGGCTACATCTTCCAGCAGTTCAACCTGCTGCCGTTTCTGTCGGTGCAGGAAAACGTCGAGCTGCCCTGCCGCTTCTCGCGCAGCCGCACCGAACGTGCCATACAGCGTCACGGCAGTGTGTCGCAGGCGGCGGCCACGCTGTTGGCGCACCTGGGGCTCAAGGATTCGGCCTTGCTCTCACGTCGCGCCGACACCTTGTCGATCGGCCAGCAGCAGCGGGTCGCGGCGGCGCGCGCGCTGATCGGCCAACCGGAACTGGTGATCGCTGACGAGCCGACCTCCGCCCTCGACGCCGATACCCGCGAAGCCTTCATCCGCCTGCTGTTCGACGAGTGCCGCAGCGCCGGTTCGAGTTTGCTGTTCGTTAGCCATGACCAGAGCCTGGCGCCCTTGTTCGACCGCGACCTGTCGCTGGCCGAACTCAACCGTGCGGCCACGCCTCGGGAGGCCTGATGTACCTGCTCCGTCTAGCCCTGGCCAGCCTGGCCAATCGGCGCTTCACCGCCCTGCTCACCGCGTTCGCCATCGCCCTGTCGGTGTGCCTGCTGCTGGCCGTGGAACGCGTGCGCACCGAGGCGCGCGCCAGCTTCGCCAGCACCATCAGCGGCACAGACCTGATCGTCGGCGCCCGCTCGGGCTCGGTGAACCTGCTGCTGTACTCGGTGTTCCGCATCGGCAACGCCACCAACAACATCCGCTGGGACAGCTTCGAGCACTACGCCAAGGATCCTCGGGTCAAGTGGGCGATTCCCATCTCCCTGGGCGACTCGCACCGTGGCTATCGGGTGATGGGCACCAACGCCGACTACTTCAGCCACTACCAGTACGGTCGCCAGCAGCACCTGCAACTGAGCCAGGGCCGTCAGTTCGCCAGCGATCCGTTCGAGGTGGTGCTGGGCGCCGAGGTGGCCGACGCCCTGCACTACAAGCTCGGTGACAGCCTGGTGCTGGCCCACGGCATCGCCACCATCAGCCTGGTCAAGCACGACGACAAGCCGTTCACCGTGGTCGGCATCCTGCAACGCACCGGCACACCGGTGGACCGCACCCTGCACATCAGCCTGGCCGGTATGGAGGCCATCCACGTCGACTGGCACAACGGCGTGCCGGCACGCGGCGCCGGACGCATCAGTGCCGAGCAAGCGCGCACCATGGACCTGCAACCCACCGCCATCACCGCCTTCATGCTCGGCCTGAACAACAAGATCGCCACCTTCAGCGTGCAGCGCGAAATCAACGAATTCCGGGGCGAACCGCTGCTGGCGATTCTCCCAGGTGTAGCGTTGCAAGAGCTGTGGGGCATGATGAGCATCGCCGAACAGGCGCTGTTCGTGGTCTCGCTGTTCGTGGTGCTGACCGGCCTGATCGGCATGCTCACCGCGATCCTCACCAGCCTCAACGAGCGCCGCCGCGAAATGGCCATTCTGCGCTCGGTGGGCGCGCGGCCCTGGCATATCGCCGGGCTGCTGGTGCTCGAGGCGCTGGCACTGGCGCTGAGCGGCATCGTCGTCGGGCTGGGCTTGCTCTATGGCGGCATCGCCCTGGCGCAGGACGCGGTCCAGGCCAATTATGGTCTCTACCTGCCGTTGGCCTGGCCCAGCGCACATGAATGGACGCTGCTGGCGATCATCCTCGGTGCGGCGCTGGTGATGGGCAGCGTGCCGGCCTGGCGGGCCTATCGCCAGTCGCTGGCCGATGGCCTGTCGATTCATCTCTGAGGAGTGGTCATGTCGATGCCTGTAGGCGCCGCGATTCGCCGTGGCGCCTTACCCGCGAAGAAGGCGCTGCAGATTCTCCTGCTGTTGCTGCTGGTGCTGGTCATCCCGGCCTGGGCGGACGAGCCGCGCGAGCTGGACTGGCCAGCGCTGATTCCCGAGGGCGCGCCGGTCATCCCGCCACAGCTCACACCGCTGCACGACCTGTCGCAGATGGGCAACTCCCTGGGCGACGCCCTAGCGGCCGAGTCCGCCCCGGCAGCGCGGCAACAGGCGCCCGATGCGCCGGTGGTCAAGGCGCTCGACGGCCAGCAGATCAAGCTGCCCGGCTACATCGTGCCGCTGGAAGTCAGCGAAGAAGGCCGCACCACCGAGTTCCTGCTGGTGCCTTACTACGGTGCCTGCATCCACGTCCCGCCACCGCCGTCCAACCAGATCGTGCACGTGTTCAGCGAGATGGGTGTGCGCATCGAGGACCTCTACCAGCCGTACTGGATCGAGGGGCGCATGCAGGTGAAGAACACCAGCAGCGAACTGGCCGACGCCGGTTATCAGTTGGACGCCGAGAAAATCTACGCCTACGAACTCAAATGAGCGTCACCTGCCCTTGAGCGACGTGCTTCGTTGAGCTGAATCAAACAATCCGTTTAGGTAGCTACTTACCATTGGACCACTCGATTTCCTCACGTCCTCTGGGAGCTTCCATGAACAAGAACTTGCTCGGTGCCTCGCTCGTTGCGCTGGCGCTCGCAGCCCCCGTTGCCCACGCCCACCAGGCCGGTGACTTCATCCTGCGTTCCGGCGCCATCACCACCGCGCCCAACGAAGACAGCGGCAACCTCAAGCTCGACGGTGCCAAAGTCTCCGGCACCAAGGCCACGCTGGACAGCGACACCCAGTTGGGCCTGGCCTTCGCCTACATGCTCACCGACCACATCGGCATCGAGCTGCTGGCGGCTACCCCCTTCAAGCACACCGTGGGCGTCAAAGGCCTGGGCGGCGGCCTGGATGGCAAGCTGGCCGACATCAAGCAACTGCCACCGACCCTGTCGCTGCAGTATTACCCGATGGAAGCGTCGTCCAAGTTCCAGCCCTATGCCGGTATCGGCGTGAACTACACGCTGTTCTTCGATGAAGAATTGAGCAGCTCGCGCAAGCAACAAGGCTTCAGCAACATGAAGCTGCAGAACTCCGTCGGCCTGGCCGGGCAACTGGGCATGGACTACATGCTGACCGACAACCTGCTGCTCAACGCTGCGGTGTGGTACGTGGACATCAACACCAAAGCCAGCATCGACGGCCCGAGCGCCCTGGGCGTGGGCAAGACCAAGGTCAATGTCGAAGTGGATCCTTGGGTGTACATGGTCGGCGTCGGCTACAAGTTCTAAACCCGAGACGGGCTGGAACAGACTCACAGATTGGGGCCGCTTCGCGGCCCTTTTCAATGTTTGCCCAACAACCGCGCCAGCCCTTCGACCATGGATGTCGGCTCGGGGAAGTCGAATCGCGCCAGCAGACGCTGGTTATCAGCCCGGGAGTGGCGAATATCGCCGGACCGCGCAGGGCCATGGCTGACGCTCGGCAGCCCACCGACCACCTGCGCCAGGGCCGCGAGCAGTTGGTTCAGCGAGGTGGCCTGATTCAAGCCGATGTTCACTGCCCCTTCCTGTACCTGTTCCTGCTCCAGCGCCTGCACCATCACCTGCACCAGGTCACCCACATACAGGAAGTCGCGCGTCTGCTCGCCATCGCCGAACACGGTGATAGGCACGCCCTGGCTGGCACGTTCGCAGAAGATGCTGATCACGCCAGAGTACGGCGAGGAAGGATCCTGGCGCGGCCCGAAGATATTGAAGAAGCGGAACACCACTGGCTCCAGCCCGTGCTGGCGGCGATAGAAATCCAGGTACTGCTCGCCGGCCAGCTTGTCCACGGCATAGGGCGTCAACGGCGCCTTGGGCGTGTCCTCGGCGATCGACAGGCCTTCGCCATTGTTGCCATAAACCGCCGCACTGGAGGCGAACAGTACCCGGCGCACGCCATTCAAGCGCATGGCTTCGCAGACGTTGAGCGTGCCGATGAAGTTGCTCTGGTGAGTCTTGACCGGATCGTCCACCGAGGCCTGCACCGAGGCCACCGCCGCCAAATGCACCACCGCTGCGCACCCGGCAACTGCGCGGGTGACCAGAGCGGCATCGGCCACATCGCCCTCTATCAATTGCAGGCGCGGATGATCGAGGCGCAGGTTGCTGCGCTTGCCGGTGGACAAATCATCCAGCACACGCACCGCATGGCCCTTGTCCAGCAACGCGTCGCACAGGTGCGAACCGATGAAGCCCGCGCCGCCGGTGATGAGGATGGGTGCGTCAGCCATGGCGATAGAACCGCTCCAGCAGAGGCGGCAAACCCGCGCGCCAGGCACGCGGCTTGATGCCGAAGGTATGAAGGATTTTCTTGCAGGCCAGCACCGCGTGCTGCGGCTCCTCGCTGGCATCCGGGCGGGCTGCGTGGGCCTGGGCGGTCGGCGACTGGATGGCGTGCGTGTGCCACTGCGCGGCCTCGGTCAGGATCGCCTGGCCCAGTGCCAACGGCGTGGTCGCTTCGTTGCCGGCGTAATGGTAGGTACCCCACAGCGGCGCCGCGCAGTCGAGCTGCTTGAGCACCGAGAGGATCACCCGCGCGGCATCGTCCACCGGCGTCGGGTTGCCGCGACGGTCATCGGCCAGCAGCAGTTCATGAGGCTGCTCGGCACGCGTGAGGAAGCGCCCGAGAATGCCGTCGGGACTTTCGTCCAGCAACCAGCCGAAACGCAGCAGCACATGCTGCGGACAGGCCGCCCGCACGCTCTGCTCGATGCGCCACAGCGCTTGGCCGCGCGTACCCAGCGGCACGGGCTCGTCCTTTTCGCTGTAGGAGGTGGCCCGCGAACCGTCGAACACCCGGTAGCTGGACGGCTGCAGCAAGGTGATTTCGTGGTGCTGGCAGAGTTCAGCCAGGCGCTCGATCGCCCGCTCCTGGGACGCCAGGCGCGGCTCGCTGACCGACTCGGCCTGGAACCAGTCGAAATAGTAGGCCAGGTTGACCAGGGTATCGGGGCGGTGATCGTCGAGCAGTTGGGTCAGGCTGGCCGCGTCCCAGCCATTTTCCGGCGGGCGCGGCGCCAGGAACGCGATGTCTTCCTCGGCCCCGAGACGAATCAGCGCTTGCCCGAGGGCATTGCCACCACCCAACAGCATCAGGCGCATACGCATAGAGTCAGCAGGTCCGCTCAGATCGATTAGAAAGGAGGCATTTTGCGGTTTCCGCCCGGGGAAGTCCAACCCGGACGCCTGGCGCTTCGGGCAGCCCGCAGGATTTTGCGGGCAGCGCTTCTGCGCCACTTGAAACTGACCGATACTGCCAGACGATCATTCGAGTCGCAGCAGGAGCGCCATGGACTTCGTCACCCGCACCGAGCATCGCAGCCGCTGGCAGTACGACGAGCCCGCTCCCGGCCGGGAAGGCTTCATCGACGAAACCTTCGACGGCTACCACCAACAAGCCCGCCTGTTGCTGCCGGAGGTGGAGCGCGCGCCCGCCGTGTTCGTGGTCGGCGGCGCGCGGTCGGACTTCACCCGACTCAATCCGCTGCTGTATCGCCTGCAACGCCAGGGCATCGGCTCAATGACCGGCAACCTCTCCGGCCACAGCCAGGCCAGCGAGCCCGGTGCCTCGGCGCCGTCGCTGGCAGTCAACCTGATAGAAGCGCAGCGTTTCATGGCGCATCTGGGCGAGGACTGTACGACGCTGGTCGGCCACAGCCTGGGCGCGTCGATTGCACTGAAGCTGGCCGCGCAACGGCCGCAGATCGACAAGCTGGTACTGATCTGCCCGGCGGTATACCCCGACGCCGCCCACGGCGCGCCCTTCGGCCCGGCCTTCAGCGCCGCGATCCGCACGCCCTGGGCCTTCCTCGATTGCGACAGCTACGCGTTCCTGCGCCAGTTTTCGGGGCGGGTGTTGCTGGTGATCGGCGAATACGACGGCCTCAATTCCAAGACTCATGGGCAAGGCGCCGGCACCTCGGCCGGCACTCGCCTGCTGCGCGGCGTTCCACGCTACAGCCCGATCCCGGAGGAAGTGACCCACGCCCTGCTGCGCTCGGTGCCCGCGCCGCATGTGCAATGCCTGCTGTTGACCGACTGCGATCACGGCATCGCGGCGCACCTGCGCGACGCCCCGCAGGTCGCCGATCAGGTGGCCGAGACCGTGGCTGAATTCATCCTTGAGGACGCTTGATCGACTCACGCACAAACGCGCCGCTATTCGATCTCGAACAGCCCATTGCTGACCGTCCCGGCGCTGAGCCGCTCGCGAATGTCGTCGTCGATGCGCGGATCGTCCGGTCGATACAGCTTGACCTGGCGATAGGCATTGATGCGGTTGATTTCCTCGCCGAGGAATTCCCACACCACACGCGTGCAGGCCGGGTTGCGCCGGTCGCCGCTGGAGACGCCGGTCTTCAGGCCGTTCAGGCGGGTGATTCGGCTCTTGAAGCTGGGGATGAGCACGGTCTGGCTCATTTCGTTGAGGGTCAGCGACTCGTAGTCGATGAGAAACAGCCGGTCCTGCAACTGAAACGCTGCGCCCAGGTAGCGACAGCGCACTTCGGCCTGTTGCAGTCCGGCGCTGCTGCGCTCCTGGCGCTCCTGACGCTCGAACAGAAAACTGCCTCGCTCCTCCCAGAGATGCACCAGCGACACCAGGATCGAACCTGGCACCGACATGCAGTTGGAATATTCGAAGTAGTAGCCGCAGTAGCGCGACAAATTGCCGGCCTGGGCATGCAGCGGCTTGAACAGTTCGCTGATCGGATCGTTTTGCGGCCCGGAGGTGGCCGAGGCATTGCGCGCACCGATCAGGCGGGCGAACTGCTCGGGAGGGAGCTTGAGTTCGTAGTCCTCCACACCGAAGAAGTCGCCGATGCGCTTGAGGTTGTATTTCGTCGGCTCGCTCTGGCCACTCAGGTATTTGTTGAATTGCGCGCGATGAATGGCGAGCTGACGGCAAACCTCTGAAATAGAGCGGTAGTGACTGCAGGCGAGCTTGAGATTGGCGGCTAGAAAATCGGCCATGGGGGCACTTCCAGATGATGCGAGTGCTGCAATTCTAGCAGCATGTCGCAGCAAAACAGAGCAACCCGCGAAATTGTAACCACAGGTGTCATGGCCAACCATGCGCGGCAACGATAGCGTGCGCCCCTGCCGCCGCTGGTCACTCCACATAAAAAATAAGAATCGAGGTCATTTTCCAATGCTCGAAGCACTTAACGATTTTCTGTCAGGAAAACTGCTCATCGTCCTGATCGTCGGGCTCGGTAGCTACTTCACCATTCGATCCCGGTTCGTCCAGTTCCGTCATTTCGCCCACATGTTCGGCGTGTTCAAGGAATCGCTGCGTGGCCAGGCTGGTCAGCTGAGCTCGTTCCAGGCGCTGATGCTGAGCCTGGCCGGTCGTGTCGGCGCGGGCAACATCGCTGGTGTCGGTATCGCCGTGACCCTGGGCGGCCCAGGCGCGGTGTTCTGGATGTGGGTCACCGCACTGGTGGGCATGTCCAGCAGCTTCTTCGAATGTACCCTGGCCCAGGTGTACAAGCGTGCCGACGGTGACGGCCTGTACCGTGGTGGCCCGGCCTACTACATCCAGCATGGCCTGAAGCTCAAGAGCATGGCCATCGTGTTCTCGGTGCTGCTGCTGGTGACCTACGGCTTCGCCTTCATCGGCCTGCAGTCGTACACCGTGACCCACTCGCTGCAGAACGCTTTCAACTTCGATCCGCGCCAGACGGGCATCGTCCTGGCAGTGCTGCTGGCCATCACCTTCATCGGTGGCATCAAGCGTATCGCGGCGGTGTCCGACCTGCTGGTACCGATCAAGACCCTGGCCTACATCGGCGTCACGCTGTATGTGATCGGCACTCAGATCGAACACGTGCCAGCCATGCTGGAAACCATCTTCAAGAGCGCCTTCGGCCTCGACCCTGCCTTCGGCGGCCTGCTCGGCAGCGCCATCGTCATGGGCGTGAAGCGTGGCGTGTTCGCCAACGAAGCCGGTCTGGGCAGTGCGCCGAACGTGGCTGCCGTCGCAGCCGTCAAACACCCGGGCGCCCAGGGCGTGGTCCAGGCCTTCAGCGTGTTCCTCGACACCTTCGTGATCTGCACCTGCACCGCGCTGCTGATCCTGCTGTCGGGCTTCTACACCCCGGGCTTCGAAGGCGACGGTATCGTCCTCACCCAGAACTCGCTGGCCGCCGTGGTCGGTGACTGGGGCCGTATCTTCGTCAGCGTCGCCCTGTCGCTGTTCGTCTTCACCTGCATCCTCTACAACTACTACCTGGGCGAGAACAGCCTGCAGTTCATGAGCCGCAACCGTGCCGTGCTGATGGTCTTCCGTGGCCTGGTACTGGCCCTGGTGGTCTGGGGTTCGATGCAAGACCTGTCGACCGTGTTCGCCTTCGCCGACATCACCATGACCTGCCTGGCGTTCGTCAACCTGGTGGCCCTGGCCCTGCTGTTCAAGGTCGGCCTGCGCGTGATGCGCGACTACGATGCCCAGCGCAAGGCTGGCATCAAGCAGCCGGTGTTCGATTCGTCGAAGTTCACCGACCTGGACCTGGACCGCGCCGCCTGGCCGGCCAATCCGGCTGTTGAAGCCGCTGACGACAAGGCTGCCGGCGAGCTTCAGCACCAGCGCTGATCCGCCCTCTCCAGCCGCCCCGTTCGCGGGCGGCTGACTCCTTTCTCGATTCGCTTCGGAATGCTTCCATGGACGCAGTCAAGAACCTTCTCGTGCTCTATACCGGCGGCACCATCGGCATGCTGCAGACCTCCGAAGGTCTGGCTCCAGCCGGCGGCTTCGACGCGCGCATGCGCGAACACCTGGCCCAACGCAGCGACGCTCCGGACCTGCAATGGACCCTGCGCGAACTCAATCCGCTGATCGATAGCGCCAACATGCAGCAGGCCAACTGGCTGGCGATGCGCGACGCGATCGTCGAGGCGGTCGAACGCGATGGCCATGACGGCGTGCTGGTGCTGCACGGCACCGACACCCTGGCCTACAGCGCCGCGACCCTGTCGTTCCTGCTGCTCGGCCTGCCGGTGCCGGTGCTGCTGACCGGTTCCATGTTGCCAGCCGGCACCCCGGACAGCGACGCCTGGGACAACCTGGTGGGCGCGCTGCGACACTTCGAGCGCGGCCTGGCCAACGGTGTGCAACTGTACTTCCACGGCCAACTGCTGCATGGCTGCCGCGCCTCCAAGCTGCGCAGCGAAGCCTTCGACGCCTTCGCCGTGCTGCCGCGCCATCGCGACAGCGAGCGCGCACAGCACGTGCCAGCCGAGCTGGGCTACGGTCAGGTCCGTCAGCCGGTGAAGCTGGCGGTGCTGCCAGTGTTCCCGGGGTTGTGCGCCGACTACGTGCAGGGGCTGGTCGAAGCCGGCGTGCAGGGCCTGCTGCTGGAATGTTATGGCAGCGGCACCGGGCCGTCGGACGACCAGGCACTGCTCGATGCCTTGCACCAGGCACGTCAACGCGGCGTGATGATCGTCGCCATCAGTCAATGCCCGGAAGGCGCGGTGGTGTTCGACACCTATGCCGCTGGCAGCCGCCTGCGTGACGCCGGCCTGGTCAGCGGTGGCGGCATGACCCGCGAAGCGGCGCTGGGCAAGCTGTTCGCCCTGCTGGGCGCGGGGCTGGACGTCAAGACGGCCGAACGCTGGTTCGCGCTGGATCTGTGTGGAGAGCGGGCTTAATCATCGGTAGGAGGCGTGGCCTGGTGTAGCGATGGGGCGCTGCGGTGTGTCAGGGCGTCTGGCACCGTCTGGTAGGCGGCCGCTGCGCGCCCGATCGCGACACAAAGCCGCTCCCACCGAGATTGCGCTCGCCTCACTTCCTGGGCACGGCATGCGAAACCGGGTGATCATGCATTTGATGTTCATCTGAAGCGCATGATTTCCAGAGTCCAGCGCGGCTTTTGTGGGAGCGGCCTTGTGTCGCGATTGGACCGCAAAGCGGTCCCGGCAATGACAGCGGCGAAGCTGAAAACCTGGGAACGGGACGGGCTGCCGATGCGTGTATCGGGAAAATGGCGGAAGGCAGCGGGAGTCGAACCTGCCCGGGAACGGATGCCGTCCCCAACCGGGTTTGAAGCCCGGCCGCGCCACCGGGCGCGATTGCCTTCCTTGAATTCAGGGCCTGGGCTGTTGCCGGGCCAGGGCGCTGTCCGCACGGATGTAGCGTTGATCGCCTACCCTGCGGGTCAGGCCAACACGGTCGAAGTACTCCAGTATTTGCACACTGCGCTTGCGACCGATGCACAACATATCGCGAAACGCCGCCACCTGCACTACCGGTGAGCCCTCGGCCTGGCTCAACAGCAACTCGACCATGCGCTGAAGCGTCTGCTGCGGATAGAACAGATCGCGCACCACCTGGTGCAGCACACCCAGGCGCGCCAGCTTGCGCATCAGCAATCGAACCTGGGCCTCCTCCACCTGCTCGGCAGCGGCCAAGGTCCTGACCCACGGCGGATCGAACGCGGCTTCGAGCAGGTGCGGCTGCAAGCGCGCCCACAAGGCGGTGTCGGCCTCGCTCAACTGCACCTTGTGATCCGGCAGATGCAGCCACGGACCACTGCTGGCGATGAAACCGTCGCTGAGCAATTCGTCCACCAGACTGACGAAGGTCGGCCGCTCCAGTGCCAGCGCGCAGAAGCGGCGCAGACGGTCGCGGTCAGGACCGAGCTGGTCCGGTTCCTGAGCATGAAAACGGGCCAACTGTGCCAGGACGTCGTCGCGCAGCGCCTGCCACTGTTGGCGGTCGAACAGCACACTGCCTTGGCGCGTGGCGATCACCTCGACGCTCTCGGGCAATTGCCAACTGTCGCGCAGTCGATTGAACTGGCGCTCCAGACGGTGCGGATCGAGCCCGGCCGGCGCGCTGGCGAGCAAGGCCGGCAGTGCCTGCTCCAGGTCGGTAGCCTCGCGCAGCACCTGCAATTGCCGCAGCCGTGCGTCGCTGCGACGGTGGCGACTGGGCGCGAACGGGTCGAGCACCCGGCCGCCGCCCAGGGTGCGCTGAGCGCGCTGGTCACGCAGCACCAGGCGGTCGCCATGCACGGCCTGCAACGGCGCATTGAGCAGCAACTGGGCGAACATGCGCTGCCCGGCGGCCAGGGTCTGGCCCTCCAGCAGCGCCACCCGCGCGGTGACATCTTGCGTCCCGAGATGCACGTGCACCGCGCTGAAGTGTTCGAAAGCGCGGGGCTCGCTCGCCAGCAGCGTCAGCTCGATGTCGATGCGCGAACTGGGCGCATGCAACCACGCTGGCACCAGCCAGTCGCCGCGGTGTACCTGCTCCACAGCCAAGCGCTCGGCACTGATGTTCAGCGCCACCCGCTGCCCGGCTTCGGCCACCAGCGCCGCCTGGTTCTGCGCATGCAAACCGCGCACGCGCACTGGCTTGCCGAGCTTGCCCAACAGCAGCGTGTCACCCGTGCTCACCCGGCCGGCCAGCGCCGTGCCGGTGACCACCACACCCGCACCGGACACGGCGAAGGCGCGGTCGATGGCCAGGCGAAAACCGCCCTGAGTGGAGCGTCTGCGAACCTGGGACGCGGCCGCCAGCAGCGCCTGGCGCAGGGCCTCGACACCGGCCCCGGTCACGCTCGACAACGGAAACTGCAACGCCCCGGCATAGGGGCCTGGCGCCAGCAACGCCTCGACCTGCTGCTGCACCTCGGCCACGCGCGCCGGTTCCACCCGGTCGCACTTGCTGATCGCCACCAGCGCCTGGGGAATGCCCAACAGCTCGATGATCGCCAGGTGCTCGCGGGTCTGCGGCATCACCCCATCGTCCGCTGCGATCACCAGCAGCACCAGGTCGATACCCTGGGCCCCGGCCAGCATGTTGTGAATGAACCGCTCGTGCCCCGGCACATCGATGAAGCCGGTCAAGGGCTCGCCGTCGGCCAGGGCCGCGTAGCGGTAACCCAGGTCGATGGTCATGCCCCGGGCACGCTCTTCCTGACGGCGGTCGCCGACCTGCCCGGTGAGCGCTTCGAGCAACGCGGTCTTGCCGTGGTCGATGTGCCCGGCGGTGCCGACGATCACTGCACAGGCCCCAGGTGCAGCGCCGGCAGTTGCGCCAGCCACTGCGCCTCATCGTCCAACTGCCGCAGGTCGAGCCACAGGGCGTCGTCGTCGATGCGCCCGAGCACCGGCACCGGCAGGTCGCGCAGCGCCTGCTCCAGCACTCGCAAGCTGCGCCCACGCAGTTTCTTCGACACCTGCGCGCGCAGGCACAGGGCTGCACTGGGCAGCCGCGCCACCGGCTGGCTGCCGCTGCCGATCATGCCCAGGGTCGGCTCGACGCTGACTGTCCAAGGCTCGCCCAGGCGCGCGGCCAGTTCCGGCGCCAGGCGCTCGGCCTGGGCAGCGATGTCAGCGTGTGGGCGCGTCAGTAGACGCAGGCTCGGCAGACGCTCGGCCAGCCGGTCCGGATCGCGGTACAACGCCAGCACCGCCTCCAGCGCCGCCAGGGTGATCTTGTCGACGCGCAGGGCGCGCTTGAGCGGGTTCTTCTTGATCCGCGCGATCAGCTCCTTACGGCCGACGATGATGCCCGCCTGCGGGCCGCCGAGCAGCTTGTCGCCGCTGAAGGTGACGATATCGGCACCGTCGAGCAGGGCCTGGCGCACCGTCGGTTCGGCCGACAGGCCCCAGCGGGTGAGGTCGAGCAGGCTGCCGCTGCCCAGGTCTTCGAGCAACGGCAGTTGATGGGCATGGGCGATGCGTGCCAGTTCGGCGGTCGGCACCTGGGTGGTGAAGCCCTGGATGCTGTAGTTGCTGCAATGCACACGCATCAGCAGCCCGGTGCGCGGATTGATCGCCGCCTCGTAGTCGCGGGCGTGGGTACGGTTGGTGGTGCCGATCTCATGCAGTCGCACCCCGGCCCGGGCCATGATATCGGGAATGCGGAACGCGCCGCCGATCTCGATCAGTTCGCCCCGGGAGATGATGCCCTCGCGGCGTGCGCCCAGGCTGTTGAGCGCCAGCAGCACGGCGGCGGCGTTGTTGTTGACCACCGTGACCGCCTCGGCACCGGTCAACTCGCGGATCAGGCCCTCGATCAAGTCGTCGCGGTCACCGCGCTTGCCGGTGACCAGGTCGAACTCCAGGTTCAGGGGATAGCGCGCAGCGGTCTGCATGGCTTCGACGGCCGCTTCGGGCAACAACGCACGCCCCAGGTTGGTGTGCAGCACCGTGCCGGTCAGGTTGAACACGCGCCGCACCTGGCTGCGCTGCTGAAGCGTCAGGCGCTCACCGGCGCGCCCGAGCAGCACCTCGGCGGCCAGTTCCACGGCACTCAGTTGACCCAGGCGAGCCGGCTCGCGCAGGTCGTCGAGCAACTGGCGCAGCGTGGCCAGGGTGGCATCGCGGCCATGGCGCTCGAGCAGAGGGGCGCAGGTGGGGTGACGCAGCAGGGTGTCGATGGATGGCAGACGTGGAGCGGGGGTGGCATTGCTTGACGACATGCGGGTACGACCTTGACTGATCCGGTGTCTGATTCGCGCTCATCGCCAATGAACCCGCTCCTGGCAGGAGCGGGCTCACGCGCAACGAGCACGACGAGATCCAGCAGTGTAGCCCGTTACCCGCCCCCTGGCGCCAGCATCAGGTTGGGCGCCATCCGCTGGAAGCCCTCCTCGTTCAGACGCATGTCCAGCGCCAGACTGGCCAGATCGTCGGCCAAGGCCTCGGCGACCGCGTCGTTTTCCAGATAGCAGTGCTTGAGGTAGGTGTTGCAGCCCGGACAGCATTCGGCCCGCAACGGCGCCTTGCCCGGCCCGTGGCGGTCATCCTCCAGACTGGTGTAGCGCAAGTCCTTGCTCGACTCGCAGTACACGCACTTGACCCGCACCACATGCCACTCGCAGGCGCACAGCGAACAGACCAGGTAGCGCAGCCCATTGTGCTTGCCGCGGTTGCGCACCAACCCGGCCATGGCCGGCGAGCCGCAGCAGGGGCACTGCGCCAGACTGCCGCCCTGCTTGAGCTCATCACTGGGCAAGGCCCGTCGCCAACTGGCCCAGGCCGCCTGCAATGCCGCCCCGATGAACGGCACCAAGGCCGCCGGCAGCGCATCGTATTGGCCACCGAGCAAGGCGATGCCCCAGCCCTTGCGCTGCACGTCATCGCTGTCGCGCAAGGTCTGCAGCGCATCGGCCAACGCGCCCGGCGCGGGTGCATCGAAGCGGTCGAGCAGCGCCTGCAGCCAGATCAGCCAGGGGCCCTCGCGCACTAGACTGTCGGCCGCCAGCGGTGGCAGACCATGGCTGATGCACAGCCGCTGACGTGCTTCGGCCACCGGCACGTCGGAAGGCGGATCATCCAGTAACTGTTGCTGCACCCGGCACAGCCGGGCGATCAGCCGCAGGTACTCGCCCAGCGCATGGCCCTGCGCCAAATGCTCGAGGCGCAGCGCCCGCAGTTCGAACAGGTTGTCGGCGGGCAGGTGCAGAAACGGCGGCATCACTGCCGACGCTTCGATCTGCCCAGGTTCGAGAATCGTGCTCACGCGCTCATCCTTTCTTTCCACCGTGATTATGTGGCGTCTTGTCGCCGGTCACATCGCGGTACCACAGTTCATGATGCTTGCGTGCCCAGGCGCGGCTGACCCAACCATGCAGCATGGCGCCGATCGAGCCCTTGATCCAGATGCCGGCATAGATGTGCACGATGATGCTCAGCACCAGCACGAACGCCGCCAGGGCATGCATCAAGGTGGCCAGGCGGATCGCGCCGATACCGAAGAACGCGCTGAAGTAGGCGCGCCAGATCACCACACCGCTGACCAGCAGGATCAGCATGCACGCCAGCAAGGTCCAGAACAGCAGCTTCTGCCCGGCGTTGTACTTGCCAATTGGCGGCACGCCTTCTTCCTGGTTGCGCATCACCCGGTCGACGCGGCGCAGCCACAAACGGTCGTTGGCGGTGATGAAGTTGGCGCGCCAGAAGCGCACCACCAGGCCGAGGAAGAACACGAACATCGCCACGCCGAGAAACGGATGCAGGATCCGCGTCCACGGCCCACCGCCGAACAAGTTGCTCAGCCAGAACAACGCCGGATGGAACAGCGCCAGCCCGGACAGCCCGGCCATGAAGAACAGGATCGCGACGATCCAGTGGTTGGTCCGCTCGTTGGCGTTGTAGCGCAGGATAGGCTTGTTGTCGTTCATGGCCGCTGCTCCCCTTCCCCGCCGGGCGTGCCCGGATCATAGACATGCACTGCCGGGTCCACCTGATGCACGCCTGTATCGGCAGGCTCAGGGCGCTCGTCCTCTTCCACCCGCTGTGGACCGACGCGCACATAGTGGAAGAAGCCGGCCAGCACCGCCGCGCCCATCGCCAGCAGCGACAGCGGCTTGCTGATGCCCTTCCACAGCCCCACCAGCGGGCTGATCACCGGCTGATCCGGCAACCCGGCGTACAGCCTCGGCGTGTCGGCATGGTGCAGCACATACATCACATGGGTGCCGCCCACCCCATCCGGGTCGTACAGGCCGGCGTTCTCGTAGCCGCGCGACTTGAGGTCGACGATGCGTTCGTCGGCATGCACCTTCATCTCGTCCTTGCTGCCGAAGACGATCGCCCCGGTCGGGCAGGTCTTCACGCACGCCGGCTCCAGCCCCACGGCCACGCGGTCGGAACACAGGCTGCACTTGTAGGCCTTGTGGTCTTTCTGCGAGATCCGCGGAATGTTGAACGGGCAGCCGGTGATGCAGTAGCCGCAACCGATGCAGTGGTCCTGGTTGAAGTCGACGATGCCGTTGGCATGCTTGATGATCGCACCCGGGCTCGGGCAGGCCTTCAGGCAGCCGGGCTCGGCGCAGTGCATGCAGCCGTCCTTGCGGATCAGCCACTCCAGGTTGCCATCGTCGCGCTCGTGCTCGGTGAAGCGCATCAGGGTCCAGGTGTCGGCGGTCAGGTCCTGCGGGTTGTCGTAGGTGCCGTGGTTGTGGCCGACCTCGTCACGCAGTTCGTTCCATTCCGAGCACGCCACCTGGCAGGCCTTGCAGCCGATGCACTTGGTGGTGTCGATCAGCTTGGCGACTTGCTCTTGCTGACGGACCGAGGACGGAACGGTCGTGGTGGCCGAGCGGGCGATGATATCTTGCTGGGCCATCAGATTTTCTCCACGTTGACGAGGAACGACTTGGACTCCGGCGTCTGGGTATTGCCATCACCGAGGAACGGCACCAGGGTGTTGGTCAGGTAGCCATGCCGGGTCGAACCGGTGAAGCCCCAGTGCAGCGGGATGCCGATCTGGTGCACGGTCTGGTTGTTGACCTGCAGCGGACGGATCCGCTTGGTCACCACCGCCACCGCCTCGATGTGCCCGCGCTTGCACGACACCCGCACCCGATCACCGGCCTTGATGCCCTTCTCGCCCGCTAGCACCTCGCCAATTTCCACGAACTGCTCGGGCTGGATGATGGCGTTGAGCCGAGCGTGCTTGCTCCAGAAGTGGAAGTGCTCGGTCAGCCGGTAGGTGGTCGCCGCGTAAGGGAACTCATCACGTGTGCCGAGGGTTTCCCACACCGAATCGAAGATCCGTCCGGCCGGATTGCTGATGACCTTCTTGTTGTTCGGGTGCAGCGGGTTGATCCCGATCGGCGTTTCGAACGGCTCGTAGTGCTCGGGGAACGGCCCTTCAGCCATCTTGTCGATGGCGAAGAAGCGCGCCACGCCCTCGGGATTCATGATGAACGGGTTCATCCCCGCTTCCGGCGGCGAATCGACCTTGAAGTCCGGCACATCGGTGCCGCCCCACGACTTGCCGTTCCACCACACCAGACGCTTCTTCTGCGCATCCCACGGCTTGCCTTGCGGGTCGCTCGAAGCGCGGTTGTAGAGAATGCGGCGGTTGGCCGGCCAGGCCCAGGCCCAGTTCTGCGCCTGGTGCATGCCGTACGGGTCGCTGTTGTCGCGCCGGGCCATCTGGTTGCCCTGCTCGGTCCAGCAGCCGGCGAAGATCCAGCAGCCGGACGCCGTGCTGCCGTCGTCCTTGAGCTGACCGAACCCGGACAACTGCTGGCCGCCCTTGACCGTCAGGCCGGTAGCGTCGGTCATGTCGGTGACGGCGTAACCGTTCATCTCCTTGGCCAACTCTTCCGGCGAGGGTTCGTCGGGGATCTTGTACGGCCAACTGATGTTGAGCAGCGGGTCTGCGTAGCTGCCGCCTTCGTTCTTGTAGCGCTGGCGCAGGCGCAGGAACAGCTCACTCATGATCTGCACGTCGGTGCGGGTCTCGCCCGGACCATCGGCGCCCTTCCAGTGCCACTGCAGCCAGCGGCTGCTGTTGACCAGCGAGCCGTCTTCCTCGGCGAAGCACGTGGTGGGCAAGCGAATCACTTCGGTCTGGATGCTGGACGTGTCGACATCGTTGTACGGGCCGACATTGCGCCAGAACTCGGACGTTTCGGTGGCCAGCGGGTCCATGACGACCAGCCACTTGAGCTTGCCCAGCGCGGCGGTGACGCGGTTTTTATCCGGCAGCGCGGCGATGGGGTTGAAGCCCTGGCACATGTAGCCGTTGACCTTGCCCTGGCTCATCATCTCGAACATGCGCAGCACGTCGTAGGCGGCCACGTCGAGCTTGGGCAGCCAATCGTAGCCCCAGTTGTTCTGCGCGGTGGCGTTGTCGCCATACCAGGCCTTCATCAGGCTGACGTGGAACTTGCCGTAGTTCTGCCAGTACGACAATTGCCCCGGACGCAGCGGCTTGGAGGCGCGCTTGTCGATGTAGGCGGCGTAATCCTGCTCGGCGTCGCCTGCCAAGGTCAGGTAGCCCGGCAGCGAGTTCGATAGCAGCCCGAGGTCGGTCAGTCCCTGGATGTTGGAGTGCCCGCGCAGGGCGTTGACGCCACCGCCAGGCATGCCGACGTTGCCCAGCAGCAACTGGACCATGGCCGCGCTGCGAATGATCTGCGCGCCTATCGAATGCTGGGTCCAGCCCAGGGCATAGAGGATCGTCATGGTCTTGCCCGGCGCCGAGCACGTGGCGATCTCTTTCCACACCTTCATCATCTGATCGAGGGGCATGCCGCAAGTCATGCTGGCGATTTCCGGCGTGTAGCGGCTGTAGTGCTGCTTCATCAACTGGAACACGCAGCGTGGATGCTGCAGCGTCGGGTCGACCTTGGCGTAGCCGTCCTCGCCCAGCTCGTAACCCCAACCAGACTTGTCGGCATAGATCCGCTTGGCCGCGTCGTAGCCACTGAACAGGCCATCTTCGAAGCCATAGCCTTCTTTGACGATGAACGACACGTCGGTGTAGTTACGCACGTATTCGTGCTGGATCTGATCAGTGCTCAGCAGGTAGTTGATCAGGCCGCCCATGAAGGCGATGTCGCTGCCGGTACGAATCGGCGCGTAGTAGTCCGCCACCGAAGCGGTACGGGTGAAGCGCGGATCGACCACGATCAAGCGCGCCTTGTTGTGCGCCTTGGCCTCGGTGACCCATTTGAATCCGCAGGGATGGGCCTCGGCTGCGTTGCCGCCCATGACCAGCACCAGGTTTGCGTTGGCGATATCGGACCAGTGATTGGTCATCGCGCCACGGCCGTACGTCGGGGCAAGACTTGCCACCGTCGGGCCGTGTCAGACACGCGCCTGGTTATCGAACCCCAGCATGCCGAGAGAACGGATGACCTTATGGGTCAGGTAGCCTGCTTCGCTGGACGCTGCCGACGCCGCGAGGAAGCCGGTGGTCAACCAGCGGTTGACCGTCTGCCCTTGGGCGTTCTTCTCGATGAAGTTGGCATCGCGGTCCTGCTTCATCAGCGCGGCGACGCGATCCAGCGCCTCGTCCCAACTGACCCGCACCCACTCGTTGCTGCCGGGTTTGCGCACTTCGGGGTACTGCAGGCGGCTCGGGCTGTGGATGAAGTCGAGCAGGCCGGCACCTTTGGGGCACAGGGTGCCGCGGTTGACCGGGTGATCGGCATCGCCTTCGATGTGGATGATGTTCTGTTTGACGTTCTTGCCCGCATCGCCCTGGCTGTACAGGATCAGGCCGCAGCCGACCGAGCAGTAGGGACAGGTGTTGCGGGTTTCTTTGGTGTGCGTCAGCTTGAAGTGGCGCACCTGCTCGGCGAACGCGGGCGTCGGGGCCATGCCCAACGCCGCGAGGCTAGAGCCTCCAAGGCCGACAGCGGCGACCTTGAAGAATTGCCGACGGTTGAGATCCATCGTGCACTCCTGATCAGGTTTGGACGCACGGTCATGGCCGGCGCCTCTCGGAAATCACGGCGGCGACGTACAGAGGTCGCCAACGCTAAGACTAGCCGATAACACTGAAAGTGCGGTGACATAGATCAGTTTAAGCTGTAGGCATTTGTAGTAAGACCCGCCGATCGGGTGCTCTATCGACTTATTTCATCAACCGCTTGAGCCGGCGAGTCCAACTGAAATCGGTGGACTGGAGAGCGTCGTCGCCTTCCTTCACCCCATCTCGGTCCACGGCATAGGAAAACAGGCCGCCCTTGTTGCCCTGGCTGGGCTGCCAGAGTGCGTAGTGCCGGGCCGTGCTGGTATCGAAGTCCCGTGTATCGCCCCATTGGGCCCCGCGCTCTTCGTAGAACGAAAAGCCCACCATGAATTTCCGGGGCGCGAGAAAGTCGGCGAACAGTCGGTCGAAGTGTTGCTGCACCTGATCGGTTTTTTGCCCATAGGCCTGGAAAAGCACGTAGTCCAACGCGCTCTCCAGCGAGCGCAGCAAATCCATGTCGCCTATCTCACTGGTGTCGTAGATGAACAGCTTGCCCTCTTGCTTCAGACGCTTGGCCAAAATCAGCGAGACTTCGCGGGCCTTGTTGCGCTGGGCCTCGGACAGGCGCGTTTCGAGATCCACATCCAGCCCATCCAGGCCCTGCACCGACAGGAAACGGCTCTGCAGATGGTCGGCCAATTGCTGGTAGCCCTCGGCCGAATCGGGGAAGTCCGGATTGATCAGCTCATCGATGAACAGGGTGCGCACGACCTTGATGCCTTTGGCGTGCATCGCCGGAATCATTTCCGCTTCCAGCTTTTGCCAGAACTGCGGCGTTTCCTCGCCATTGGGAAAAACGAATGCGATATCGACTTCTTCGGGCAGTTGCAGCATTGAGCAGTGGTTGCCCACTTCACCATTGGCGGTGTCGCGCCAAGAGCGGAAGTAACAGCCCATCAAGGGTTTCGGAGAGTTGGACATGAGCGGCTCCATTGATACAAAAGGTGCCGCGATTCAAGCGTCTGTCGCCAGACGCCGGAATCCTGAACGCTTTCCATGATGCCTGCGGGCAAGCCTATGACGACTCGAACATGAGCGCCCCTAGCGCAGCAAATTGTTCTTCGCCAGATTCACCAACTCCTTGGCCCGACCATCCATGACCGCACGCAGCATGAACAGGCCGAAGCCTTTCACGTTCTCGGCGGTGATTTCGGGCGGCATGATCAACTCTTGCCGTTCGCTCACCACATCCACCAACACTGGCCCATCGTGGGCGAAGGCCTCGCGCAGCGCCGCTTCGAGTTCCTGCGGTTGCTCCACTCGAATGCCCTTGATGCCCATGCTTTGAGCGAACGTGGCGAAGTTGGGGTTCTTGAGCTCGCAGCCAGTATCCAACAGGCCGCTGGCTTTCATCTCCATTTCCACGAAGCCCAAGGTGCCGTTGTTCAGCACGATCACCTTGACCGGCAGATTGGCCTGACTCAGGGTGAGGAAATCGCCCATCATCATGCTGAAACCTCCATCACCCGACATCGACACCACTTGCCGCCCCGGACAGCTCGCCTGGGCGCCGATGGCCTGCAGCATGGCATTGGCCATCGAGCCATGGTTGAACGAGCCAATCAGCCGGCGCTGACCATTCATCTTCAGGTAACGCGCCGCCCAGGCGGTGGGCGTACCGACATCACAGGTGAAGATGGCGTCCTCGTCGGCCAACTCGCTCACCAGTCGATTGAGGTATTGCGGGTGGATGATCGCGCTGTTGGGGCTGCTTTCGGCCAGTCCGTCAAGGCTCTTGCGGGCGTCGCGATAGTCGGCCAAGGCCTTGTCCAGGTGAGCGGTGTCGGTGCGCTCCGGCAGAAGCGGCAGCAGTTGCTCGAGCGTGTGCTTGATGTCGCCGATCAGGCCAATCTCCAGCGCGCAGCGATTGCCCAGCGCCTCGGGCTTCAAATCGATTTGGGCAATACGTGCTTTCTCGGGGAAGAATTGCCGGTAAGGGAAGTTGCTACCCAGCATCAGCAGCGTGTCGCAATCCTTCATGGCATTGAAACCCGACGCGAAGCCGATGAGCCCCGTCATGCCGACGTCGTAGGGATTGTCATACTCCAGGTGCTCCTTGCCCCGCAGCGCATGCACGATGGGTGCCTTCAACTGCCTGGCCAGGGCGACCACTTCAGTGTGGGCGCCGGCGCAGCCTGCCCCGCACAGCAGCGTGATGCGTTTGCCGGCGCTCAGGAACTGCGCCAGCTCATCGAGTTTGGCAGGTTCAGGCACCACCACCGGCGGTGTAGGCGTCAACCACCGGCCGACCTTGGCATCGAGCGGGGCCAGTGCCACGTCGCCGGGAATCACCACCACCGCCACCCCGCGCCGGCTGACCGCCACACGCATGGCGCGCTCGAGAATCTGCGGCAACTGCTCGGGCCGCGACACCAGTTCGACGTAGTGACTGCACTCTTTGAACAGCGATTCGGGGTGAGTGGCCTGGAAGTAGTCGATGCCGATCTCGCTGCTGGGGATGTGCGCGGCGATCGCCAGCACCGGCACACCGCTGCGATGGCAATCGAACAGGCCATTGATCAGGTGCAGGTTGCCCGGTCCACAGCTCCCGGCGCACACCGCCAGCTCGCCAGTGAGATGGGCCTCGCCGCCGGCGGCGAAGGCACCGGCTTCTTCGTTGCGCATGTGAATCCAGTCCAGTCCACCCAGGCGGCGCATGGAGTCGGTGAACCCGTTCAATGAATCGCCGACAACCCCGTAAACACGTTTGACGCCGGCTTGTTTGAGGGTGTTGACCATGAAATCAGCAGCGGTGGCCATGGGAGGGTCCTTGAATGACGGTGAGTTCAAGGTCTGAGTCCAGGCAAAACGCGCGTGTTCCAACGCGATCATTAAGAAAAAGCTAAGCGGCCCAAGGATCAGTCGTCACATTCGGTGGAATGGATATTGGCGGGCAGAAAAAAAGCGAAGCCAGGTTTCTGGCTTCGCTTTGGGTGTTTACCGCGTCGAGGACGGTTTCTCAGAACGGAATATCGTCATCGAAGCTGTCGAAGTCAGCGGCGGGCTGGGGGGCCTGCTGCTGTGGCGCGGGACGCTGCTGTGCCTGCTGCGGACGCGGCGCCTGCTGACGTGGTGGGGCTTGGTTGTATTGCTGCTGACCACCGCCCTGGTTGTAGTTGTTGCCACCACCCTGGTTGTACTGATCGCCGCCTTGCTGGTTCTGCGGACGACCGCCGAGCAGCTGCATGGTGCCCTGCATGTCGACGATGATTTCGGTGGTGTAACGCTTGATGCCGTCCTTTTCCCACTCACGGGTCTGCAGCTTGCCTTCGATGTAGCACTGCGAACCCTTGCGCAGGTACTCGCCAGCGATCTCGGCCACTTTGCCGAACAGCGAGACGCGGTGCCACTCGGTGCGTTCGACCTTCTGTCCCGACTGCTTGTCGGTCCACTGTTCGCTGGTGGCCAGGCTCAGGTTGGTCACGGCGTTACCGTTGGGCAGGTAGCGGACTTCGGGATCCTGGCCGCAGGTACCGACCAGAATGACTTTGTTAACCCCACGGGCCATAACGTTCTCCTAGGCTTCGCACGCCGTCGGGGCTGGGTTCACCAGACGCTCGAGGGTCGCACGGTCCAAAATTTTCGTATCCAGTTTGATATAGATGGCGGCTTCTTCTGCCACCACCACGGCGTCGGTCACACCCGTCACGGCCATCAGACGTTCGGCCAGTCCGGCTTCCCGAACCGCCTCCGGCGTCAGCGGCATACGCAGGCTGGTGACATAAGGCGGTTCGTTCATGCCCAAGGCAGATACCAGCCAGATACCACACAGTACAGCACATCCGAGGAACACCGTGCCCAGGCCTCCGTGCTGGAACAACCAGCCACCGATGATGCCTCCCAGCGCCGCGCCGAGGAACTGGCTCGTGGAATAGACTCCCATGGCCGTCCCCTTGCCGCCAGCGGGCGACACCTTGCTGACCAGCGAAGGCAAGGATGCCTCCAACAGGTTGAAGGCCGTGAAGAATATCACGGTGCCGGTCACCAATGCCCGCAGGTCGTCAGCCCAGCGCCAGAAGAACACCTCGGTGAGCAGCAGCACGGTGACTGCACCCACCAACACGCGCTTCATCTTGCGCTTCTTTTCGCCGTAGATGATGAAGGGCACCATTGCAAAAAATGAGATCAGCAATGCGGTCAGGTATACCCACCAGTGCTGTTCCTTGGGTAACCCGGCGCGCTCTACGAAGGCCAGTGGCAGGGCCACGAAGCTGGCCATGAGGATCGCGTGCAGCACGAAAATGCTCAGGTCCAGGCGTAGAAGGTCCGGATTGCGCAGGGTCGGACCGAGGGCCTGACGTGCCACGCCCGATTCTCGATGCTGCAACACGCTGTGCGTGCTGGGCACGACGAAGGCGATCAAGGCGATACCCACTACCGCCAGTCCTGCGGTAGCGAGGAACAATCCTGACAAACCGAAGGCACTTGTCAGCAACGGGCCAACCACCATGGCAACGGCGAACGACACGCCGATGCTCATGCCGATCATGGCCATGGCCTTGGTGCGGTGTTGCTCGCGGGTCAGGTCGGAAAGCAGGGCCATGACGGCTGCGGAAATGGCACCCGCCCCCTGCAGAATACGGCCGGCGATCACGCCCCAGATCGAATCGGCCTGCGCCGCCAGTACGCTGCCCAGGGCGAACACCACCAGTCCCAGATAGATCACCGGGCGTCGGCCAATCCGGTCGGAAATCATCCCGAACGGAATCTGCAGGACCGCCTGGGTCAAGCCATAGGCACCGATGGCCAGGCCGATCAGCGCGGGTGTGGCGCCGGCCAGGTCCATGCCGTAGGTGGCCAGCACGGGCAAGACCATGAACATACCCAGCATACGAAAGGCAAAGACCAGGGCAAGGCCGCCTGCGGCGCGGGTTTCGCTGCCGCTCATGCGTTCTTGATGGATGTCGTGCATGGATGAACCTCGTCTGAACCGGCGGCGATTCTATCAGTCCCACGACCAGACGGCATCTGCGCGACGCTTTGCCGCGTAGTGGCAGCGCGCCGTATACTTCTTCGTTTACGCCCGCCGAGCGAGGCTGCTTTGGACACGATCCTGATCCGTGGGGCACGCACCCACAACCTGAAGAACATCGACCTGACCCTGCCACGGGACAAACTGATCGTCATCACCGGTCTGTCCGGTTCCGGCAAGTCTTCCCTGGCCTTCGACACCCTCTACGCCGAGGGCCAACGTCGCTACGTGGAGTCGCTGTCGGCCTATGCCCGACAGTTCCTGTCGATGATGGAAAAGCCCGACGTCGACACCATCGAAGGCTTGTCGCCGGCGATTTCCATCGAGCAGAAGTCCACGTCGCACAACCCGCGCTCGACCGTGGGCACCATCACCGAAATCTACGACTACCTGCGCCTGCTGTACGCGCGCGTGGGCACACCGCGCTGCCCGGATCACGACATTCCGCTGGAGGCGCAGACCGTCAGCCAGATGGTCGACCTGGTGCTGGAACAACCCGAGGGCAGCAAGCTGATGCTGCTGGCACCGGTGGTGCGCGAGCGCAAGGGCGAGCACTTGGCAGTGTTCGACGAGATGCGCGCCCAAGGCTTCGTCCGCGCCCGGGTCAACGGCAAGCTCTACGAGCTGGATGAACTGCCTAAGCTCGACAAGCAGAAAAAGCACAGCATCGACGTGGTGGTCGACCGCTTCAAGGTCCGCGAAGACCTGCAGCAGCGTCTGGCCGAGTCGTTCGAGACGGCCTTGAAACTGGCCGACGGCATCGCCCTGGTGGCGCCGATGGACGACGACAGCGGTGAAGACATGATCTTCTCGGCGCGCTTCGCCTGCCCCGTGTGCGGCCATGCGATCAGCGAGCTGGAACCCAAGTTGTTTTCCTTCAACAACCCGGCCGGTGCCTGTCCGACCTGCGACGGCCTGGGGGTCAAGCAGTTCTTCGACACCAAGCGCCTGGTCAACGCCGAGCTGACCCTGGCCGAAGGCGCGATCCGCGGCTGGGACCGGCGCAATGTGTATTACTTCCAGATGCTCGGCTCATTGGCCGCGCACTATGGCTTCAGTCTCGACCAGCCTTTCGGTGAACTGGCGGCCGAGCACCAGAAGGTCATCCTGCAGGGCAGTGGCAAGCACAGCGTCGACTTCAAGTACCTCAACGACCGCGGCGACATCGTTAAACGCTCGCACCCCTTCGAGGGCATCGTGCCGAATCTGGAGCGGCGCTACCGCGAAACCGAGTCGGCCACCGTGCGCGAGGAACTGGCCAAGTTCCTCGGCACCCAGCCCTGTCCAGACTGCCGCGGCACTCGCTTGCGCCGCGAGGCACGGCATGTCTGGGTCGGTGAGAAGACGCTGCCGGCGGTCACCAACCTGCCGATCGGCGATGCCAGCGAATACTTCGCTGCGCTAACCCTGACCGGCCGACGTGGCGAGATCGCGGCGAAGATCTTGAAGGAAATCTGCGAGCGGCTGCAGTTTCTGGTCAACGTGGGCCTGGACTATCTCACCCTCGACCGCAGCGCCGAAACGCTCTCCGGGGGCGAAGCGCAGCGCATCCGCCTGGCCAGCCAGATCGGTGCGGGCCTGGTGGGGGTCATGTACATCCTCGACGAGCCATCGATCGGCCTGCACCAGCGTGACAACGATCGCCTGCTGGCCACCCTCAACCACCTGCGCGACCTGGGCAACACGGTGATCGTCGTAGAGCACGACGAGGACGCCATTCGCCTGGCCGACTATGTCGTGGACATTGGCCCAGGCGCTGGTGTGCATGGCGGGCAGATCGTCGCCGAAGGTACGCCGGACGAGGTCATGGCCCATCCAGACTCGGTGACCGGCATGTATCTGTCCGGTCGCAAGAAGATCGTCGTTCCAGCCAAACGCACACCCCGCAACAAGAAGCTGCAACTCAAGCTGAAAGGTGCGCGCGGCAACAACCTGCAGAATGTCGATCTGGAAGTCCCCATTGGCTTGCTGACGTGCGTCACCGGGGTTTCGGGGTCAGGGAAATCGACACTGATCAACAACACCCTGTTCCCCCTGGCCGCCACCGCCCTGAACGGTGCCAGCAGCCTGGAGCCGGCCGCCCACAGCAGCATTGACGGCCTGCAGCACCTGGACAAAGTGGTCGACATCGACCAGAGCCCAATCGGTCGTACCCCACGCTCCAACCCGGCGACTTACACCGGCATTTTCACGCCGATTCGCGAGCTCTTCGCGGGCGTGCCAGAGTCACGCTCACGCGGCTACGGTCCGGGACGGTTTTCTTTCAACGTCAAGGGCGGACGCTGCGAGGCGTGCCAGGGCGATGGCCTGATCAAAGTGGAAATGCACTTCCTGCCAGATATCTACGTGCCGTGCGATGTGTGCAAGAGCAAGCGATACAACCGCGAAACGCTGGAGGTCAAGTACAAGGGCAAGAACATCCACGAAGTGCTGGAAATGACCATCGAGGACGCCCGCGAGTTCTTCGATGCGGTTCCGGCACTGGCGCGCAAACTGCAGACGCTGATGGATGTGGGTTTGTCTTATATCAAGCTGGGACAATCGGCGACGACGTTGTCGGGCGGTGAAGCGCAGCGAGTGAAACTGTCGCGCGAGCTGTCCAAGCGCGATACGGGCAAGACCCTGTACATCCTTGACGAGCCCACTACAGGCTTGCACTTTGCCGATATCCAGCAACTCTTGGACGTCCTTCACCGTTTGCGCGACCACGGCAATACCGTGGTGGTGATCGAACACAACCTGGATGTGATCAAAACCGCAGACTGGCTGGTAGACCTGGGTCCAGAAGGGGGCTCACGCGGCGGGCAAATCATCGCCTGCGGCACACCGGAAGAGCTCAGCAAGATGAAGCAATCCTACACCGGGCACTATCTGAAACCGCTATTGGAACGGGACCGGGCATAACGCATAAGGCCGCGCCTATAAAACAGTGCAGATCCGATGATCTGCACAGTCTTGTAAGTGCGGCCTCATGTGTCGAGAGGACTAAACAGCCCTCCTGGTGTCACATCTGCGATTGCAGGTAGTTCTGCAGCCCGATGGATTTGATCAACCCCTGCTGCTTTTCCAGCCAGTACGTGTGATCTTCCTCGGTATCAGCCAACTGCGCGCGCAGGATGTCACGGCTGATGTAATCCTTGTGCGACTCGCACAACTCGATGCCCTTGCACAGGGCAGCACGCACTTTGTACTCCAGGCGCAAGTCGGCGGCGATCATTTCAGGCACCGTCGTGCCGATATCGAGGTCGTCCGGCCGCATGCGCGGCGTGCCTTCGAGCATGAGGATACGACGCATCAGAGCATCGGCGTGCTGCGCCTCTTCTTCCATCTCATGATTGATACGCTCGTAGAGCTTCGAGAGCCCCCAGTCTTCGTACATGCGCGAGTGGATGAAGTACTGATCGCGTGCCGCGAGTTCGCCCGTGAGCAACGTGTTGAGGTAATCGATGACGTCCGGGTGACCTTGCATCGCCCTGATACTCCTGAATAACGCTTGATAGGCTCATAGTGTGAACCATGATTTTCCCAAGGTCACTCGATACCGCGCAATTTATGCGAAAAAACTCGACAAACAGTAGTGATTTTCATTGAAAAACCGCCCAAATGCGGGCGGTTCTCCTTATCACTTCGACTCAGAACAGATTGATGCCCAGCGCTTTGGCAATCCCGCCACCATAAGCCGGATCGGCTTTATGGAAGTGCTGCAACTGGCGTCGAACCACTTCTTCCGTCACACCCGCCATAGTGCCTGCGATGTTGTCGATCAACAGCGCTTGTTGCTCAGGACTCATCAACCGGAACAGTGCACCGGCATGGCTGTAGTAGTCGTCGTCCTCACGATGATCGTGACGATCGGCTGCGCCATTGAGCGCCAAGGCGGGTTCCGCCTGGCGCGGGGACTGCTTGGGCGCGTCGGCGAAGCTGTTTGGCTCGTAGTTAGGAGCACTGCCATAGCTACCCATGCTCATGGCACCGTCGCGCTGATAGCTGTTTACCGCGCAGCGCGGCGCATTCACCGGCAAGTGTTGGTGATTGGTACCGACGCGGTAACGATGGGCGTCAGCGTAAGCGAACACGCGACCCTGCAGCATACGATCGGGCGACAAGCCCACGCCCGGCACCATGTTGCTCGGCCCGAATGCAGCCTGCTCGACTTCGGCGAAGTAGTTGAGCGGATTGCGGTTGAGCTCAAGCACGCCAACTTCGATCAGTGGATATTCTTTCTGCGACCAGGTCTTGGTGACGTCGAACGGGTTTTCGGCTCGGTTGGCAGCCTCCTCCTCGCTCATGACCTGAATGCATACTGTCCAACGCGGATAGTTGCCCTGCTCGATGGCCTCGAACAAGTCACGCTGGGCGTAGTCAGGGTCAGTACCTGCGATACGCGCAGCATCGGCCGGCGTCAGGTTCTTGATGCCCTGCTGCGTCTTGAAGTGCCATTTGACCCAGGTGCCCTGTCCCTCGGCGTTTATCAGGCTGTAGGTGTGGCTGCCGAAGCCGTGCATGTGGCGGTAGCCATCCGGAATGCCACGATCAGAGAACAGTATGGTGACCTGGTGCAGCGCCTCAGGCGAATGCGACCAGAAGTCCCACATCATTTGCGCACTTTTCAGGTTGGTCTGAGGGTTGCGCTTCTGCGTGTGGATGAAGTCGGGGAACTTGAGTGGATCGCGAATGAAGAACACGGGCGTGTTGTTACCCACGATGTCCCAGTTGCCCTCTTCGGTATAGAACTTGACGGCGAAGCCACGTGGATCGCGTTCGGTGTCGGCAGAGCCGCGCTCTCCACCTACGGTAGAGAACCGCAGGAAGGTTTCGGTCTGCTTGCCGATGCCATCGAAAAGCCGAGCATTGGTGTACTCAGTGATATCGCGAGTCACGGTGAAGGTGCCATAGGCGCCCGAGCCCTTTGCGTGCACACGGCGCTCAGGGATGTTTTCGCGGTTGAAATGGGCAAGCTTTTCGATCAGGTGGAAATCGTCGAGCAGCAATGGACCGCGCGGACCCGCGGAGCGGGAATTCTGGTTGTCGGCAACGGGCGCACCGCTGGCGGTGGTGAGGATCTTGCTCATGGGCTCTCCTTATCAGACGCAAATGTTGGCTTGATCGGCTTGGGGAGCAGTATCGCGAGCACAGATAAAAAGATCTAATGCATTGATGTTTTATGTTCGATAGATTTTTACAATTTATTCGAACACAAAAAACCGGGCACTAGGCCCGGTTCTTTGTAGCAGACGGAACGTCTTACTCGGCAGCTTCTACAGCACCACCGACTGGACGATCAACCAGCTCGACGTACGCCATAGGCGCGTTGTCGCCAGCGCGGAAACCGCACTTCAGGATGCGCAGGTAGCCGCCCTGACGAGTGGCGTAGCGCTTGCCCAGATCGTTGAACAGTTTGCCAACAGCAGACTTCGAACGGGTACGGTCGAAGGCCAGACGACGATTGGCAACGCTGTCTTCCTTGGCCAGGGTGATCAGCGGCTCGGCAACGCGGCGCAGTTCCTTGGCTTTCGGCAGGGTGGTTTTGATCAGCTCGTGCTCGATCAACGACACTGCCATGTTCTGGAACATAGCCTTGCGGTGAGAGCTGGTACGGCTCAGGTGACGTCCACTTTTACGATGACGCATGATTCATTCCTTACCAAACACTACGTTCGGTGATTACGACGATCAGGCAGTCGCCTTGTCGTCTTTCTTAAGACTTGCAGGCGGCCAGTTGTCGAGGCGCATGCCGAGAGACAGACCACGAGAGGCCAGGACGTCCTTGATTTCGGTCAGGGACTTCTTGCCCAGGTTAGGAGTCTTCAACAGCTCTACTTCGGTACGCTGAATCAGGTCGCCGATGTAGTAGATGTTCTCCGCCTTGAGGCAGTTGGCCGAACGTACAGTCAGTTCCAGGTCGTCAACCGGGCGCAGCAGGATCGGATCGATCTCGTCTTCCTGCTCGACCACGACCGGCTCGCTGTCACCTTTGAGGTCGACGAACGCGGCCAGCTGCTGTTGCAGGATGGTCGCGGCCCGACGGATGGCCTCTTCAGGATCCAGGGTGCCGTTGGTTTCCAGATCGATGACCAGCTTGTCCAGGTTTGTACGCTGTTCAACACGGGCGTTCTCGACCACGTAGGCGATACGACGCACCGGGCTGAACGAAGCGTCCAGCTGAAGACGGCCAATGCTGCGGCTTTCGTCTTCGTCGGTTTGACGGGAGTCGGCCGGCTCGTAACCACGACCACGAGCTACGGTGAGCTTCATGTTCAGGGCGCCGTTGGACGCCAGGTTCGCGATTACGTGATCGGGGTTGACGATCTCGACATCGTGATCCAGCTGAATATCGGCAGCGGTAACCACCCCCGAACCCTTTTTCGACAAGGTCAGCGTAACTTCGTCACGACCGTGCAGCTTGATAGCCAGACCTTTGAGGTTCAACAGGATTTCAATGACGTCTTCCTGTACACCTTCGATCGCGGAGTACTCATGGAGTACGCCATCGATCTCGGCCTCGACTACTGCACAGCCAGGCATGGAGGACAACAGGATGCGGCGCAGCGCGTTGCCCAGGGTATGGCCGAAACCACGCTCGAGAGGCTCGAGCGTGATCTTGGCGCGGGTTGGACTGACCACCTGAACGTCGATGTGACGGGGCGTCAGGAACTCATTTACCGAAATCTGCATGGATGCACCTATTTTCTAGCCCTTACTTGGAGTAGAGCTCGACAATCAGGTTTTCGTTGATGTCGGCGGACAGGTCGCTGCGAGCAGGAACGTTCTTGAAAACGCCCGACTTTTTAGCGGAATCAACGTCTACCCACTCAACGCGGCCACGCTGAGAGCACAGTTCAAGGGCCTGAACAATGCGCAGCTGGTTCAGCGACTTCTCGCGAACTGCGACCACGTCACCCGGACGAACTTGGTAGGATGGAATGTTTACAGTCTTACCGTTGACGCTGATCGCTTTGTGCGAAACCAGCTGACGGGACTCGGAACGAGTCGAGCCGAAGCCCATACGGTAGACGACGTTATCCAGACGGCACTCGAGCAGTTGCAGCAGGTTCTCACCGGTTGCGCCTTTTTTCGAGGCAGCAGCTTGGTAGTAACCGCGGAACTGACGCTCCAGAACACCGTAGATACGACGGACTTTTTGTTTCTCGCGCAGCTGGGTACCGTAGTCGGACTGACGGCCACGGCGCTGGCCGTGGATACCTGGGGCTGCTTCGATGTTGCACTTCGATTCCAGAGCGCGAACGCCGCTCTTCAGGAACAGGTCGGTGCCTTCACGACGAGACAGTTTGCATTTTGGACCAATGTAACGTGCCATTCTTCTGTCTCCTGATTACACGCGACGCTTCTTCGGCGGACGGCACCCGTTATGCGGGATAGGCGTCACGTCGGTGATGCTGGCGATCTTGTAGCCGCAGCTGTTCAATGCACGAACGGCGGACTCACGACCTGGACCTGGACCCTTGACGTTCACGTCGAGGTTCTTCAGACCGTATTCCAGCGCAGCTTGACCAGCACGCTCAGCAGCGATCTGAGCTGCGAACGGGGTGGATTTGCGCGAACCACGGAAACCCGAACCACCGGAAGTCGCCCAGGACAATGCGTTGCCCTGACGATCGGTGATGGTCACGATGGTGTTGTTGAAAGAAGCGTGGATGTGGGCGATGCCATCAACCACTGTCTTTTTGACTTTCTTACGAGGACGAGCAGCAGGTTTTGCCATGTCTATATTCCTGGGCGATTACTTGCGGATCGGCTTACGCGGGCCCTTACGGGTGCGTGCGTTGGTCTTGGTGCGCTGACCGCGAACCGGCAGACCTTTACGATGGCGCAGGCCGCGGTAGCAACCCAGGTCCATCAAGCGCTTGATCTTCATGTTGATGTCACGACGCAGGTCACCTTCGGTGGTGAACTTCGCAACTTCGCCACGCAGGGTTTCGATTTGCTCGTCGCTCAGATCCTTGATCTTAGCGGCTGGATTTACACCAGCATCTGCACAGATTTTCTGTGCAGTAGTGCGACCGACACCATAGATGTAGGTCAGCGAGATAACAGTATGCTTGTTATCTGGAATGTTGACGCCTGCAATACGGGCCATTCAGTGGGACTCCAATTGACAGCTACCTACGCCCCGGAAGCCAAGAAATAGGGCGCGAGATAATATCGCTGTAGAAACGAATAATCAACCCAGCAGCGCACTAGCTGCTGGGTTTGAAGCGCAGATCACACTCAGCCTTGGCGCTGCTTGTGACGCGGTTCCGCGCTGCAGATCACGCGCACGATACCTTCGCGACGAATGATCTTGCAGTTGCGGCACAGCTTTTTCACCGATGCACGAACTTTCATTACCGACTCCTCGAACCTTAGGGGGTCTATCAGCGCAGCAGACCGCTGCCACCGTAGCCTTTCAGGTTGGCTTTCTTCATCAGGGATTCGTACTGGTGCGAAACGAGGTGCGATTGTACTTGGGACATGAAGTCCATCACAACCACCACCACAATCAGCAACGAGGTCCCGCCAAGGTAGAACGGCACGTTTGCAGCCACCACCAGGAACTGGGGCAGAAGGCAGACGGCCATCATGTAAAGAGCACCGAACATGGTCAGACGAGTCAGAACGCCATCAATGTAGCGCGCCGACTGCTCACCAGGACGGATACCCGGAATAAAGGCACCGGACTTCTTCAGGTTTTCCGCTACGTCTTTCGGGTTGAACATCAACGCTGTATAGAAGAAGCAGAAGAAAATGATCCCTGCACTAAACAGCAGAATGTTCAACGGCTGACCAGGAGCGATCGACTGCGAGATGTCCTGCAGCCAGCCCATACCTTCAGACTGACCGAACCAGGCACCCAACGAAGCCGGGAACAGCAGGATGCTGCTGGCAAAAATGGCGGGAATGACGCCCGCCATGTTTACCTTCAACGGCAAGTGGCTGGTCTGCGCAGCGAAAACCTTGCGGCCCTGCTGACGCTTGGCGTAGTGAACGGCGATACGACGCTGACCACGCTCGATGAACACCACGAAACCGATGATCGCTACTGCAAGCAAACCGATAGCGACCAGGGCGAAAATATTGATATCGCCTGTGCGCGCAGACTCGAAAGACTGCCCGATTGCTCTCGGAAGACCGGCAACGATACCTGCGAAGATCAACATCGAGATACCGTTGCCTACACCGCGCTCGGTGATCTGCTCGCCGAGCCACATCATGAACATTGCGCCGGCCACAAAGGTGGAGACGGCAACGACATGGAAGCCCAGGCCTACAGAAAACGCCACGCCCTGGTTGGCCAGGCCAATGGACATGCCAATGGCTTGAACCAGCGCCAGGATAACGGTGCCGTAGCGGGTGTACTGGCTGATCTTGCGACGGCCAGCTTCACCTTCCTTCTTCAACTGCTCCAGTTGTGGGCTGACCGCGGTCATGAGCTGCATGATGATCGATGCCGAAATGTACGGCATGATCCCCAATGCGAAAATACTCATGCGCTCCAGCGCACCACCGGAAAACATGTTGAACAAGCTAAGAATGGTCCCCTCATTCTGCCGAAACAGATCCGCCAGACGGTCTGGATTGATGCCAGGCACCGGGATGTGCGCGCCGATCCGGTAGACGATGATCGCCATGAACAGAAAGCGCAGACGAGCCCAGAGTTCCGACATCCCGCCCTTACCGAGCGAAGAGAGAGCACCTTGCTTAGCCATTTATTCCTCGAACTTGCCGCCAGCTGCTTCGATAGCCGCACGCGCACCTTTGGTGGCTGCGATGCCCTTGATGGTGACAGCGCGAGTGACTTCGCCCGACAGCATGATTTTCACACGCTGAACGTTCTGGCCAATCACGTTGGCGTCCTTCAGGGACTGTACGGTAACCACGTCACCTTCCACCTTGGCCAGCTCGGACAGACGCACTTCGGCGCGGTCCATTGCCTTCAGGGAGACGAAGCCGAACTTCGGCAGACGACGGTGCAGCGGTTGTTGACCGCCTTCGAAGCCCGGAGCGATGGTGCCACCGGAACGGGAGGTCTGACCTTTGTGGCCGCGGCCACCAGTCTTGCCCAAACCGCTACCGATACCACGACCCGGACGATGCTTCTCGCGACGGGAACCCGGCGCTGGACTCAGATCATTGAGTTTCATCGATTAACCCTCGACGCGCAGCATGTAGTAAGCCTTGTTGATCATCCCGCGATTCTCGGGAGTATCCTGGACTTCTACAGTGTGACCGATGCGACGCAGACCCAGGCCTTTAACGCACAGAATGTGGTTAGGCAGACGGCCAGCGGTGCTCTTGATCAGCGTTACTTTTACGGTTGCCATGATCAGAAGATCTCCTCGACGCTCTTGCCGCGCTTGGCAGCAATGGATTCAGGAGATTGCATGGCTTTCAGACCCTTGAAGGTGGCGTAGACCACGTTCACTGGGTTGGTCGAACCGTAGCACTTGGCCAGAACGTTCTGGACGCCAGCAACTTCCAGGACAGCACGCATTGCGCCGCCGGCGATGATACCGGTACCTTCCGAAGCAGGCTGCATGTAAACCTTCGAGGCGCCGTGGGCAGCCTTGGTGGCGTACTGCAGGGTGGTGCCCTTCAGGTCAACCTGGATCATGTTGCGACGTGCAGCTTCCATGGCTTTCTGAATCGCAGCAGGTACTTCGCGCGACTTGCCACGGCCGAAGCCGACGCGACCTTTACCATCACCTACCACGGTCAACGCGGTGAAGGTGAAGATACGGCCGCCTTTGACGGTTTTAGCAACGCGGTTAACTTGAACCAGCTTCTCGATGTAGCCTTCGTCGCGCTTTTGATCGTTATTTGCCATAACTTAGAACTCCAGCCCGCCTTCACGAGCAGCATCGGCCAGCGCTTTGACGCGGCCATGGTACTTGAAGCCGGAACGGTCAAAGGCAACTTGAGATACACCGGCGGCTTTCGCACGCTCAGCAACCAGCTTGCCAACCTTAGTGGCCGCGTCGATGTTGCCGGTGGCGCCATCACGCAGGTCTTTGTCCAAGGTCGAGGCGCTTGCCAGAACCTTGCTGCCGTCGGCCGAAATGACTTGGGCATAGATGTGCTGCGAGGAGCGGAACACGCACAGACGCACGGCTTCGAGCTCGTGCATTTTCAGGCGTGCTTTGCGAGCGCGACGCAGTCGAGTAACTTTTTTGTCGGTCATTTGCTAGGCCCTACTTCTTCTTGGCTTCTTTACGACGGACTACTTCGTCCGCGTAACGCACACCCTTGCCTTTGTAAGGCTCTGGCGGACGGAAGTCGCGGATTTCAGCGGCCACCTGACCCACCAGCTGCTTGTCGATACCCTTGATCAGGATATCGGTCTGGCTTGGGGTTTCTGCGGTGATACCGGCTGGCAGTTCGTAGTCCACTGGATGCGAGAAGCCCAGAGCCAGGTTCAGGACAGTGCCCTTGGCCTGTGCCTTGTAACCAACACCGACCAGCTGGAGCTTGCGCTCGAAGCCTTGGCTTACGCCCTGGACCATGTTGTTCACCAGAGCACGGGTGGTACCGGCCATGGCGCGAGCTTGCTGGTCACCGTTGCGAGCGACGAAGCGCAGTTCGCCGGACTCTTCGGTAACTTCAACAGACGAGTGAACGTTCAGTTCGAGAGTGCCCTTGGCACCCTTCACCGAAAGCTGCTGGCCGGCGAATTTGACTTCGACACCGGCGGGCAGCTTAACGGGGTTCTTAGCAACGCGAGACATGCCTATCTCCCCTTAGAACACTGTGCACAGAACTTCGCCACCGACACCGGCAGCGCGCGCAGCGCGATCAGTCATCACACCTTTGTTGGTGGAGACGATAGACACGCCCAGACCGCCACGTACTTTCGGCAGATCGGTGACGGACTTGTACTGGCGCAGGCCTGGACGGCTGGAGCGCTTCAGTTCCTCGATGACCGGACGGCCTTCGAAGTACTTCAGTTCGATCGACAGGGAAGGCTTGGCCTCACCAGTTACCTGGTAGCCGGCGATGTAACCTTCATCTTTCAGAACTTTGGCAACCGCGACCTTCAGGGTGGAGGAAGGCATGCTTACGACGGACTTTTCAGCCATCTGGGCATTACGGATGCGAGTTAGCATGTCCGCTAACGGGTCCTGCATACTCATGGGCTAGATGCTCCTGATACAAGAATTATTAGCCTTGCGGCTATCACAACCACCTAAGCAGGCAGGGCAAAATACCCAGGCCCAGGTGAGCCGGTCATTCTAGACACAAGACAGAAACGAAACAAGCCCCATGAAGGGGCTTGTTCGTTGGCGAGGCCACCGGTGGTCGGAGATTTCTCTCCTTCCACCGGAAATCACACCAGCAGCGCTTACCAGCTGGCCTTGACCAGACCTGGTACGTCGCCGCGCATTGCAGCCTGGCGCAGCATGTTACGGCCCAGGCCGAACTTACGGTAAACACCGTGAGGACGACCGGTCAGGCGGCAACGGTTGCGCAGACGTGCGGCACTGGCATCACGCGGCTGCTTCTGCAGCGCGACAACGGCAGCGAAACGCTCTTCAGGAGAGGCGTTCAGGTTGACGATGGTCGCTTTCAGCTCGGCACGCTTTTTAGCGTACTTGGCTACCGTGAGCTGACGCTTCAGCTCGCGGTTTTTCATGCTCTTCTTGGCCATTTTCCTACTCCAATCAGTTGCGGAACGGGAACTTGAAAGCACGCAGCAGAGCGCGGCCTTCGTCGTCCGAACGAGCAGTGGTGGTCAGGGTGATGTCCAAACCGCGCAGAGCATCGATCTTGTCGTAGTCGATTTCCGGGAAGATGATCTGCTCTTTCACGCCCATGCTGTAGTTGCCACGACCGTCGAAGGACTTGGCATTCAGGCCGCGGAAGTCGCGAACCCGAGGCAGGGAGATCGCCAGCAGGCGGTCCAGGAACTCGTACATTTTTTCGCGACGCAGGGTCACCTTGACACCGATCGGCCAGCCCTCACGGACTTTGAAGCCCGCGATGGATTTACGAGCGAAGGTCACGACCGGCTTTTGGCCGGTGATCTTTTCGAGATCGGCAACAGCGTGCTCGATGACTTTCTTGTCACCGATCGCTTCGCCCAGACCCATGTTCAGGGTGATCTTGGTAACGCGCGGAACTTCCATTACGTTCGACAGCTTAAGTTCTTCCTTAAGCTTGGGAGCGATTTCGTTCCGGTAAATCTCTTTCAGTCGTGCCATGGTCTTCTACCTAGCAGTGTTCAAGCATCAACCGCTTTTTGGGTCGACTTGAAGACACGAATTTTCTTACCGTCTTCTACTTTGAAACCAACACGGTCAGCCTTGTTGGTTTCGCCATTGAAGATGGCCACGTTGGAAGCGTGCAGAGGCGCTTCTTTCTCGACGATACCGCCCTGAACGCCTGCCATCGGGTTCGGCTTGGTATGACGCTTGACCAGGTTGACACCACCAACGACCAGACGGTCGTCAGCGAGCACCTTCAGCACCTTACCGCGCTTGCCCTTGTCTTTGCCGGCGATCACGATGATCTCGTCGTCACGACGAATCTTTTGCATGTCGGATCTCCTTACAGCACTTCAGGGGCGAGCGAGACGATCTTCATGAACTTCTCGTTACGAAGCTCACGGGTCACTGGCCCGAAGATGCGAGTACCGATCGGCTCTTGCTTGTTGTTCAGCAGAACAGCAGCGTTGCCGTCGAAACGAATGATGGAACCGTCAGCGCGACGTACACCGTGACGGGTACGGACGACAACAGCGGTCATCACCTGGCCTTTTTTGACCTTACCGCGAGGAATCGCTTCCTTGACGGTTACTTTGATGATGTCACCGATGCCAGCGTAACGGCGGTGCGAACCGCCGAGCACCTTGATGCACATGACGCGACGAGCGCCGCTGTTATCGGCCACATCGAGCATGGATTGAGTCTGAATCATAAAATTTCTCCGACCCCTAGCCCTTAGACTTCAACAGCGCGTTCGAGGACTTCAACCAGTGCCCAGGACTTGGTCTTGGCCAGCGGACGGGTTTCGGTGATGGAAACCTTGTCGCCGATTTTGCACTGGTTAGTTTCGTCGTGCGCGTGCAGCTTAGTCGAACGCTTAACGTATTTACCGTAGATCGGGTGCTTGACGCGACGCTCGATCAGAACGGTGATGGTCTTGTCCATTTTGTCGCTGACGACACGGCCAGTCAGCGTACGGACGGTTTTTTCAGCTTCAGCCATGATCACTTACCTGCCTGCTGGTTGAGCACAGTTTTCACGCGAGCGATGTCACGCTTAACTTGCGAGAGCAGGTGCGACTGCCCCAACTGGCCAGTTGCTTTCTGCATACGCAGATTGAACTGGTCGCGCAGCAAGCCGAGCAGTTGCTCGTTCAGTTGCTGTGCCGATTTTTCACGAAGTTCATTCGCTTTCATCACATCACCGTCCGCTTAACAAAGGAGGTGGCGAGAGGCAGCTTTGCAGCGGCCAGAGCGAAAGCTTCGCGCGCCAGCTCTTCAGAAACACCCTCGATCTCGTACAGGACTTTGCCTGGCTGGATCTGGGCAACCCAGTACTCCACGGAACCCTTACCTTTACCCATCCGCACTTCAAGAGGCTTCTTGGTAACTGGCTTGTCCGGGAAGACGCGGATCCAGATCTTGCCGCCACGCTTAACGTGACGGGTCAGTGCACGACGTGCCGACTCGATCTGACGGGCGGTGAGGCGACCGCGAGCAACAGCTTTCAGGGCGAACTCGCCGAAGCTGACCTTGCTACCGCGCAGTGCCAGACCACGGTTGTGGCCAGTCATCTGCTTGCGGAATTTTGTACGCTTTGGTTGCAACATTTGGCGTACCCCTTACTTAGCAGCTTTTTTACGAGGCGCTGGTGCTTGCGGCTTCAGCTCTTCCTGGCGACCACCAATCACTTCGCCTTTGAAGATCCAAACCTTCACACCGATCACACCGTAGGTGGTGTGAGCTTCGTAGGTGTTGTAGTCGATATCGGCACGCAGGGTGTGCAGTGGCACACGACCTTCCCGATACCACTCAGTACGGGCGATCTCGGCACCGCCGAGACGACCGCTCACCTGGATCTTGATGCCCTTGGCACCAATACGCATGGCGTTCTGTACTGCGCGCTTCATGGCGCGACGGAACATAACGCGGCGCTCCAGCTGCTGGGCAACGCTTTGAGCAACCAGCATGGCGTCGAGCTCCGGCTTGCGGATCTCTTCGATGTTGATGTGCACAGGCACACCCATCTGCTTGGTCAGGTCCTGACGCAGCTTCTCGACATCCTCACCTTTCTTGCCGATAACGATACCGGGACGAGCAGTGTGGATGGTGATGCGTGCAGTTTGAGCCGGACGATGAATATCGATACGGCTTACGGACGCGCTTTTTAGTTTGTCTTGGAGGTACTCACGCGTTTTCAGATCCTTCAACAGGTAATCTGCGTAAGTAGCACCGTCTGCGTACCAGACGGAGGTGTGCTCCTTGACGATTCCCAGGCGAATGCCAGTGGGATGTACTTTCTGACCCATCTGATCGACTCCGTTACTTGTCCGCAACCTTGACAGTGATATGGCAAGACCGCTTGACGATGCGATCAGCGCGGCCTTTGGCACGCGGCATGATGCGCTTAAGCGAACGCCCTTCGTTGACGAAAACGGTGGAGACCTTCAGGTCATCAACGTCTGCGCCTTCGTTGTGTTCGGCGTTGGCAACGGCCGACTCGAGGACTTTCTTCATGATTTCAGCGGCTTTTTTGCTGCTGAAGGCCAACAGGTTGAGCGCTTCGCCCACCTTCTTCCCGCGGATCTGGTCGGCGACCAAGCGGGCTTTCTGGGCGGAGATTCGAGCGCCCGACAACTTAGCGGCTACTTCCATTTCCTTACCCCTTAACGCTTGGCTTTCTTGTCAGCCACGTGCCCGCGATAGGTGCGGGTACCGGCGAACTCGCCCAGTTTGTGGCCGACCATGTCTTCGTTCACGAGAACGGGGACGTGTTGGCGACCGTTGTGTACCGCGATGGTCAGACCGACCATTTGTGGCAGGATCATCGAACGGCGCGACCAGGTTTTCACCGGCTTGCGATCGTTCTTTTCCACCGCCACTTCGATCTTCTTCAGCAGGTGAAGATCGATAAAAGGACCTTTTTTCAGAGAACGTGGCACTGTCGTATCCCTCTAGTTACTTGCGACGACGGACGATCATGTTGTCGGTACGCTTATTACCGCGGGTCTTCGCACCCTTGGTTGGGAAGCCCCATGGCGATACCGGATGACGACCACCGGAGGTACGACCTTCACCACCACCATGCGGGTGGTCAACCGGGTTCATGGCAACACCACGAACGGTTGGGCGAACGCCGCGCCAGCGTTTAGCACCTGCTTTACCCAGCGAACGCAGGCTGTGCTCGGAGTTCGAGACTTCACCCAGGGTCGCACGGCATTCAGCCAGTACTTTGCGCATCTCACCGGAGCGCAGACGCAGAGTCACATAGGCACCTTCACGAGCGATCAGCTGAGCCGAAGCGCCAGCGGAACGAGCGATCTGTGCACCTTTACCCGGCTTCAGCTCGATGCCGTGAATGGTGCTACCTACTGGGATGTTGCGCAGCTGCAGGGAGTTACCAGCCTTGATTGGGGCCAGTGCACCTGCGATCAGCTGGTCGCCAGCGCTCACGCCTTTAGGGGCGATGATGTAGCGACGCTCGCCGTCTGCGTAGCACAGCAGTGCGATGTGAGCAGTACGGTTCGGGTCATATTCGACGCGCTCGACAGTGGCAGGGATGCCATCTTTGTCGTTGCGACGGAAGTCGACCAGACGGTAGTGCTGCTTATGACCACCACCCACATGACGGGTAGTAATGCGGCCATTGTTGTTACGACCACCAGACTTCGATTTCTTCTCGAGCAGCGGTGCGTGAGGAGCGCCTTTGTGCAGCTCCTTGTTGACCACCTTGACCACGAAACGGCGGCCAGGGGAAGTCGGTTTGCATTTAACGATTGCCATGATGCACCCCTTCCTTACTCAGCACTGCTGCTGAAATCGAGATCTTGGCCTGGCTGAAGGGATACGATCGCCTTCTTCCAGTCATTGCGCTTGCCCAGACCACGTGCGGTACGCTTGGTTTTACCCATCACGTTGACAGTCGACACGTTTTCAACTTTCACGTTGAACAGGCCTTCGACAGCTTTCTTGATTTCCAGCTTGGTTGCATCGGTAGCAACCTTGAATACGAACTGGCCTTTTTTCTCAGCCAGAACGGTAGCCTTCTCGGAAACGTGCGGGCCAAGGAGGACTTTGAATACGCGTTCCTGGTTCATCCCAGCAGCTCCTCGAATTTCTTCACGGCGGAGACAGTGATCAACACTTTCTCGTAGGCGATCAGGCTTACCGGGTCGGAACCTTGTACGTCACGTACGTCGACGTGCGGCAGGTTACGAGCAGCCAGATACAGATTCTGATCAACTGCGTCCGAAACGATCAGAACATCGTTCAGGCCCATGCCGTTCAGCTTGTTCAGCAAGTCTTTGGTTTTCGGCGCTTCGACAGCGAAGTCCTGAACCACGACCAGACGATCGCTACGCACCAGCTCGGAGAGGATGGAGCGCAGAGCTGCGCGGTACATCTTCTTGTTGAGCTTCTGCGAGTGATCTTGAGGGCGAGCTGCGAAGGTGACACCACCGCCACGCCAGATCGGACCACGAGTGGTACCGGCACGAGCACGGCCAGTACCCTTCTGACGCCATGGGCGCTTACCGCCACCGGCCACGTCGGAACGGGTCTTTTGCTGCTTGGTGCCCTGACGGCCGCCGGCCATGTAGGCCACGACTGCTTGGTGTACCAGCGTCTCGTTGAATTCGCCACCGAAAGTCAGTTCGGAAACTTCGATCGCCTGAGCGTCATTTACATTAAGTTGCATGTCAGTTTCCCCTTAACCGCGAGCCTTGACAGCTGGACGCACAACCACGTCGCCGCCAGTAGCGCCTGGAACGGCACCCTTGATCAGCAGGAGGTTGCGTTCAGCGTCTACGCGTACTACTTCCAGGGACTGAACAGTCACGCGCTCGGCGCCCATGTGACCGGACATCTTCTTGCCCTTGAATACACGACCAGGAGTCTGGCACTGGCCGATGGAGCCAGGGACACGGTGCGATACGGAGTTACCGTGGGTGCTGTCCTGACCACGGAAGTTCCAACGCTTGATGGTACCGGCGAAGCCTTTACCTTTGGACTGACCGGTTACGTCTACCAGCTGGCCTGCAGTGAAGAGTTCAGCTTTGATCAGATCGCCAGCCTGGAAATCGCCTTCTTCAAGACGGAACTCCCAGACACCGCGACCAGCGGCAACGTTAGCCTTGGCGAAGTGACCTGCCTGAGCGGCAGTCACACGCGAAGCACGACGCTCGCCGACAGTGACTTGCACTGCACGGTAGCCATCGGATTCTTCAGTTTTGAACTGGGTGACGCGATTCGGCTCGATCTCAATGACCGTGACCGGAATGGAGACACCTTCTTCGGTGAAAACGCGGGTCATACCGCATTTGCGACCGACTACACCAATAGTCATGTTGTAAACCTCATGAGTGTACGGGGCTTTCACCCGCTATGGCCGCCCATTTCAGAGCGTTACACGACTAGGACCGAAGTCTTAGCCGAGGCTGATCTGCACTTCCACACCTGCCGCAAGATCAAGCTTCATCAGCGCATCAACGGTTTTATCCGTCGGCTGGACGATGTCCAGAACGCGCTTATGAGTGCGAATCTCGTACTGGTCACGCGCGTCTTTGTTGACGTGCGGGGAGACCAGAACGGTGAAACGCTCTTTGCGAGTAGGCAGTGGAATTGGACCACGCACTTGTGCACCAGTACGTTTCGCGGTTTCCACGATTTCCTGGGTGGATTGGTCGATCAGGCGATGGTCGAAAGCCTTCAACCTGATACGGATTTGCTGATTTTGCATTGGATTTCAGACTCCAGGCTGTTCCCAACGGACGCACTACGCCCGCTAAAAGGAGGCGTGATTCTATAGACGCCCCCATTTAGTGTCAACCCAATAAAAAAAGCCCCCGCTGAGCGGGGGCTTTTTCAACCGGTCGAGTGATTACTCGATGATTTTTGCTACGACGCCGGCGCCGACGGTACGACCGCCTTCACGGATGGCGAAGCGCAGACCGTCTTCCATTGCGATGGTCTTGATCAGAGTGACAGTCATCTGAATGTTGTCACCTGGCATTACCATTTCAACGCCTTCCGGCAGTTCGCAGTTACCGGTCACGTCAGTGGTACGGAAGTAGAACTGAGGACGGTAGCCTTTGAAGAACGGCGTGTGACGGCCGCCTTCTTCTTTCGACAGAACGTAGACTTCTGCGGTGAACTTGGTGTGCGGCTTGACCGAACCTGGCTTGACCAGAACCTGGCCACGCTCAACGTCGTCACGCTTGGTACCACGCAGCAGAACGCCGCAGTTCTCGCCAGCACGACCTTCGTCCAGCAGCTTGCGGAACATCTCAACGCCGGTGCAGGTGGTGGTGGTGGTGTCACGCAGACCAACGATTTCCAGCGGATCCTGAACGCGGACGATACCACGCTCGATACGACCGGTCACAACGGTACCACGGCCCGAGATCGAGAACACGTCTTCGATCGGCATCAGGAACGGCTGGTCGATGGCACGAACTGGCTCAGGAATGTAGCTGTCCAGAGTCTCTACCAGCTTCTTGACAGCGGTAGTGCCCATTTCGTTGTCGTCTTTGCCTTCCAGCGCCATACGAGCCGAACCGATGATGATCGGGGTGTCGTCGCCTGGGAAGTCGTAGGTGGACAGCAGGTCGCGAACTTCCATCTCGACCAGTTCCAGCAGCTCAGCGTCGTCTACCAGGTCAGCCTTGTTCAGGAAGACCACGATGTACGGAACGCCAACCTGACGGGACAGCAGGATGTGCTCACGGGTTTGTGGCATCGGACCATCAGCGGCCGAGCACACCAGGATCGCGCCGTCCATCTGGGCAGCACCGGTGATCATGTTCTTCACGTAGTCAGCGTGACCTGGGCAGTCAACGTGAGCGTAGTGACGAATGGTCGAGTTGTACTCAACGTGAGCGGTGTTGATGGTGATACCGCGCGCTTTTTCTTCCGGAGCCGAGTCGATCTTGTCGAACTCAACGATTGCCGAACCGAAAACTTCGGAGCAAACGCGAGTCAGAGCTGCGGTCAGAGTGGTCTTACCGTGGTCAACGTGGCCGATGGTGCCGACGTTAACGTGGGGAAGGGAACGATCAAATTTTTCTTTAGCCACGACAGTGAACCTCTTGCCTAAAGGGGATTAGCCTTGTTTTTTAACGAGTGCTTCGACGATGTTCGACGGAGCTTCGGCGTATTTGGAGAATTCCATGGAGTAGCTTGCGCGACCCTGAGACATGGAACGAACATCGGTTGCGTAACCGAACATCTCTCCCAGCGGCACCTCAGCAGTGATTACCTTGCCGGACACCGAGTCTTCATTACCCTGGATCATCCCGCGACGACGGCTCAGGTCACCCATCACGTCACCCAGGTAGTCTTCCGGGGTTACAACCTCGACCTTCATGATCGGCTCGAGAACCACGCCACCGCCCTTCTGGGCCAGTTGCTTGGTGGCCATCGAAGCAGCGATTTTGAACGCCATTTCGTTGGAGTCGACGTCGTGGTACGAACCGTCGAATACCGTGGCCTTCAGGCCGAGCAGAGGATAACCGGCGACAACGCCGTTCTTCATCTGTTCTTCGATACCCTTCTGGATCGGGGCGATGAATTCCTTAGGAATCACACCACCAACGACTTCGTTGGTGAACACCAGACCTTCGGTGATGTTGCCCTTCTCGTCGACGTCCGGTTCCGAGAAACGGATCCAGCAGTGACCGAACTGACCACGACCACCCGACTGACGAACGAACTTACCTTCGATCTCAACGTTGGACTTGGTGATCTTCTCGCGGTACGAAACCTGCGGCTTGCCGACGTTGCACTCGACGTTGAACTCGCGCTTCATGCGGTCAACGAGGATGTCCAGGTGCAGCTCACCCATACCGGAGATGATGGTCTGACCGGTTTCTTCGTCGGTCTTGACGCGGAACGACGGGTCTTCCTGGGCCAGTTTGCCCAGAGCAATACCCATCTTCTCCTGGTCAGCCTTGGTTTTCGGCTCTACGGAGAGCGAAATGACCGGCTCAGGGAAGTCCATACGCTCGAGGATGATCGGCTTGTCGGCGTTGCACAGGGTGTCGCCGGTAGTGACGTCCTTCATGCCGATCAAAGCAGCGATGTCGCCAGCGCGTACTTCTTTGATCTCTTCACGCTGGTTGGCGTGCATCTGCACCATACGACCAACGCGCTCTTTCTTGCCCTTGACCGAGTTGATGACGGAGTCACCGGAGGTCAGGAAGCCCGAGTAGACGCGAACGAAGGTCAGAGTACCCACGAACGGGTCGGTGGCAATCTTGAACGCCAGAGCCGAGAACGGCTCGTTGTCGTCAGCAGGACGCTCGTCATACTGTTCTGGCTTGACTTCGTCCTTCGGCACGTCGATCAGATCGGGATGGATACCCTTGATCGCCGGAATCTCGGTCGGAGCAGGCAGGAAGTCGATGACAGCGTCGAGAACCAGAGGAACACCCTTGTTCTTGAACGAAGAACCGCAGACAGCCGGAACGATCTCGCTGGCCAGGGTGCGCGCACGCAGGCCTGCCTTGATCTCTTCGGCGGTCAGCTCACCTTCTTCAAGGTACTTGTTCATCAGCTCTTCGTTGGCTTCAGCGGCGGCTTCAACCATGTTGCTGCGCCACTCTTCAGCCAACTCCAGCATATCGGCAGGAATTTCTTCCTCACGATAGGAGGTGCCTTTGTCGTCATCGTTCCAGTAGATGGCCTTCATCTTGATCAGGTCAACCTGACCCTGGAAGTCATCTTCTGCACCGATAGCCAGCTGAACCGGAACCGGAGTATGACCCAGACGGTTCTTGATCTGACCGACAACGCGCAGGAAGTTGGCACCCGCGCGGTCCATCTTGTTCACGTAGACAACACGTGGAACACCGTACTTGTTGGCCTGGCGCCATACGGTTTCGGACTGCGGCTCAACGCCGGAAGTACCGCAGAATACGACGACCGCGCCGTCGAGTACGCGCAGCGAACGCTCAACTTCAATGGTGAAGTCAACGTGGCCGGGGGTATCGATGACGTTTACGCGGTAGTTGTCGTACTGACCACGGGAACCTTTCCAGAAGGTAGTAACGGCAGCGGAGGTAATGGTGATACCCCGCTCCTGCTCCTGCACCATCCAGTCGGTGGTCGCGGCGCCGTCGTGCACCTCGCCCATTTTGTGGCTCAGACCTGTGTAGAACAGGATCCGCTCGGTAGTGGTAGTCTTACCCGCATCAACGTGCGCGCAGATACCGATGTTACGGTAGCGGTTAATTGCTGTAGTACGAGCCATAAAGCCCTCGCAAAATGATTGATGCTTGAATTAGAAGCGGTAGTGCGAGAACGCTTTGTTGGCCTCGGCCATACGGTGCACGTCTTCACGCTTCTTGACTGCAGCACCCTTGCCTTCAGCAGCATCCAGCAGCTCGCCAGCCAGGCGCAGAGCCATCGACTTCTCGCCGCGCTTGCGGGCGTAGTCTACGAGCCAGCGCATTGCCAGAGCGTTACGACGGGATGGACGAACTTCAACCGGAACCTGGTAAGTGGCACCGCCGACACGGCGGGACTTGACTTCGACCAGCGGAGCGATGGCGTCGAGAGCTTTCTCGAAGATTTCCAGGGGGTCGCTGTTCTTGCGTGCTTTGACGGTATCCAGAGCACCGTAAACGATGCGCTCGGCTACGGCCTTCTTGCCGCTTTCCATCACGTGGTTCATGAACTTGGCGAGGATCTGCGATCCGTATTTAGGATCGTCCAGGATCTCACGTTTTGCTGCTACACGACGTCTTGGCATGATAAGCCCTCAAACGGTCTTCAGGTTAGCCCGGGACTTGGGTCTTCGACCCCTGCCCGACCTTACTCTTATCGACTCAAATAAATGGATGTCTGCAAACGGCCGATTACTTCGGACGCTTGGTACCGTACTTCGAACGACCCTGGTTACGGCCTTTGACGCCCGAAGTATCCAGAGAGCCGCGAACGGTGTGGTAACGAACACCTGGCAAGTCTTTTACACGGCCGCCACGGATCAGGACGACGCTGTGCTCTTGCAGGTTGTGGCCTTCACCACCGATGTACGAGGAAACCTCGAAACCGTTGGTCAGACGCACACGGCATACTTTACGCAGTGCCGAGTTAGGTTTTTTCGGCGTGGTGGTGTACACACGGGTGCACACGCCACGACGTTGCGGGCAGTTCTGCAGCGCAGGTACGTCGGATTTCTCGACGGTACGCTTGCGCGGCTGACGTACCAGCTGGTTGATAGTTGCCATCTACTAGCTCCACTGAATGTCTTGCGACGCTATTGTCTTGCAAGAAAGCCAAAAATTGGCGAGACGGAGCCTCACCAAATTTAAGGGTACAAAAGTCTAAAGAGGATCTTGCACCCAGTCAAGACAAGGCCCCGACCCTTCCTGCCCGGTCATCGGCAACAATTCATGTCGCCGCGGCGGGGAGGAAGGGGCCGGGGCCCCGCCTCTACCTTAGTTACCGCTGGAATTCAGCGCTTCGGTCAGTGCGGCTTCCACCTCACTGGCGCTCACACGCAGCGGCTTGTCGGCATCACGGCGACGCTTGCGCTCGCTGTGGTAAGCCAGGCCGGTACCCGCCGGGATGAGACGACCGACGACCACGTTCTCTTTCAGTCCGCGCAGATAGTCGCGCTTGCCGGTTACCGCCGCCTCGGTCAGTACACGGGTGGTTTCCTGGAAGGAAGCCGCCGAGATGAACGATTCGGTGGACAGCGAGGCCTTGGTGATACCCAGCAGCACACGCGAGAACTTCGAGATGAACTTGTCTTCACTGGCCAGGCGCTCGTTCTCCACCAGCACCTGAGTCAGTTCCATCTGGTCACCCTTGATGAAGCTGGAGTCGCCCGACTCGCTGATCTCGACCTTGCGCAGCATCTGACGCAGGATGGTCTCGATGTGCTTGTCGTTGATCTTCACGCCCTGCAGACGGTACACGTCCTGGATCTCGTTGACGATGTACTTCGCCAGCGCGCTCACACCCAGCAGACGCAGAATGTCATGCGGATCGCTCGGACCGTCCGAGATCACCTCACCACGGTTGACCTGCTCGCCCTCGAAGACGTTCAGGTGGCGCCACTTCGGAATCAGCTCTTCGTACGGATCGCTGCCGTCGGTCGGGGTAATGACCAGACGGCGCTTGCCCTTGGTCTCTTTACCGAACGCGATGGTACCGCTGACTTCCGCCAGGATCGACGCTTCCTTCGGACGACGCGCTTCGAACAAGTCGGCAACGCGCGGCAGACCACCGGTGATGTCGCGGGTCTTGGACGTTTCCTGCGGAATACGCGCGATAACGTCACCGACACCGATCTGAGCACCGTCAGCCACACCGACAAGGGCGTTGGCTGGCAGGAAGTACTGAGCCGGTACGTCGGTACCTGGCAGGTACAGATCCTTGCCATTGGCATCGACCATCTTGATCGCTGGACGGATTTCCTTGCCAGCAGCCGGGCGATCCTTCACGTCCATCACTTCAATGTTGGTCAGACCGGTCAGTTCGTCGGTCTGGCGCTTGATGGTGATGTTCTCTTCCATGCCCACGAAGGTCACGGTACCTTTCAGTTCGGTGACGATTGGGTGGGTGTGCGGGTCCCACTTGGCGACGATGGCGCCAGCTTCGACCTTGTCGCCTTCCTTCACCGAAATCACGGCACCGTACGGCAGCTTGTAGCGCTCACGCTCACGACCGAACTCGTCGGCAATGGCCAGTTCACCGGAACGCGATACCGCGACCAGATTGCCATCGGCACGCTCGACCTGCTTCAGGTTGTGCAGACGCACCATGCCGCCATTCTTCACCTGAACGCTGTCGGCAGCCGAAGTACGGCTTGCAGCACCACCGATGTGGAAGGTACGCATGGTCAGCTGGGTACCCGGCTCACCGATCGACTGCGCGGCGATGACGCCGACAGCTTCACCGATGTTCACCTGGTGACCACGGGCCAGATCACGACCGTAGCACTTGGCGCAGATGCCGAAGCGGGTTTCGCAGCTGATCGGCGAACGCACGATCACTTCGTCGATGCTGTTCAGCTCGATGAATTCGACCCACTTCTCGTCGACCAGGGTGCCGGCCGGAACGATGACGTCTTCGGTACCCGGCTTGAACACGTCACGGGCAATGACACGACCCAGTACGCGCTCGCCCAACGGCTCTACGACGTCGCCGCCTTCGATGTGCGGAGTCATCAGCAGACCGTGGTCGGTACCGCAGTCGATCTCGGTCACCACCAGATCCTGGGCGACGTCCACCAGACGACGCGTCAGATAACCGGAGTTCGCAGTCTTCAGTGCGGTATCCGCCAGACCCTTACGAGCACCGTGGGTCGAGATGAAGTACTGCAGTACGCTCAGACCTTCACGGAAGTTCGCAGTGATAGGCGTCTCGATGATCGAGCCATCCGGCTTGGCCATCAGACCACGCATACCGGCCAACTGACGGATCTGTGCAGCGGAACCCCGCGCACCGGAGTCAGCCATCATATACATCGAGTTGAAGGATTCCTGATCGACTTCGTTACCTTCGCGGTCGATGACTTTCTCTTTCGAGAGGTTGGCCATCATCGCCTTGGACACTTCGTCGTTCGCCTTCGACCACAAGTCGATGACCTTGTTGTACTTCTCGCCCTGAGTGACCAGGCCGGAGGCGTACTGACTCTCGATTTCTTTAACTTCATCAGTGGCCGAGCCAATGATGCGGGCTTTTTCGTCAGGGATAACGAAGTCGTTAACACCGATCGAAACGCCGGAAATGGTCGAGTAGGCAAAGCCGGTATACATCAACTGGTCGGCAAAGATGACGGTTTCCTTCAAACCAACCACGCGATAGCACTGGTTGATCAGCTTGGAAATAGCCTTTTTCTTCATCGGCTGGTTGACCACGTCGTACGGCAGACCTGCCGGAACGACTTGGAACAACAGGGCACGGCCGACGGTGGTGTCGACGATGCGAGTGTTCTTGACCACAGAGCCGTCACGCTCTTTCACGGTTTCGTTGATACGAACCTTGATTTTCGCGTGCAGAGCGGCTTCGCCGGCGCGGAATACGCGGTCGACTTCCTGCAGGTCGGCGAATACGCGACCTTCACCCTTGGCGTTGATGGCCTCACGGGTCATGTAGTACAGACCCAGTACAACGTCCTGCGACGGAACGATGATTGGCTCACCGTTGGCTGGCGACAGAATGTTGTTGGTCGACATCATCAGAGCGCGTGCTTCGAGCTGGGCTTCCAGCGTCAGCGGCACGTGAACGGCCATCTGGTCACCGTCGAAGTCGGCGTTGTACGCGGCACAAACCAACGGGTGCAGCTGGATAGCCTTGCCTTCGATCAGAACCGGCTCGAACGCCTGGATACCCAGACGGTGCAGGGTCGGTGCACGGTTGAGCAGTACGGGGTGTTCGCGGATCACCTCGGCGAGCACGTCCCACACCTCAGGCAGCTCGCGCTCGACCATCTTCTTGGCAGCCTTGATGGTGGTCGCCAGACCACGCATTTCCAGCTTGCCGAAAATGAACGGCTTGAACAGCTCGAGGGCCATCTTCTTCGGCAGACCGCACTGGTGCAGACGCAGGGTCGGGCCTACGGTAATAACCGAACGGCCGGAGTAGTCCACACGCTTGCCGAGCAAGTTCTGACGGAAGCGACCCTGCTTACCTTTGATCATGTCGGCCAGGGACTTCAGCGGACGCTTGTTCGAGCCAGTGATGGCGCGACCGCGACGGCCGTTGTCCAGCAGGGCGTCGACCGCTTCCTGCAGCATGCGCTTTTCGTTGCGCACGATGATGTCCGGCGCCGACAGATCGAGCAGGCGCTTCAGACGGTTGTTACGGTTGATCACCCGACGATACAGGTCGTTCAGGTCGGAGGTCGCGAAGCGGCCACCATCCAGCGGCACCAGCGGACGCAGGTCCGGCGGCAGTACTGGCAGGACGGTCAGAACCATCCACTCAGGCAGGTTGCCCGAGCCCTGGAAAGCTTCCATCAGCTTCAGGCGCTTGGACAGCTTCTTGATCTTGGTTTCGGAGTTGGTCTGCGGAATTTCTTCACGCAGGCGGCCAATCTCGTGCTCCAGGTCGATCGCGTGCAGCAGCTCGCGGACAGCCTCGGCACCCATGCGGGCGTCGAAGTCGTCACCGAACTCTTCCAGCGCTTCGAAGTACTGCTCGTCGTTCAGCAGCTGACCCTTTTCGAGGGTGGTCATGCCCGGATCGATGACGACGTAGCTCTCGAAATAGAGCACGCGCTCGATGTCACGTAGGGTCATGTCCATCAGCAGGCCGATACGGGACGGCAGCGACTTCAGGAACCAGATGTGGGCGACCGGCGAGGCCAGTTCGATGTGCGCCATGCGCTCACGACGAACTTTGGCCAGGGCAACTTCAACGCCGCACTTCTCGCAGATCACGCCGCGGTGCTTGAGGCGCTTGTACTTGCCGCACAGGCACTCGTAGTCCTTGACTGGGCCAAAGATCTTGGCGCAGAACAGACCGTCACGCTCAGGCTTGAACGTACGGTAGTTGATGGTCTCCGGTTTCTTGACTTCACCGAACGACCACGAACGGATCATTTCAGGCGATGCCAGACCGATGCGGATGGCGTCGAACTCTTCGACTTGACCCTGGTTTTTCAGCAGATTCAGTAGGTCTTTCAAGGCCTTTCCTCCTGGCGGAGCAGGAAGCGGGCTGTGCCAGCCCCACTCCCCTTCGCGTCACGTGTTATTCGGTTTCCAGATCGATATCGATACCGAGCGAACGGATCTCTTTGATCAACACGTTGAAGGACTCGGGCATGCCCGGCTCCATACGGTGATCGCCATCCACGATGTTCTTGTACATCTTGGTACGGCCGTTCACGTCGTCCGACTTCACTGTGAGCATTTCTTGCAGGGTGTATGCCGCGCCGTATGCTTCCAGCGCCCACACTTCCATCTCCCCGAAACGCTGACCACCGAACTGCGCCTTACCACCCAGCGGCTGCTGGGTAACCAGGCTGTAAGAACCAGTGGAACGCGCGTGCATCTTGTCGTCCACCAAGTGGTTCAGCTTGAGCATGTACATGTAACCAACGGTCACTGGACGCTCGAACTTGTTGCCGGTACGACCATCGAACAGCACCATCTGGCCGCTCTCTGGCAGATCGGCCAGCTTCAGCATGGCCTTGATCTCGCGCTCCTTGGCACCGTCGAAGACTGGAGTGGCCATTGGCACGCCTTTCTTCAGGTTGTTGGCCAGGGCGAAGATCTCTTGATCGGAGAACTCGTCGAGGTTTTCCTGACGACCACCGATCTCGTTGTAGATCTCGGTCAGGAAGCTACGCAGTTCGGCAGCCTTGCGTTGCTCTTCGATCATGCGGTCGATCTTCTCGCCCAGCCCTTTGGCCGCGAGGCCCAGGTGGGTTTCGAGAATCTGACCGACGTTCATACGCGAAGGTACGCCCAGCGGGTTCAGTACGACATCGACCGGTGTACCGTTGGCGTCATGCGGCATGTCTTCGACCGGCATGATCACCGAGACGACACCCTTGTTACCGTGACGACCGGCCATCTTGTCACCCGGTTGGATGCGACGGCGGATAGCCAGGTAGACCTTGACGATCTTCAGTACGCCTGGAGCCAGGTCATCGCCCTGCTGCAGCTTGCGCTTCTTGTCTTCGAACTTGTCGTCGAGCAGACGACGGCGATCGACGATGTACTGCTGAGCCTTTTCCAACTGCTCGTTCAGTGCATCTTCGGCCATGCGCAGCTTGAACCACTGACCGTGCTCCAGACCGCCCAGCACTTCGTCGGAGATCACGGTGCCTTTCTTCAGGCCCGCGCCGCCGTCGACCACTTGGCCGTTCAGCGCAGAGCGCAGACGCTCAAAGGTCGCGCCCTCAACGATACGGAACTCTTCGTTGAGGTCCTTACGGATCTCGTCCAGCTGCATCTTCTCGATGGCCAGGGCTCGGCTGTCGCGCTCGACGCCATCACGGGTGAAGACCTGAACGTCGATGACGGTGCCCTTGGTGCCAGTTGGCACACGCAGGGAGGTATCTTTGACGTCGCTGGCCTTCTCACCGAAGATCGCCCGCAGCAGTTTCTCTTCGGGCGTCAATTGGGTCTCGCCTTTCGGAGTGACCTTGCCGACCAGAATGTCGCCAGCGCCGACCTCGGCACCTACGTAGACGATACCGGCTTCGTCCAGCTTGTTCAGCGCAGCTTCACCCACGTTCGGGATGTCCGCGGTGATTTCCTCTGGGCCAAGCTTGGTGTCACGCGCCACACAGGTCAGTTCCTGGATGTGGATCGTGGTGAAACGGTCTTCCTGAACCACACGTTCGGAGAGGCAGATGGAGTCTTCGAAGTTGAAGCCGTTCCACGCCATGAACGCGATGCGCATGTTCTGGCCCAAAGCCAGCTCACCCATATCGGTGGACGGACCATCGGCCATGATGTCACCGCGCGCGACCACGTCACCTTTGCTGACCAGCGGACGCTGGTTGATGCAGGTGTTCTGGTTCGAGCGGGTGTACTTGGTCAGGTTGTAGATATCCACACCGGCTTCGCCGGTCTCGACTTCATCATCCGCGACGCGAACCACGATCCGGCTGGCATCGACCGAGTCGATTACACCGCCACGACGAGCGACTACACAAACACCGGAGTCACGGGCAACGTTGCGCTCCATGCCGGTACCTACCAGCGGCTTGTCGGCACGCAGGGTGGGTACAGCCTGGCGCTGCATGTTCGAGCCCATCAATGCACGGTTGGCGTCGTCGTGCTCGAGGAACGGAATCAGCGAGGCTGCAACGGAAACGACCTGCTTCGGCGAAACGTCCATCAAGGTGACGTCTTCCGGCGCCTTGACGGTGAACTCGTTCAGGTGACGAACAGCAACCAACTCATCGATGAGCTGCTTCTTGTCGTTCATCGCAGCCGAAGCCTGGGCGATCACATGATCGGCCTCTTCGATTGCCGACAGGAACACGATGTCGTCGCTGACCACACCTTCTTTCACCACGCGGTACGGGCTTTCCAGGAAGCCGTACTGGTTGGTGCGAGCATAGGCCGCCAGGGAGTTGATCAGACCGATGTTCGGACCTTCCGGCGTTTCGATCGGGCACACGCGGCCATAATGGGTCGGGTGTACGTCACGCACTTCGAAGCCAGCACGCTCACGGGTCAGACCACCTGGGCCGAGCGCGGAAACGCGGCGCTTGTGAGTGATCTCGGAGAGCGGGTTGTTCTGGTCCATGAACTGGGAAAGCTGGCTGGAGCCGAAGAACTCCTTCACCGCCGCCGCAACCGGCTTGGCGTTGATCAGGTCCTGCGGCATCAGGCCTTCGCTTTCAGCCATCGACAGACGTTCCTTGACCGCACGCTCTACGCGCACCAGGCCAACACGGAACTGGTTCTCGGCCATCTCGCCAACGCAACGTACGCGGCGGTTGCCCAGGTGGTCGATGTCGTCGACGATGCCCTTGCCGTTACGGATGTCGACCAGCGTCTTCAGCACGTCAACGATGTCTTCCTTGCTCAGCACGCCCGAACCTTCGATCTCGGTCCGACCGATACGACGGTTGAACTTCATGCGGCCTACGGCCGACAGGTCGTAACGCTCAGCGCTGAAGAACAGGTTGTTGAACAGGGTTTCGGCAGCGTCCTTGGTCGGCGGCTCGCCTGGACGCATCATGCGATAGATTTCGACCAGTGCTTCCAGCTGGTTGCTGGTGGTGTCGATCTTCAGCGTATCGGCAATGAACGGACCGCAGTCGATGTCGTTGGTGTACAGCGTCTCGATGCGTACTACCTGAGCTTTGGCGATCTTGACCAGCAGATCGGTAGTCAGCTCAGTATTGCACTCAGCCAGGATCTCACCCGTTGCCGGATGCACGATGGCCTTGGCAGTGGTGCGACCAATGACATATTCCAGCGGGACTTCCAGCTGTTTGACGCCGGACTTCTCGATCTGGTTGATGTGACGCGCGGTGATCCGGCGCCCCTGCTCGACGATGACCTTGCCGGTTTCGTCGGTGATATCCATCACCGCGACTTCACCACGCAAGCGTTGGGCAACCAGCTCCAGGCTCAACTTCTCGCCGGAAACGTGGAATACGTTGGTGGTGTAGAAGGTGTCCAGGATCTCTTCGGTGCTGTAGCCCAGCGCACGCAGCAGGACGGACGCCGGCAGCTTGCGACGACGGTCGATACGCACGAACACGCAGTCCTTCGGGTCGAACTCGAAGTCCAACCACGAGCCGCGGTAAGGAATGATGCGAGCGGAGTACAGCAGCTTGCCGGAGCTGTGAGTCTTGCCACGGTCGTGGTCGAAGAACACACCTGGCGAACGGTGCAGCTGGGAAACGATCACACGCTCGGTACCGTTGATAACGAAGGTACCGTTCTCAGTCATCAGGGGGATTTCACCCATGTAGACTTCTTGCTCTTTGATGTCCTTGATCGCTTTGTTCGACGACTCTTTGTCGAAGATGATCAGGCGCACCTTGACCCGCAGTGGGACCGCGAAGGTCACGCCACGCAGGACACATTCCTTCACATCGAAGGCAGGCTCGCCCAGGCGATAGCCTACGTACTCCAGGGCAGCATTGCCGGAGTAGCTGATGATCGGGAATACCGATTTGAAGGCCGCATGCAGACCGACGTCGCGGAACTGATCCTTGGATGCTCCCGCCTGCAGGAATTCGCGATACGAATCCAGCTGGATGGCCAGGAGGTACGGCACATCCATGACGTCCGGCAACTTGCTAAAGTCCTTGCGGATACGTTTTTTCTCAGTGTATGAGTAAGCCATCAGCGTTCCCCAGCTTGGTCACCTGCTTGTTTGGCTTCTCCCGGCGGGAGCAGCCAGAAAATCGTGCAAACCCCTTGGTTTGCGCCACCCACATGGGTGTCTTGCAGCTCGTTATCGGGGCCGACAGGATCGGCCACCAATAACGGAAAAAGGCCGGTGGCACAGGCCACCAGCCATCAGCCCTATGCTTGACGCTCAGGCTGCAGTCGCAAAGTCGAAATTACTTCAGCTCGACTTTAGCGCCAGCTTCTTCCAGCTTCTTCTTAGCGTCTTCAGCGGCTTCTTTCGAAACGCCTTCAGCTACGACCTGAGGAGCGCCATCGACTTTCTCTTTGGCTTCTTTCAGGCCCAGACCGGTCAGTTCGCGAACGGCTTTAATGACGTTCACTTTCTTGTCGCCAGCTTCGAGCAGGACAACGTTGAACTCGGTCTGCTCTTCGGCAGCAGGAGCGGCAGCAGCTGGGCCAGCGGCAACAGCGGCAGCAGCGGTAACGCCGAAGGTTTCTTCCATCGCTTTGATCAGTTCAACAATTTCCAGAACGGTTTTCTGGCCGATCGCTTCGATGATTTGCTCGTTAGTCAGAGACATGACTATGAATTCCTGTATTGGGGTGACAGCCTACGCGGCCATCAAATTAAACGTTTGATTTCGAGAGAAACTACGCTGCCTTAGGCAGCCGCTGCTTCTTTCTGGTCGCGCAGAGCAGCCAGGGTACGTGCCAGCTTGCTGGTTGCACCTTGGATCACGCTCATCAGCTGTGCGATAGCCTCGTCGCGAGTTGGCAGAGTTGCCAGCACGTCGATCTGGTTAGCGGCAAGGAACTTGCCGTCGAACGCAGCTGCCTTGATCTCGAACTTGTCCTGACCCTTGGCGAATTCCTTGAACAGACGGGCAGCGGCGCCCGGGTGCTCATTGGAGAACGCGATCAGGGTCGGGCCGGTGAAAGCGTCGTTGAGAACACTGAATTCAGTGTCAGCAACAGCACGCTTGAGCAGGGTGTTACGTACGACACGTACATAAACACCAGCTTCACGAGCCTCTTTACGGAGTCCGGTCATTGCGCCTACAGTCACACCACGGGCATCAGCCACGACAGCGGACAGAGCGACTTTGGCAGCCTCGTTGACTTCAGCGACGATGGCCTTCTTGTCTTCGAGTTTAATTGCCACGGGTTTACTCCTGGTTTCTACCGTTTCATCTGGCCGAGGCCGGATGTCGTTTTGGTGTCTGATTCGCGAGCGAATCGGGAGCACCATCTGCGTAGGCTTGGGTTTTAAGACTTGCGTCGCCTACGGTCTTGGATAGCCCCCGCCAGGCAGGGACCCCAATCTTGTTGCCGTCGGCGCGCTCTAGAGAACGCACCGACGCTGCATTACACGTCCAGCGAGCTCTGATCGATGACCAGACCCGGGCCCATAGTGGTGCTCAGGGTAACGCGCTTGACATAGATACCTTTCGAAGAAGCCGGCTTGATGCGCTTCAGGTCAGCGATCAGGGCCTCAACGTTTTCCTTCAGCTTGCCAGCTTCGAAGCCGACCTTGCCAACGGAGGTGTGGATGATACCGTTCTTGTCGGTACGGTAGCGAACCTGACCAGCCTTGGCGTTTTTCACGGCAGTGGCTACGTCTGGGGTAACAGTACCGACTTTCGGGTTAGGCATCAGGCCGCGAGGACCGAGAACCTGACCCAACTGACCAACGACACGCATGGCATCAGGGGATGCGATGACTACGTCGTAGTTCAGATCGCCGCCTTTCATTTCAGCAGCCAAGTCGTCCATGCCAACGCGGTCTGCACCGGCAGCCAGAGCGGCTTCAGCAGCAGGACCTTGGGTGAAGACGGCGACACGTACGGTCTTGCCAGTGCCGTGTGGCAGCACGGTAGCGCTACGAACGACCTGGTCGGATTTACGCGGGTCAACACCCAGGTTTACGGCGATGTCGTAGGACTCTACGAACTTGGCAGCAGGCAGCGATGCCAGCAGCGTTGCAGCTTCTTCGAAGTTGTAGGCTTTGCCTGCTTCGATTTTTTCGGCGATAGCCTTTTGGCGCTTGGTCAGCTTAGCCATTACACACCCTCCACGTTCAGGCCCATGCTGCGGGCAGAGCCAGCGATGGTGCGTACAGCTGCGTCCAGGTCAGCGGAAGTCAGATCGGCCTGCTTGGTCTTGGCGATCTCTTCCAGCTGAGCACGGGTGACGGTACCGACTTTGACGGTGTTCGGACGGGCCGAACCGCTGGTCAGGCCGGCAGCTTTCTTCAGCAGAACCGAGGCAGGCGTGCTCTTGGTCTCGAAGGTGAAGCTACGGTCACTGTAGACGGTGATGATCACTGGAGTCGGCAGACCAGCTTCTTGACCCTGAGTACGGGCGTTGAAAGCCTTGCAGAACTCCATGATGTTCACACCGTGTTGACCCAGTGCTGGACCAACGGGTGGGCTTGGGTTGGCCTGGCCGGCCTTTACTTGCAGCTTGATGTAAGCCTGAATCTTCTTAGCCATGAGCTACTCCAAAATCGGGTTCGAACGCCTGGTGGCTCCCCGGATAACTTGCGTTTTATCCCAGTGACGACAAAACCCCGCAGCACGTAGAGCTGCGGGGTAAGGGATGCGCCGTCCAGTTAGACCTTTTCGACCTGACTGAACTCGAGCTCCACCGGAGTGGAACGACCGAAAATGAGCACCGCAACCTGCAGACGACTCTTTTCGTAGTTAACTTCTTCGACGTTGCCATTGAAGTCAGCAAACGGACCATCAATGACACGAACCACTTCACCGGGCTCGAACAACGTCTTCGGCTTAGGCTTGTCGCTACCGTCGGCAACGCGACGCAGAATAGCTTCGGCCTCTTTATCGGTGATCGGCGCAGGCTTGTCTGCTGTACCACCAATGAAACCCATGACGCGAGGGGTATCCTTGACCAAGTGCCAAGTCCCTTCGTTCATTTCCATCTGCACCAGGACATAACCTGGGAAGAATTTACGCTCACTCTTGCGCTTCTGGCCGTTGCGCATTTCGACGACTTCTTCGGTCGGGACGAGAATCTCGCCAAACCCGTCTTCCATGCCTGCCAGCTTTACGCGCTCGGTGAGGGAGCGCATGACATGCTTCTCGTAACCCGAGTAAGCATGCACAACATACCAACGCTTAGCCACGAGACACCCTTAGCCAACAATCAAGGAAACCAACCAACCGAGCAGGGAATCGAGACCCCACAACAGCAGCGCCATAACGAGCACGACGGCAACAACGATCAACGTGGTCTGCGTAGTCTCTTGGCGGGTCGGCCACACGACTTTACGAATCTCGGCACGTGCTTCCTTCGCAAGCGTAAAGAACGATTTGCCCTTCGCGGTCTGCAGAGCAACGAAACCTGCAGCAGCAGCCAGTGCAAGGAGCGCCAGAACGCGGTACAGGATAGGAGCAGCGGAGTAATACTGGTTACCCACAACGCCTACGACAACCAATGCAACTACAGCCAGCCACTTGATCAGATCGAAACGCGATTCTTGGGCTTCAGTTTTGGGAGTCATCGGGGAGGATCCTGTAAGAAGAAAGCCAATCACGCCGAGGTGAATGGCAGGTCAGGAGGGAATCGAACCCCCAACCTACGGTTTTGGAGACCGTCGCTCTGCCAATTGAGCTACTGACCTTTAACGCTGTATCAGGCCGGCCATTATGCCGACCTGATCGAGATAAATCAACTACTTATTCAATAATTTTAGCTACGACGCCGGCGCCGACGGTACGACCGCCTTCACGGATGGCGAAGCGCAGACCGTCTTCCATTGCGATGGTCTTGATCAGAGTGACAGTCATCTGAATGTTGTCACCTGGCATTACCATTTCAACGCCTTCCGGCAGTTCGCAGTTACCGGTCACGTCAGTGGTACGGAAGTAGAACTGAGGACGGTAGCCTTTGAAGAACGGCGTGTGACGGCCGCCTTCTTCTTTCGACAGAACGTAGACTTCTGCGGTGAACTTGGTGTGCGGCTTGACCGAACCTGGCTTGACCAGAACCTGGCCACGCTCAACGTCGTCACGCTTGGTACCACGCAGCAGAACGCCGCAGTTCTCGCCAGCACGACCTTCGTCCAGCAGCTTGCGGAACATCTCAACGCCGGTGCAGGTGGTGGTGGTGGTGTCACGCAGACCAACGATTTCCAGCGGATCCTGAACGCGGACGATACCACGCTCGATACGACCGGTCACAACGGTACCACGGCCCGAGATCGAGAACACGTCTTCGATCGGCATCAGGAACGGCTGGTCGATGGCACGAACTGGCTCAGGAATGTAGCTGTCCAGAGTCTCTACCAGCTTCTTGACAGCGGTAGTGCCCATTTCGTTGTCGTCTTTGCCTTCCAGCGCCATACGAGCCGAACCGATGATGATCGGGGTGTCGTCGCCTGGGAAGTCGTAGGTGGACAGCAGGTCGCGAACTTCCATCTCGACCAGTTCCAGCAGCTCAGCGTCGTCTACCAGGTCAGCCTTGTTCAGGAAGACCACGATGTACGGAACGCCAACCTGACGGGACAGCAGGATGTGCTCACGGGTTTGTGGCATCGGACCATCAGCGGCCGAGCACACCAGGATCGCGCCGTCCATCTGGGCAGCACCGGTGATCATGTTCTTCACGTAGTCAGCGTGACCTGGGCAGTCAACGTGAGCGTAGTGACGAATGGTCGAGTTGTACTCAACGTGAGCGGTGTTGATGGTGATACCGCGCGCTTTTTCTTCCGGAGCCGAGTCGATCTTGTCGAACTCAACGATTGCCGAACCGAAAACTTCGGAGCAAACGCGAGTCAGAGCTGCGGTCAGAGTGGTCTTACCGTGGTCAACGTGGCCGATGGTGCCGACGTTAACGTGGGGAAGGGAACGATCAAA
>NZ_JAUQOQ010000017.1:0-108438 GCF_030580795.1 Pseudomonas boreofloridensis | reverse complement strand
AGTTTTTACCGAGAAACTCGTTTAGCTTCAAACACTTGACTCGCTGCGATCTCTCGTAGCGGGAGGCGAATCATACAGCACCAAACGATGCTGTCAACTGCCTTTTTCACCGCTTTCAACCCGAGGACGAAGCCCTTCGCACCACACCGAACTCGCTTAACTCGTTGATTATCAAGGAGTTTCGCGTTCCGTTTGCTGCGGAAGTGGGGCGCATTATAAGGGGATCTGAACAGCGGTCAAGGCTTAATTTCAAATAAATTCAAATAGTTGAAACAAGTTGGTCGCTAAGGCGATTGAGACCCCTACCCCGCGTCGTCGCCTCATGCGTACTTACCGTGCATTTATCCGCCTGCGACCTACCCGCCCCAAACCCCGAGCCACTACCGGAACTCGCAGCACCAACAAAAGCACCCCAAGGGCCGCATAGAACGCCCATTCCTCCAGGTCCGAGCGGACAATCCACAGGTAATGCAGCAACCCAAGGGCCAACACGCCATACACCAGACGGTGCAACTTCTTCCACCGCGCCCCCAGTCGCCGCTGACTGTAGCGATTCGAGGTGACAGCCAACACCAGCAACCCAAGCAAGCCCAACGCCCCCACAATGATATAAGGCCGCTTACGCAACTCGATCGCCAACTGCCCCCAATCCGGCCCCAGAATGAAGAACAGGTAGGCCAGGACGTGAAGCACGATGTAAGCAAACGCCCACAGCCCCAACTGGCGTCGAACCACGATCCAGCCAGGCCATCCCGTCAGCTTCTGAAAAGGCGTCATGCACAAGCTGATCAGCAGGAAAATCAGCGCGCCAAGCCCCAGACGGTCCATCATTACCTTCCCCGGATCAGGCCCCAACAGACTCATGGCTGCTTCATACAGCCACCAAAGCGGGAACGAGCAACCGATGAGAAAAATCGCCAGGCGAAACCAGGGGTAGCGCATCAATAGTTCTTCCTCAGATCGAGGCCGCTATAGAGTGATGCGACTTCTTCTTCATAACCATTGAACATCTGGGTGGCACGCACGTTAGGGCTGAAAAGGCCACTGGGCAGACGCCGCTCACGCGCCTGGCTCCAACGCGGATGATCGACCTGCGGATTGACGTTGGCATAGAAGCCGTACTCACTGGGCGCCAAGCCCTGCCAAGTCGTGTGGGGCTGATCACTCACCAAGCTCATCCGCACGATCGACTTGATGCTCTTGAAGCCATACTTCCACGGCACCACCAAGCGCAGCGGAGCCCCATTCTGGTTAGCCAGCTCGCGCCCGTACATGCCCACCGCCAATATCGCCAGCGGATTCATCGCCTCATCCAGACGCAGCCCTTCCACGTAAGGCCAGTCGATCAAGGCGAAGCCGGAACGTTGCCCTGGCATGCTCCGGGGATCCTGCAGCGTTTCGAAGCGGACGTAGCGAGCCTTGGCAGTGGGCTCGACCTGCTTGAGCACATCGGCCAACGGAAACCCCAGCCAAGGGATCACCATCGACCAGGCCTCGACGCAACGCAGCCGATAGATACGTTCCTCCAACTGCAGCGGCTTGACGAAGTCTTCCAGCGCATAGCGCCCCGGCTTACCGACCTCACCATCGACGACCAGGCTCCAGGGCTCGGTTTTCAGACTGCCTGCATTGGCAGCAGGATCCCCTTTGTCAGGCCCGAACTCATAGAAATTGTTGTAGTGGGTAGCGTCCTTGAAAGGTGTGATGGCTTCGTCCTTGACCGTCACTGCCTGCCAGCGTGCATGCTCAAGCTTCTCCTTAAGCCATGCGGGCGCGGCGCCATCATCGACATCGGCATAACGCGAGACCTGTGCAGCCTGGCCCAGCCGCGGCAAGGCCGACAACGCCAAACCGGCCATCGAGCCCCCTAACAGGGAGCGGCGTGAGACGTAGAGGCTTTCAGGGGTGACCTCCGATTCGTGGCAATCGGACGATCTAGGCAGCTTGATGAGCATGACGGCTCCAAAGCACTGGTGAGGGATGTACCAGTAAGACTCTGGAGCCGGGAGGTTATTCCAGCATTAACTATTTTTCAGTTCTTGCGCCGACGGGTGCGCAGCAAGTACTGCACGGGGCCGGAGATCGCATAACCGAGGAAGATCAGCAGCAGGATGCGTGGCGGATCACTGAATACCACGGCGAACACCAATACCACGGCCAGGATGGCAACGAACGGCACACGGCCTTTCAGGTCGAGTTCCTTGAAGCTGTTGTACTTGATGTTGCTGACCATCAGCATGCCGGCGGCCGCAACCAGCAGCGCGACCAGGAAGGATAATTTCGAACCCTGGATGCCGTAATCGCTGAAGGCCCAGACAGTACCGGCCACTACACCTGCCGCTGCCGGACTGGCCAGGCCGATGAAGTAGCGCTTGTCGGCCGTGCCAACCTGAGTATTGAAACGGGCCAGACGCAGTGCAGCACCCGCCACATAGATGAAGGCAACCATCCAGCCGACCTTGCCCATGTCACCCAGTGCCCAGCCGAAGGCCAGCAAGGCGGGCGCCACACCAAAGGCGACCATGTCGGAAAGCGAGTCATACTCAGCGCCAAAGGCGCTCTGGGTGTTGGTCATGCGTGCCACGCGGCCATCGAGGCTGTCGAGCACCATGGCAACGAAGATGGCGATGGCCGCGAAAGCGAAATACTTGCTCGCCTCGCGCGGATCGCCCGCGCTCAAAGCGCTTTGCGCGCTGATGGAGTTGATGATCGAGTAGAAACCGGCGAACAGGTTGGCAGTGGTGAACAGGTTGGGCAACAGGTAGATACCGCGGTGCCGGACCTTGCGCCCTTCGGCATCGTGACCTTCTTCGACATGCTCATCGACAGGTAGCAGGCTTTCGGCGTCGGAGGGCTTGTTCGGCTCTTCGGGACGTTCGGTCATGAAAAGTACCTTGCAACGGGGTGGAATAGATTCGACATGGGCCGGCGAAACAGGTTCTGACAGCCGACCTCTGGTCGCTTTATACCAGATGCGGGCGGCCTAAACGAAAAAACGCGGCCGAAGCCGCGTTTTTCATCTATTCGAGCAAGACTCAGTTCTTGGTCTTGTCGACGATCTTGTTGGCCGCGATCCAAGGCATCATCGAACGCAGTTGCTCGCCGATCACTTCGATACCGTGGGCTGCGTTGTTGCGACGCTTGGCGGTCATCGACGGATAGTTGGTAGCACCTTCGCTGATGAACATCTTCGCGTACTCGCCGTCCTGGATGCGCTTGAGGGCATTGCGCATGGCCTTGCGGGATTCTTCGTTGATGACTTCAGGGCCGGTGACGTACTCACCGTACTCGGCGTTGTTGGAGATCGAGTAGTTCATGTTGGCGATGCCGCCTTCGTACATGAGGTCGACGATCAGCTTCAGCTCGTGCAAGCACTCGAAGTAGGCCATTTCCGGCGCATAACCGGCTTCGACCAACGTCTCGAAACCGGCCTTGACCAGCTCAACGGTGCCGCCGCACAGAACGGCCTGCTCGCCGAACAGGTCGGTTTCGGTCTCGTCCTTGAAGGTGGTTTCGATGATGCCGGTACGGCCGCCACCGACACCAGCGGCGTAGGACAGCGCGACGTTCTTGGCGTTGCCAGAGGCGTCCTGGTAAACAGCGATCAGGTCTGGAATACCGCCGCCTTTGACGAACTCGGAGCGAACGGTGTGACCCGGCGCCTTCGGCGCGATCATGATCACGTCGAGGTCGGCACGCGGAACGACCTGGTTGTAGTGGATGGCGAAGCCGTGGGAGAAGGCCAGGGTAGCGCCTTTCTTGATGTTCGGCTCGATCTCGGTTTTGTACAGGGTGCCCTGGAATTCGTCCGGGGTCAGGATCATGACCAGGTCGGCAGCGGCGACGGCCGAGGCCACGTCGGCCACTTTCAGGCCGTGGGCTTCTGCCTTGGCGACGGTGGCCGAACCTTTACGCAGACCGACGGTGACGTCTACACCGGAGTCCTTCAGGTTGCACGCCTGGGCGTGACCTTGGGAGCCGTAACCGATGATGGCGACTTTCTTGCCCTGGATGATGGAGAGGTCGCAGTCTTTGTCGTAGAACACTTTCATGGAAATACCCCTGGTTATATCTCGGCCCCGCAGGGCCATCGCTAATTGGATGAAGTTAGATGCTGAGGACTTTGTCGCCACGGGCAATGCCGGTGACGCCACTGCGCACGGTTTCGAGAATCGATGCGGTGCCGATCGCCTGAATGAAGCTGTCCAGCTTGTCGCTGGTTCCGCTCAGTTGCACGGTGTACACGCTGGCGGTGACGTCCACGATCTGGCCACGAAAAATGTCCGTGGTGCGCTTGATCTCGGCACGCTGAGCGCCGGTGGCCTTGACCTTGACCAACATCAGTTCGCGCTCGATGTGGGCGCTCTCCGAGAGGTCGACCAGCTTGACCACTTCCACCAGCTTGTTCAGGTTCTTGGTGATCTGCTCGATCACTTCGTCGTGGCCCACGGTGGTCAAGGTGAGGCGCGACAACGTCGGGTCCTCGGTCGGTGCCACGGTCAGGCTTTCGATGTTGTAGTTGCGCTGGGAGAACAGACCAACCACGCGCGACAAGGCACCGGGTTCGTTTTCCAGCAGCAGGGAAATGATGTGCCGCATATCAGGTACGCTCCGTCTTGCTCAGCCACATGTCACGCATCGAGCCATCCTTGATCTGCATGGGATAGACGTGCTCGGACCGGTCCACCGCGATGTCGATGAACACCAGGCGGTCCTTCATCGCGAAGGCCTCTTCCAGCTTCGGCTTGAGATCTTCCAGGCGGGTGATGCGAATACCCACATGGCCATAAGCCTCGGCCAGCTTGATGAAGTCAGGCAGCGACTCGACGTAGGAGTGGGAGTGACGGCCGTTGTAGGCCATGTCCTGCCACTGGCGAACCATGCCCAACACCCCGTTGTTCAGGTTGACGATCTTCACCGGCAGGCCGTACTGCATGCAGGTGGACAGTTCCTGAATGTTCATCTGGATGCTGCCCTCACCCGTCACGCAGGCCACGTCCTGATCCGGGAAGTTGAGCTTGATGCCCATGGCAGCCGGGAAACCGAAGCCCATGGTGCCCAGGCCGCCGGAGTTGATCCAGCGGTTGGGTTTGTTGAAACGGTAGTACTGCGCTGCGAACATCTGGTGCTGGCCCACGTCGGACGTGACGAAGGCATCGCCTTGGGTCACTTCGCACAGCGTCTCGATCACCTGCTGGGGCTTGATCACGCTGCCGTCACCCTTGTCGTAAGGGAACAGACCGCGATCACCGCGCCATTCGTCGATCTGCCTCCACCAGGCATCCAGCGCAACCTTCTCAGGCTTCTCGCCGATTTCCTTGAGGATCGTCAGCATCTCGCTGAGCACGCTGTCGACTGGGCCGACGATCGGCACATCGGCCTTGATCATCTTGGAAATCGACGCCGGGTCGATGTCGATGTGGATGATCTTGGCATTCGGACAGAATTTGGCCGGTCCATTGACCACACGGTCGTCGAAGCGCGCGCCGACCGCAAGGATGACATCGGCATTGTGCATCGCCTGGTTGGCGGTGTAGCTGCCGTGCATGCCGAGCATGCCGAGGAACTGGCGATCAGTGCCCGGGAAGCCGCCCAATCCCATCAGGGTATTGGTCACCGGCAGGTTCAGTGACTTGGCGATGTCGGTCAGCGCCGCAGAACCGCCACCCAGAATCACGCCGCCACCGGAATAGATGATGGGGCGCTTGGCGGCCACGAGCATCTCGGCCGCCTTGCGGATCTGCCCGGAGTGACCACGTACGGCTGGGCTGTAGGAGCGCAGCTTGACCTTTTTCGGGTAGACGTATTCGAATTTCTCGGCCGGATTGGTCATGTCCTTCGGAATGTCGACCACGACGGGGCCCGGACGGCCGGATTGAGCCAGATAGAAGGCTTTCTTCAGCGTCTCGGCGATCTCGGTCGGGTGCTTGATCATGAAGCTGTGCTTCACGATCGGCCGAGAGATCCCGATCATGTCAGTTTCCTGGAAGGCATCGGTGCCGACCATGGTGCTCGGCACCTGGCCCGACAGGATGACCATCGGAATCGAGTCCATATAGGCCGTGGCGATGCCGGTAATGGCATTGGTCGCCCCGGGACCGGAGGTCACCAGCACCACACCCGCCTTGCCGGTGGCGCGGGCGTAGCCGTCGGCCATGTGGGTGGCCGCCTGCTCATGACGGACCAGGATGTGTTCGACTTCCGGTTCCTTGAACAGGGCATCGTAAACATGCAGGAGAGCACCGCCAGGGTACCCGTAGATGTGCTTAACGCCTTCGTCACGCAAGAAGCGGACGACCATCTCAGCGCCAGATAAAAGCTCCACGTTGTTCACCTCTAAAACGCCAGAATACCGCCCCATCCGGGCGGGTCTTAATAGGTTTACTGCCAAGCAGAGCATGAGCGAACGTCAGCACTGACTGAGCAAGTATTGGGAGCGCCCCAGAGTGTTGCGGGGTTTTCCCACCCAGCGCGAGGTAACGCGTTGCGGGGTGTAGCGAGTCGGCGCGGGTGTGCGCCTCATGATCTGCCTAGCGGGTCTGCTTCTGGCAGTCCCCCTACAGCGGAAACTGGATTCTTCTGATTCAGCGCGTGCAAGTCAAGAAAAATTATTGCCAGTTTTCCCAAGAGTTCAATTTCATCCACCACTAAAAAGCAGTGATGCAGCAGGAAAATAAAGATTTCCATAAAAAAGGGCCACAATCTGCGGCCCCGGAAGCAAAAACAGAGAAAATCAGGCAGATGGCGTGATCAATTCGTCGAATGCGGCCAGCAGCCGCCGAAGCTCACGACTTTCATCAGGGCGATGAGCAAACACGGTTTCGGCCATGACCAGAATCCCCGACGCATTGGGCAGGGGATGCCCATGCTCGAGAATCAACTTCATGCGTGGCAGGAAAATCCATTGCAGCCATTGCTCGAACGTTAGGCTGTCGACTGCGAAGGGTATGTTGCTGGCAAGTGCCTCAGGGCTGGGCGGATGCTCATCCCACCAACCCTGGATCTGCAGCTCCCGCTCGATCAGCAGCAGATGATCGGCGATGTCGAGGATACGCTGCTCCATCACGACGCGGTCCGCGCCTTCTGACGGGCCGACGCCGCGCCAGCACTGTCACCTTGCTTGTCACGGGCCTGGGCGATGACGTTCCACAACTCGGCTTGCAGATCAGGACGGCCGTTGGCATAGGTCAACGCCCGGCGAGCCAGTTGCTCGGCCTGCGCGGCATCACCCTGGGACAGTCGCACCTGGGCCAGGCGGAACAGCACCTGGGGCTCACGCGGGGCGATACGTTGGGCACGTTCGAGGCTCGACGCGGCGCCATTGAAATCGCCGCCGCCCTGCTGCTGCTGGGCAGTGGTGAGCAAGGCGAGTACCGGCCCATCGAGCTGCTCGTCCGCCGACAGCCCACCGGCACTGCCGCGCGGGATGCCGGTAGGCGCACTGCTGGCCGCTGGCGCATTGTTCATGGCGGCGATATCGAACGGCTCATCACCGGCCGGGTTAGGGCTGGTGGTGATCGGACCAGTACTCAAGGGCGCAGCACCGGTCTGTGCCGGGTAGGTCTGGATCGGCGTCGAGCCCGCGCCTTGCGGGATCATCACGGTGACGCCCGAGTCTTCAGGCAGCGACTGAGCCTGGGACGTGCCGCCGCTCGGTGCCCGCACCGGCGCACCACGATTGGCGGTCACGCGCTCGCTGTTCGAGACCCGGGTGCTCGAATCCACCACGGGTATGGCGCCACGCGGGACGCTGGCGCAACCGTGCAACACGGCCAGCGCGGTCAAGGCAGGAAACCACCACTTGTTCACGTCATACCCTCTTCAATACAGCCACTCAATTCATCCAGCCCTTGACCCAGTCCATGACCGACTCGGCAGGATTCTGCTCGCCGCCACAGGCCGTGCCGGGCGCTGGTTCGCTGCCGCGAATATACGGCATCTGCACCGCTCCCGGACAGCTGGCATCCGAGCCCTGGCCGCTGTGCGGGTCGATCCAGGCCAGGACCACGTTGTCCGGCTGCGGCATGTCCAACGGCAGCGGATCGGCCTTGCGCATGAAGCTGGTCCACACCTGCAGCGCACCGGTAGCACCCGTAAAGGGCGTCTTGCCGTTGTCGTCGCGGCCAAGCCAGACCACCGCCAGCAGATCCTGGCTGAAGCCGGAGAACCAACTGTCGCGCGAATCGTTGCTGGTGCCGGTCTTGCCTGCCAAGGTCAGGTTGTTCGGCAGCACGTTGTACACCGAGCGTCCGGTGCCCTCGCGCATCACCCGCTGCATGGCGTTCTGCACCAGGTAAATGGCGCCGGGGTCGAAGGTCTGCTGGATCTGGAACGGGTAGCGCTTGAGCGGCTCGCCCTCGGCGGTCAGCACACTGCGAATACCGCGCATCGGCGTATTGAAGCCGCCATTGGCAATGGTCTGGTACATGGTCGCAACCTGCATCGGCGACATGCCACCGGCCCCCAGCAGCATCGAGGGGAATGCAGGCCAGTCCACCTGCACACCGAGGCGGCCGATGGTCTTGAGTACGTTGGGCACCCCCACCTCCAGGCCGAGTTTGGCCGTGGACAGGTTGAGGGAGTTGGCCAAGCCCTGATAGAGGTAGATGGTGCCGTGCGGGCGACGGTCGTAGTTCTGCGGACGCCAGACCTGACCATCGGCGCCCTTGACCGAGAACGGTTCGTCCTGCACCCAACTGGTCAGGGTGTACTTGTTCGGTTGTTCGAGCGCGGTCAGGTAAACCGCGGGCTTGACCAGGGAACCGATCGGGCGCACGGCATCGATGGCCCGATTGAAGCCAGCGAAGCCCGACTGCCGACTGCCGATCAGCGCCTGCACTTCGCCGGTTTCCGGATTGGTCACCACCATCGCCGACTCGACCTCATCAGCACCTTTGCGGCCGGCCAGACGCTTGAAGGTGTCGGTCATGGCCGTTTCAGCCTTCATCTGCAGGATCGGATCGAAACTGGTGAAAATCCGCAGTCCTTCCTCGGTCAAGTCTTCGTCGCGATAGTCCTGACGCAGTTGACGCTTGACCAGGTCGAGGAACGCCGGGAAGGAGCTGTCTGCAAGGCTGCCGCGCTTGGTGACACCCAACGGCATCTTCTTCGCGGCATCGACGACCTCCTGACTGGCCACACCTTGCTGGGCCAGCAGGTCGAGCACCAGGTTGCGACGCTGCAATGCGCGCTCCGGATATCGCCGAGGGTTGTAATAGGACGGCCCCTTGACCATGCCCACCAGCAGCGCGATCTGGTGCAGCTTCAGTTCGGACAGCGGCTGGCTGAAGAAGAACTGGCTGGCAAGCCCGAATCCGTGTACCGCACGCTGACCATCCTGACCGACGAACACTTCGTTCAAATAGGCTTCGAGTATCTCGCGCTTGTCGTAGTGCAGTTCCAGCAGCAAGGCCATCATCGCTTCGGTCAGCTTGCGGCTAAGGCTGCGCTCGTTGGTCAGGAAGAAGTTCTTCACCAACTGCTGAGTCAAGGTGCTGCCGCCCTGGCGCATGGCGCCGGACGAAGTGTTGACCCACATGGCCCGGGCAATCGACTTGGGCGACACACCGTGGTGACTGTAGAAATCGCGGTCTTCGGTCGCGATCAGGGTTTCCAGCAAGTACGGCGGCACCTGATCGATATTGATCAGAATGCGGTCTTCGAGATTTTTCGGGTAGATGCCGCCAATCATCAGCGGCTCCAGCCGTACCACATCGAGCTTGGCACCGTTGGCGCCCGCCAGCCCGGCCACATAATCGCCGGAGAAGCGCACGCGCACGAACTGCGCAGGTTCCATGCCTTCGTAGAACTGGAAGCCACGGGTGTTGAGGTCCACCGTGCCACCATTGACCGACGCTTCACCGGGACCGTTGACGGCGGCCTCACGGCGATAGCCCAGGGCATCGAGTTCGGTGAGGAAGTCGTCCTTGCTCAGCTTCTGGCCTGTGAAGAGCTCCAGCGGCCGAGCATAGACCTTGGCCGGGATGGTCCAGCGCTTGCCGGAGAACTTCTCCTGGACGACAGCGTCGAGATACACCGCAAAGCCGGCGATCACCACCAGGCCGACCAGGCTGAGCTTCAGCGCCCAGCCCAGCCAGACGCGGGAGCGGCTGGGCGGACGTTTTTTCGGAGTTCGGGGATTTCGAGTTCGAGTCATGGCGGCGGATTATACGCACTTTGCGAAGGCAGGGGTCGGCCTGCGGCGGTAGGCAGGGGCGGCTGCATTGACCATAATGTGAGCTTCGAATTCCCTGACACCCGGAAGGATCTCCGTGAGCCAAGCCCTGATCAGCGCGCTGCAGAACCCCGCCCTCTACCCTCACGCCGTCGAGGGTTTCGAGCTCATCGAGACGCACATCTCCTGGGTGCTGCTCACGGGCGAATATGCCTACAAGATCAAGAAACCGATGAACTTCGGGTTTCTGGATTTCACCACGCTGGAGCAACGCCAGCATTTCTGTAACGAAGAGTTGCGCCTGAATCAGCGCCTGACCGACGGCCTCTACCTGGAAGTGCTGCCGATCACGGGCAGCGCCGACGCGCCACAGATCGGCGGCACGGGCAAGGCGATCGAATACGCCCTGAAAATGCGCCAGTTCCCCCAAGGCCAGATGCTCGGCACGCTGCAGGCCAACGGTGAACTGAACGCCGGACATATCGACCAGATGGCCCGGCAGATCGCCGAATTCCATCTGCAGGCGCCGCAGGTGCCGGTCGAGCACCCCCTGGGCACACCCGAATCAGTGATGGCGCCGGTCGAGCAGAATTTCGAGCAGATCCGCCCTTTCCTCACCGACAAGGCCGACCTGCAGCAGCTCGATGCCCTGCAAGCCTGGGCGCGCAGCAGCTTCGACCGGCTGCACGGCCTGCTGCAAGCGCGCAAACGCGACGGCTTCATTCGTGAATGCCACGGTGACATCCACTTGGGCAATGCCACCGTGATCGACGGCAAGGTGGTGATCTTCGACTGCATCGAGTTCAACGAGCCGTTTCGCCTCACCGACGTCTACGCCGACGTCGGATTCCTGGCCATGGACCTGGAAGACCGTGGTCTCAAGTGTCTGGCTCGCCGCTTCATCAGTCAGTACCTGGAGCTGACCGGCGATTACCAGGGCCTGGAGTTGCTGAACTTCTACAAGACCTACCGGGCCCTGGTGCGGGCCAAGGTCGCTTTGTTCAGCATGGCGCCTGACGCCGACGGCATGCAACGCGCCACCACCCTGCGCACCTACCGCAAGTACGCCGATCTGGCTGAAAGCTACAGCGCCATTCCTTCGCGCCTGTTGGCCATTACCCATGGCGTCTCGGCGGTGGGCAAGAGCCACGTGGCCATGCGCTTGGTGGAATCGCTGGGAGCGATTCGCGTACGCTCGGATGTGGAGCGCAAGCGTCTATTCGGTGAACAGCCCGTACACAGTACCGGCGAGCTGCAAGCCGGGATCTACGACCAGGAAGCAAGTACAGCGACCTACCAGCGCCTGAACGCTCTGGCAGACACCATCCTGCGCGCCGGTTTCCCCGTCGTGCTAGACGCCACTTACCTCAAGCGCGAGCAGCGCAAGGCCGTAGCGAATGTGGCCAGTAGCACAGGCGTGCCTTTCCTGATCCTCGACTGCCAAGCCCCCGAGGCGGTCATCATCAGTTGGCTTGAGCAGCGTCAGACGGAAAATGTCGATCCATCCGACGCCACGCTGGAGGTCGTCAAGGCTCAACAAGCCAGTCGCGAGCCACTGGACGACGAGGAAGCGGTCCATGGCAAGCGTGTCGATACCCATGAAAGCGCCAGCATGGACCAGTTGATCGAGCAGATCCGCCAGCGCCTGCCGGGTTTGTGACAAGCGCGGGGTGATCGAAGTGGCACGTGGGCAGTCCGTCGTCATCCGATGGCGAAAGGCCGCGCCTGTGCCAAGCCCCGCTACACTCCAGTCTGACCGTTCGCGATTTATCCACAGAACCGATCGGCCAGCGCAAGGAGGCTCGATGAATGATGAGTTGCAGCATCTGAAGAATCTGGGCAAGACCTCTGCGCAGTGGTTGCATGCCTCCGGCATCCACAGCGTATCCGACCTGCGCCGCCTGGGTGCGGTCGGCGCGTACCAGGCAGTCAAGACCCGAGGGTTCCGTGCCTCGAAGGTATTGCTGTACGCCATAGAAGCCGCACTGCTGGACATGCATTGGAATGACCTGCCGGCCGAGCGCAAACAAGCGCTGAACCAGCAGTTGGATGCCAAGACAGTCCCGCAAAAAAAATCGTGATGAGTGAAAAAAGAGGTTGACCACGAAATGAGAATCGTTATGATTATCACAACTGGTCGCGAGACTGGTTGGGTAAACTGAAAGCCCCTGGTTCGGACTCTCAGATTATCTCCTCATCAGGCTAATCACGGTTATTGACCCGGCAATTTGCCGGGTCTTTTTTTGCCTGGACAACGCTCGTTGATCGAACACACCCGTGCCAATAACGTCAGCGGGCGATGATCAGCGGATGCCCCAGTTCTGGATGCGCCTGCACCAGGACATCGATGCCAAACACCGACTTCAGCCCCTGGGGTGTGAGCACCTCGGTCGGCGCTCCGTAAGCATGGGTCCTGCCCTGCTCAAGTAACAGGATATGGTCGCAGTAGCGCGCTGCCAGATTCAGATCGTGCAGAATCAGCAAAACGGACGCTCCGCAATCCGCGAATCGCCGCACCGTTTGCAGGGTCGTATGCTGATGCAACGGATCCAGCGCCGAGGTGGGTTCGTCGAGCAGTAGAATCGCGCCTTCGTTACCGGGCCACAACTGGGCCAGTACCCGCGCCAGGTGCACGCGCTGGCGCTCGCCACCAGACAGTGCCAAGTAGTTGCGCGCGCTCAGGTGCAAGACATCGGCGGCACGCAGCGCCGCGTCGATGATCTGCCGGTCAGACTGTTGCCCGCTGTCGTGAGGTAAGCGCCCCATGCCCACCACCTCTTCGACGCTGAAAGCGAATCCGAGACTGGACGCTTGCGGCAACACCGCCAGGCGCCGAGCGCGCTCTGGGCCCGACCACTGCGCGAGGTCCCTCCCATGCAGCCTGACCTGACCCTGACTGGGCGCTAGCTCACCGCTCAAGCTCCCCAGCAGGCTGCTTTTGCCTGCACCATTGGGTCCCAGTACGCCCAACACCTTCCCGGCGCGCAACTGCAGGTTGATATCACGCAGGACTTCGGCACCGCCTCGGCTGAGCGACAAGCCCTCGACTTCGAGCATCAGCGGTTCCTCCTGACCAATAGGAACAGAAAGAAGGGTGCACCGATGAATGCCGTGACGATACCGATGGGCAACTCGGCAGGCGCCAGCGCCAGCCGCGCCACCAAGTCGGCGAACAGCAGCAGCGCGCCGCCAGCCAGCAACGAGGCCGGCAGCAGTACACGGTGGTCCGGCCCTGCAAGCAGTCGCACCAAGTGCGGCACAACCAGTCCGACAAACCCGATCAACCCCGCCGCAGCCACCGCCGCACCCACGCCCAGGGCCGTGCAGAACACCAGTTCGCGCTTGAGTGCCTCGACCTCGATACCCAGATGACGTGCCTCCGACTCGCCCAGCAACAAGGCATTGAGCGCCCGCGCCCGACGCGGCAGCCACAGACTCACGCCCAGCGCCACGAGCAGCAGCGGCCACAGACGCTGATAGCTGGCGCCGTTGAGACTGCCCAGGTTCCAGAAGGTCAAGGTCCGCAAAGTGGCGTCATCCGCCAGATAAGTGAACAGCCCGACTGCCGAACCACCCAGCGCGGTCATGGCGATACCGGCCAACAGCATGGTGGCGACGTCCGTCTGCCCGTCACGTCGGCCCAGGCGATAGACCAACGCAGTGACGCCGAGCCCACCTATGAACGCACAGAACGAGAGCAAGTAGGGCGCCAGGAGTTCGGGTAAGCCACCCACCCAGCTTCCACCGACAATGGCGACGGCGGCGCCGAACGCCGCGCCACTGGCAACACCGACCAAGCCGGGGTCGGCCAGCGGATTGCGAAACAGCCCCTGCATGGCCACACCGGACAGTGCCAGCACGGCGCCAACTGCCAGTCCCAACAACGTGCGCGGCAGGCGAATCTGACCGAGAATCAGCTCGGCCTGCTCTAGCCCCGCGCCTTGGAGCGGCAACCCCAGCAATCGTGCGCCTGCGCGCAGGACATCGATCAACGGCAAGCTGACCGGCCCCAGCGCCAGCGACAACCACACCGCCAGCACGCACAGGAGAGTAAGACCGATGAACAGCGCGCGCGGGCGGACGCGTTGCCTCATGGGGCGAGGCTGGCCTTGTCTGCCGGATAGAAGGCCGCTGCCAGCTCATGCAGTGTGGCTGGGAGGCGTGGCCCTAAACCACCGACCAGCAAGGTGGGATCCAGCGACAGCAGGCGCTTGTCGCGTGCCGCACGCGACGCAACAAGCCCCGGATTCTCCTTGAGCAAAGCAGCGAGCGCCTGGTCACCCGCCAGCGCACGGTCAGAGAACACCACCACATCCGGGTCCAGCCCAGCCAGCGCTTCGACGGAAAAATTCTTGTAGCCCTGATGATCGGCCAGGTTGCGCGCACCCGCTTGACGCAATAGCCAATCGCCTGCCGTACCCTGCCCCGCGATCAGCGGTTTGGCGCCGGCATGCCCGACCAGCAGCAGCACGCCTGGCGCGCGCTGGTGAGCCTGGGCCTGTTCGATCTTGGTGCTCAGTGCCTCGAGCTCACGATGGTAGCGGGTCGTCAGCTCGCGGGCTTGTTGCTGGGCTCCGAGCAACTCACCCAGGTGCGCAAGATTCTGGTCCACTGCTGCCAGATCGGCTGCGCTGGAAAACAATTCGACACGCACGCCCGCCGCACGGACCTGCGCCAACACCGGCGGCGGCCCCATTTCTTCAGTCCCCACCAGCACATCGGGACGCAGGCTCAGAATGCCTTCGGCCGACAGCTGGCGTTGATAGCCAATGCTCGGCAAGGCCTTGAGCGACGGCGGATGCTGGCTAGTGGTGTCGACGCCGACCAGACGCGACTCACCTCCCAGGGCACTGATCCATTCGCTCAGCGCACCGCCTGCGCTGACCCAGCGCTGGGCGGGAGCTTCAGCCAACGCCTGGGTCGAAAGCGTAAAGCCGGCCAAGAGGATGAATAGAGCAGCCGTACGACGCATCATCGGGTTACCTCGCAGAAGACAGCCGAGCACCTTGAGGCCCTCGGCAGAACTGCGCACCATAGGAAGGCTGACGCAGTGAATAGGGTCAATTTGATAATTATTCGCATTGATGCGTCAAGCGACTACCGCTTTCGAGAGTGACGCCTACCATGCATTTCCTCTGCCCCACCGCATCACTAGCCGAAGGCAGCAGCCGCGCCTTCAGCGTAGCCGGTCAATCGCTGTTCGGCGTGCGCCGTCAGGGTCGGGTCTACCTCTACCGAAACCGCTGTCCACACCGCGGCATCGCGCTGAATTGGGATGAGCAGGCCTTTCTCGACGACAGCGCCAGCCTGATCCACTGTGCCCATCATGGGGCACTGTTCCTGATCGAATCCGGCGAGTGCATCGCCGGGCCTTGCGAAGGCGAAGCCCTGCACGCACTGGACTGTCATGAGGACAGCAGCGGCATCTGGCTCAAGGATTGAGCAGCACCGGCAAGCGACGTTCGAGCACGATCTGCTCGGCATCCAGGCGCGCGCCATAAGCCAATACTTCGACGCCGTCAGCCACCGCAGCGCGCAACGCCTTGGCGTAGGCCGCATCGATTTCCTCGGCCGGGCGTACCGCCTCTATCCCTGTGAGATTGACGCAATACAGTTGCACCGCGCGAATGCCCTGGCGCGCCAATGCCGCCAACTCGCGCAAGTGCTTGGCGCCGCGCTGGGTCACGGCATCCGGAAAGGCAGCCACCGTGCTGTCGGGATAGCCCAGGGTGACGCTCTTGACTTCGACGTAGGCCGGGCCCTCGGCGAATTCGAGCCGAAAATCGATGCGACTGCCCTCCTCGCCATACGCCACTTCGCGCCGCAGCGCGGTGAAGCCGGCCAGTTCGGCGATGACGCCAGCGCGCAGGGCCTCGTCGACCAAGGCGTTGGCCCGACCGGTGTTGACGCAGGCCAGGCGCCCCTGCGGCGTCTCGCTGATCTCCCAGGTGCCGGGCAGCTTGCGCTTCGGGTCGTTGGAGCGGCTGAACCATACCTGTCCACCCTCACGCATGCAGTTGAGCATGGAGCCGGTGTTCGGGCAGTGAATGGTCAAGTGCTCGCCACTGTCCAGTTCGATATCGGCAAGGAAGCGCTTATAGCGGCGCAGCAGGCGCGCCCGTTCGAGTGGAGGATCGAAGCGCATCAGCCTTGCCAGCTCCGCAGACCGCGCTCGATGCGCTGCACCGCCTGCTCAAGACGCGGCAGGCTCTGGGTGTAGGCAAAGCGCACATGGTGGCCGGCTTGGTGGCGACCGAAATCCAGGCCGGGCGTGAAGGCCAGATGCTGTGTTTCGAGGAAATGCCGGCAGAACGCGAAGGCATCGCCGCCAAAGGCGCTGATGTCGGCATATAGATAGAAAGCGCCTTGCGGCTCTACGGCGATTCCGAAGCCCAGCCCGCGCAGGGCAGGTAGCAGATAATCACGGCGGCGGGCGAACGCCGCACGGCGCTCTTCGAGAATCGCCAGGGTGTCGGGCTGGAAACAGGCGAGCGCCGCATGCTGGGCCATGCTCGGGGCGCTGATGTAGAGGTTCTGGGCCAGTTTTTCCAAATCGGCCACCGCCGAGGGCGGCGCGATCAGCCAGCCGAGGCGCCAACCGGTCATGCCGAAATACTTGGAAAAACTATTCAGCACGAAGGCTTCGTTATCGACCTCCAGCACGCTGGGCGCTTGCATGCCGTAGGTCAGGCCATGATAGATCTCGTCCACCACCAGATGCCCATGGCGCTCGCGCGTGGCCTGAGACAGGCTGGCCAAGTCGTTGCGACCCAGCACCGTGCCGGTCGGATTGGCAGGTGAGGCCACCAAGGCACCGACGGTGTCGTGGTTCCAGTGGCGCTGCACCAGGTCGGCGTTGAGCTGGTAATTCACTTCCGGCCCCACCGGTACCAGTTGCGCGCCGCCCTCCACCAAACGCAGGAAATGGCGATTGCACGGATATCCAGGGTCGGCCAACAGCCAATGCTTGCCTGGGTCCACCAGCAGACTGCTGGCCAGCAGCAGTGCACCGGAGCCTCCGGGGGTGATCAGGACACGCTCGGGATCGACCGACACGCCGTAGCGTTGGCCATAGAAACCGGCGATCGCCTCACGCAACGCCGGCAGACCGCGGGCGGCGGTGTAGCGGGTGTGGCCGGCGGCCAGCGCAGCCTGACCGGCCTCGACGATCGGCGCGGCGGTGGTGAAGTCCGGCTCGCCGATCTCAAGATGAATCACATCATGACCTGCCGCTTGCAGCTCATTGGCCCGTGCCAGCAGGGCCATGACATGGAAGGGTTCGATGGCGCGACTGCGCGCGCTGTAGGGATAGGCCATGACCTTCTCTCGTTTGGGACTAGACTGATGATTCTACTGTCGACCGACACAGAACGGACGCTGCGGGCCGCTGTCAATACCTCGGATCGGGCGGGCTAGCGCAACCCCCGACCTATCTGGTAAGTTCGGCGGCTCGCAGTCGCAGGGCCGGCGGTCGCCGGAAATGGAGCATCCTGCGCATTGGATCAGATGAGTGAGAGGCGGTCTATTCATGTCCACCGTAGAAAAGCAAAAAACCGGTCAGACCATGTACGGTGTCGAGCCCTATGTCGAAACCAAGGGTGAGGAATACATGGGCGCTCCCATGCGCGCGCACTTCACCAAGCTGCTCAGCGCCTGGAAAGGCGAGCTGATGATCAGTGTGGACCGCACTGTGGACCACATGAAGGACGAAGCGGCGAATTTCCCGGACCCGGCCGACCGTGCGAGCCAGGAAGAAGAATTCGCGCTTGAACTGCGCAACCGCGATCGCGAACGCAAGTTGATCAAGAAGATCGACAAGACCCTGCAGAAAATCCAGGACGAGGAATACGGCTGGTGCGACACCTGCGGTATCGAGATCGGCCTGCGCCGGCTGGAAGCTCGCCCAACGGCCGACCTATGCTTCGACTGCAAGGAAATTGCCGAGAAGAAGGAAAAATCGGCCGGCAAGGGCTGATCCTGACTTCATCCGAATGGGGCGCATCTAGCGCCCCATTTCATTTATATGCCTGACATGCCCATGAAAGACTCCCGCTATATAGGCCGCTTCGCCCCCACTCCCAGCGGTTTCCTGCACTTCGGCTCACTGGTCGCCGCCCTGGCCTCCTGGCTCGACGCACGCGCCGCAGGCGGCCGATGGTTGCTACGCATGGAAGACACCGATCCGCCCCGCGAGATGCCTGGCGCGCGCGACGCCATTCTGCAGACGCTGGAGCGCTACGGCCTGCACTGGGACGGCGAGGTGGTCTTCCAGAGTCAGCGCCACGACGCCTATGCCGCCGTGGTCGATCGGCTGTTCAGCATGGGCCTTGCCTACGCCTGTACCTGCTCGCGCAAGCAGCTCGAGGGGCATGGCGGCCTCTATCCCGGCTTTTGTCGCAACGCGGGCCATGCTCGCGAAAACGCGGCCATCCGCATCCGGGTCCCTGAACTGATCTACCGCTTCGACGACCGCGTGCAAGGTCGCTTCGAGCAGCATTTGGGCCGCGAGGTGGGCGATTTCGTCATCCAGCGTCGCGACGGACTGTACGCCTATCAACTGGCGGTGGTCCTGGACGATGCCTGGCAGGGAGTTACCGACATCGTGCGTGGCGCCGACCTGCTCGACAACACACCGCGCCAGCTGTACCTCCAGGAATTGCTCGGCTTCTTGCAGCCGCGCTACCTGCACATCCCGTTGATCACCCAACCTGACGGGCACAAACTGGGCAAGACCTACCGCTCGCCGCCGCTGCCGGCCGAACAGGCGACACCGCTGCTGCTACGAGCACTTCGAGCGCTGGGTCAGCAGGCACCGGCAACGCTGTCGAGCGCGCCCCCCAGTGAGGTGCTGGCCCAGGCGATCGCGCAATGGCGCCCCGACGCAATCCAGGCGCGGCCCTCGTTACCCGAGGCCGAACTGAGCTGAGGCCACGGCGCACCCGCCGGCCACCGCTCCTTTCTGCGTGATAAAAAGCCCAGCCAATTCAAATCCTTGGCGAACGAGTGCGAATCCCGCTAGCATCGCCCCGGACGTTTGCGCCAATAATAAGAAGCTCACTTGCGCAGCACCTTGCCATCGAGGCCCGCATGTATATCTATCGCTTGGTCCTGCTTCTGGTCGTGGGGATCTACCTGTTCTCCCCGGCCATCATGGACTGGTGGATCGAACCGACCGGAGCCTGGTATCGCCCTTACCTGCTCTGGCTGATCCTGATCGTCGTCACCTTCATCCTGCAGAGCCAACGAGATGCCGATGAGCTTTAGCCTGACCCAGATGATCCTGATCAGCGCCGCCTACCTGCTGGTGCTGTTCGGCGTGGCCTGGATCAGCGAGCGCGGGCTGATCCCGCGCTCGGTCATCCGCCATCCCCTGACCTACACGTTGTCCTTGGGCGTCTACGCCAGCGCCTGGGCCTTCTACGGCTCGGTAGGTCTGGCCTACCAATACGGCTATGGTTTCCTTGCCTGCTACCTGGGCGTGTCCGGCGCCTTTCTGTTGGCCCCCGTTCTGCTCTATCCGATCCTCAAGATCACCCGCACCTACCAGCTCTCTTCGCTGGCCGACCTGCTGGCCTTTCGCTTTCGCAGCACCTGGGCCGGCGCCCTGACCACGGTGATCATGCTGATCGGCGTGCTGCCGCTGCTGGCCCTGCAAATACAGGCGGTGGCCGACTCCATCAGCATCCTCACCGGCGAGCCGGTCAAGGCACGGGTCGCCTTCGCCTTCTGTGTGCTGATCGTGCTGTTCACCATCTTCTTCGGCTCGCGGCACATCGCCACCCGCGAAAAACACGAAGGCCTGGTGTTCGCCATCGCCTTCGAGTCGGTGATCAAGCTGCTGGCACTGGGCGGCATCGGGCTGTATGCGCTGTACGGCGTGTTCGGAGGTCCGCACGAGTTGGAAGTCTGGCTGCTGCAGAACCAGACCGCACTGGCAGCCTTGCACACCCCGCTGCAGGAAGGCCCATGGCGCACCTTGCTGCTGGTATTCTTCGCCTCGGCCATCGTCATGCCGCACATGTACCACATGGCCTTCACCGAGAACCTCAGTCCCCGCGCCCTGGTCAGTGCCAGTTGGGGCCTGCCGCTGTTCCTGCTGCTGATGAGCCTGGCGGTGCCGCTGGTGCTGTGGGCCGGTCTGCGCCTGGGCGCGAGCACCAATCCAGAGTACTTCACACTGGGCCTGGGCATCGCCGCCAATAACGAAGCGCTGGCCTTGCTGGCCTATGTCGGCGGGCTTTCCGCCGCCAGCGGCCTGATCATCGTCACCACCCTGGCGCTGTCGGGCATGGCGCTCAATCACCTGGTGCTGCCGCTGTACCAGCCACCGGCCGAGGGCAATATCTACCGCTGGCTGAAGTGGACCCGTCGCGCCCTGATCGTGGCGATCATCACCGCGGGCTTCGTCTTCTACCTGACCCAGAATACCCACCAGAGCCTGGCCAATCTTGGCATCGTCGCCTTCGTCGCCACCCTGCAGTTCCTGCCCGGCGTGCTCTCGGTGCTGTACTGGCCGACCGCCAACCGCCGCGGCTTCATCGCGGGCCTGCTGGCTGGCACCCTGGTCTGGCTGGTGACCATGCTGCTGCCACTGCTGGGCAACGTGCAAGGCTTCTACATTCCCCTGCTGGACATGATCTACGTACTGGACGACACCAGTTGGCACATGGCAGCCATCGCTTCGCTGGCCGCCAACGTCCTGCTGTTTACCTTGATATCGCTGTTCACCAATGCCAGCAGCGAGGAAGTCAGCGCCGCCGAGGCCTGTGCCGTCGACAACGTGCGCCGCCCACAGCGTCGCGAACTGCACGCTGCCTCACCCCAGGAGTTCGCCACCCAACTGGCCAAGCCGCTGGGGGCCAAGGCCGCACAGAAAGAGGTCGAGCAGGCCCTGCGCGACCTCTACCTGCCGTTCGACGAGCGCCGTCCCTACGCCCTGCGTCGACTACGTGATCGCATCGAAGCCAACCTTTCGGGACTCATGGGTCCCAGCGTGGCCCAAGACATGGTCGAGACCTTCTTGCCCTACAAGTCCGGGAACGAGAACTACGTCACCGAAGACATCCACTTCATCGAAAGCCGGCTGGAAGACTACCACTCGCGCTTGACCGGCCTTGCCGCCGAGCTCGACGCCCTGCGCCGCTATCACCGCCAGACGCTTCAGGAACTGCCCATGGGCGTCTGCTCGCTGGCCAAGGATCAAGAGATCCTGATGTGGAACAAGGCCATGGAGGAACTGACCGGAATCGCCGCCAAGCATGTGGTGGGGTCGCGCCTGATCACCATCGCCGAACCCTGGCGCGGTTTGCTCGAAGGCTTCATCAACCTGCCTGACGAGCACCTGCACAAACAACGCCTGGCGCTCGACGGCCAGCCGCGCTGGCTGAACCTGCACAAGGCGGCGATCGACGAACCGCTGGCTCCGGGCAACAGCGGCCTGGTGCTGCTGGTCGAAGACCTCACCGAAAACCAGGCGCTGGAGGAGAAGCTGGTGCACTCCGAACGTCTGGCCAGCATCGGTCGCCTGGCGGCGGGCGTGGCTCACGAGATCGGCAACCCGATCACCGGCATCGCCTGCCTGGCGCAGAACCTGCGCGAGGAACGCGAAGACGACGGTGAGATCATCGAGCTGTCCAGCCAGATCCTTGAGCAGACCAAACGCGTGTCACGCATTGTCCAGTCACTGATGAGCTTCGCCCACGCCGGTGGCAGCCATCAGAACAACGAAGAACCGGTGGCCCTGGCCGAGGTGGCGCAGGATGCGATCGGGCTGCTGGCCCTGAACCGGCGCAATTTCGAGGTGCAGTTCTTCAACCTGTGTGACCCCGACCATTGGGCCGAAGGCGATCCGCAGCGCCTGGCCCAGGTACTGATCAACCTGCTGTCCAACGCCCGCGATGCCTCGCCACCGGGCAGTGCGGTGCGTGTGCGTAGCGAAGCGAGCGAACACACCGTCGACCTGATCGTCGAAGACGAAGGCAGCGGCATTCCGAAAAACATCATGGATCGCCTGTTCGAGCCGTTCTTCACCACCAAGGATCCAGGCGAAGGAACCGGACTGGGGCTTGCGCTGGTCTATTCCATCGTGGAAGAGCATTATGGGCAAATCACCATCGACAGCCCGGCCGATCCTGATCGGCAATGTGGCACACGGATCCGCGTGACCCTGCCCCGGCATGTCGTAGCGACGTCCCCTGACATTCGAGACCGTCGAGAGAATTGAATCAATGCCGCACATTCTGATCGTCGAAGACGAAACCATCATTCGCTCGGCCCTGCGCCGACTGCTGGAACGCAACCAGTATCAGGTCAGCGAAGCCGGCTCGGTACAGGAAGCCCAGGAGCGCTTCAGCATTGCCTCCTTCGATTTGATCGTCAGCGACCTGCGCCTGCCCGGCGCTCCCGGGACCGAACTGATCAAGCTCGGAGAAGGCAAGCCGGTGTTGATCATGACCAGCTATGCCAGCCTACGCTCGGCAGTCGATTCGATGAAGATGGGCGCGGTGGACTACATCGCCAAACCGTTCGACCACGATGAAATGCTGCAAGCCGTCGCCCGCATTCTGCGCGACCGCCAAAGTGCTTTCGCCAGCGCCACCACTGCCGCCGAACCAAGCCGCACCAGCAAGGGTGGGGCAGCCGAAAAGCCCATGAATGCCCCGGCCAATGGCGAGATCGGCATCATCGGCGCCTGTGCGCCCATGCAGGACCTGTTCAGTAAAATCCGCAAAGTCGCGCCCACCGACTCCAATGTGCTGATCCAGGGCGAGTCCGGCACCGGCAAGGAGCTGGTGGCGCGCGCGCTGCATAACCTCTCGCGCCGCGCCAAGGCCCCGATGATTTCCGTCAACTGCGCAGCGATCCCGGAGACCCTGATCGAATCCGAGCTGTTCGGCCACGAAAAAGGCGCTTTCACCGGTGCCAGCGCCGGCCGCGCCGGCCTGGTGGAGGCGGCAGACGGTGGCACTCTGTTCCTCGACGAAATCGGCGAGTTGCCGCTAGAGGCCCAGGCTCGCCTGTTGCGTGTGCTTCAGGAAGGCGAGATCCGCCGGGTCGGATCGGTGCAGTCGCAAAAGGTCGATGTGCGCCTGATCGCCGCTACCCACCGTGACCTGAAGAACCTTGCCAAAGCAGGACAGTTCCGCGAAGACCTCTACTACCGCCTGCATGTCATCGCCCTCAAGTTGCCGGCCCTGCGCGAGCGCGGCAGCGATGTCAACCAGATCGCCGATGCTTTCCTCGCTCGCCAGAGCGCACGCATCGGCCGCGACGACCTGCATTTCGCGGCCGATGCCGAGCAGGCCATTCGTCACTACCATTGGCCCGGGAACGTGCGTGAACTGGAAAACGCGGTCGAGCGGGCAGTCATCCTCAGCGAAAGTCCGGAAATATCGGCCGATCTATTGGGCATCGATATCGAATTGGCCGACCTGGACGACGACATGCTCGAAGGTATTCACCCAGCAGGTGGCGTCAGCACCAGCAACGCCAGCCACGAACCTACCGAGGACCTGTCGCTGGAAGACTATTTCCAGCATTTCGTACTCGAGCATCAGGACCACATGACCGAAACCGAACTGGCACGAAAACTTGGCGTCAGCCGCAAATGTTTGTGGGAACGGCGCCAGCGCCTGGGCATCCCGCGACGCAAGAGTAACGTAGCCAGCGAAAACTGATCATTCGCGACGCGGGACACGCCCAACGTGTAGCACCGGACATGTCCCGCCGAGCCCCCGCCCTCACCGTGCCATCCAGTAGCGCCCCTCCGACGTGAAAAATCTGTTACCTCGTCCGCCCCTGGCGTAACAAACCGAGGCATACGGTAACGAAATCTCATCATTTCGCCGACAAGCTTCACGCCTAAAATCGCCCAAACCCCCGATTTCATTGGCCCTCACAAAGTTGGCACGGCACCTGCTATATCTTTCGTACAAGAACAATAACAAGCACGGCAATTCAAAATAAGAACAAGACGAAACGACTCACGCATAACAAGAACAAGACGGCGGAGGCGCAGCTAACTGATTCTTTTGGAGAGGCGTTGTGTTTGGGCTTGCCCCACAACCAGGCTGAGAATAACAACACTGCACTAAAGCAGCGCCTGAACTGGTTGGATCGAATGATCAGCATGACTCAGCGACCAAAGCAATCCGTTTGCTCTTCACCCCGAACATGGGGTCGTCCACAGCGTAAATATCGGTGGACAGGGCACTCAACAAAAACAAGAAGCCCGATAAAAAAACAATAAGAGCACGCAACGACTTGAAGGGGAGCTTAGGCTCCCCTTGTCGTTTCTACCCCCATCAGAATCCCTTCGCGGCACTGCCTACACCATCCCGACAGTAAATGCTAGAATCCCCCGCCATCATGCGGCCATTCTCCTAGTCTTGGCCGAACATTCCTTCATACAGTGCATCCCATGCTGAAGAAGCTGTTCCAGTCGTTCCGTCCTCCCCTCCGTGGTCAGCACAGGCGCACCACGCCTGAGGTGATCAATCAGAGCCAGCACTCGCTCCAGCGCAGCCAGTTCAGCCGCCACGCCGTGAGCATCGTCGAGCGCCTGCAGAGCGCTGGGTACCAGGCCTATCTGGTCGGCGGCTGCGTGCGTGACCTGCTGCTGGGCATCGCTCCCAAAGACTTCGATGTCGCCACCAGCGCCACACCCGAGCAGGTCCGCGCCGAGTTTCGCAATGCGCGGATCATCGGTCGCCGGTTCAAGCTGGTGCATATCCATTTCGGCCGCGAAATCATCGAGGTTGCCACCTTCCGTGCCCACCACAGCGAGGAAGACCAAGGCGACACCCACCGTTCGTCGCACAACTCCAGCGGACGCATTCTGCGCGACAACGTCTACGGCACGCTCGAAGACGATGCCCAGCGCCGCGACTTCACCATCAACGCGCTGTACTACGATCCGGTCAGCGAGCGCATCCTGGACTACGCCAATGGCGTGCACGACATCCGTAACCGTTTGCTGCGTCTGATCGGCGATCCCACCCATCGCTATCAGGAAGATCCCGTCCGTATGCTGCGGGCGGTGCGTTTCGCCGCCAAGCTGGATTTCGGCATCGAAAAACATACCGTTCAGCCCATCCGCGATCTGGCCAAGCTGTTGCGCGAGATCCCGCCAGCACGCCTTTTCGAGGAAGTGTTGAAGCTGTTCCTGTCCGGCCACGGGGCGATTGCCTTCGAGATGCTGGTCGATTTGCAGTTGTTCGAGCCGCTGTTCCCAGCCAGCGCCCAAGCGCTGGACGAACGCCCAAGCTACACCCACACCTTGATCAGCCAGGCGTTGAGCAACACCGACCTGCGCGTCAAGCAAGGCAAGCCGGTCACCCCAGCCTTCCTGTTCGCTGCTCTGCTCTGGCCTGCCCTCCCGGCGCGCTCGCTGTTCCTGCAGAGTCAGGGCGTGCCGCCGATCCCGGCGATGAACGAAGCCGCCCACGACCTGATCGCCGAGCAGTGCCAGCGCATCGCGATTCCCAAGCGCTTCACCCTGCCGATCCGCGAGATCTGGGACATGCAGGAGCGCCTGCCACGGCGCAGTGGTAAACGCGCCGACATGCTGCTGGACAACCCGCGATTCCGGGCCGGTTACGATTTCCTGCTGCTGCGCGAAAGCGCCGGCGAGGAAACCGACGACCTTGGCCAGTGGTGGACCGACTACCAGGATGCCCACGACAGCGAACGCCGCGACATGATTCGCGAACTGGGCAGCCGCGATGACGGCGCCTCGACCACGCGCAAGCGCAAGCGCAGTGGCAGCAAGCGCAAGTCCGGCGGCGAAGGCAGCTTCGACTGAGCATGACCGTTCGCGCCTACATCGGCCTGGGCAGCAACCTGGACGCCCCGGACGAGCAATTGCGCAGTGCGCTCCAGGCTGTGGACCGCATCCCCGCGACACGCCTGGTCGCCGCCTCGGGCCTGTATGGCAGTGAATCCTTGCTGCCCGGCCAGCCCCGCTACACCAATGCCGTCGCGGCACTCGACACCCGCCTGGCGCCGCTAGCGCTGCTCGACGCCTTGCAAGGTATAGAGAACGACCAAGGCCGAGTGCGCAAGGAGCGCTGGGGACCGCGCACGCTCGACCTGGACATACTCCTGTTCGGCGACGACGTCATCGATATCCCCCGGCTAAAAGTGCCTCATTACCATATGCACGCCCGCCCGTTCGTGCTCTACCCGCTGGCCGAACTGGTACCCGCCGACTTCACCCTGGCCGACGGTCGTCGCCTCGCGCAACTGCTTCAGGCCTGCCCCTTCGTGGGGCTGGAGCGCCTGTAATCCGGGCACTTCTGCCATCGGTAACGGCAGTAACACTCCGGGCGTAACAATGCCGTAACAGGGTCATTGACTTCCCCCACCTCGCTCACGACTATAGGCGTCCCGCGGCGCCCGTCAGCCGCTCTCTACCCATTTAGGCCCGGACAGCCCTGTGACCCGAACATCACGCACGATGATGTGCCGCTCCGGAAGATGAATACACGCGTTGTACGCAGTCGTTTTTCACAGCGCCTGAACGAGGATCTCGCTACATGCCTGAAGTCACCCTCACCACCCTGCATGGCCTGAAGGCCAAGGGTGAGAAAATCACCATGCTGACCTGTTACGACGCCACTTTCGCCAAGGCCGCAAGCCAGGCCGGCGTCGAAGTACTGCTGGTCGGCGACTCGCTGGGCATGGTCCTGCAAGGCCATGACAGCACACTGCCAGTCACCACCGCCGAGATGGCCTACCACACCGCCTGTGTCAAACGCGGCAACCAGGGTGCGCTGATCCTCGCTGATCTGCCGTTCATGGCCCACGCCACCCTCGAACAATCGTTCAGCAACTGCGCCACGCTGATGCGTGCGGGGGCGCACATGATCAAGGTCGAGGGCGCCGCCTGGCTGGGCGACACTATCCGCCTGCTGGCCGACCGTGGCGTTCCGGTCTGTGCGCACATGGGCCTGACACCGCAGACAGTCAATGTACTGGGCGGCTACAAGGTCCAAGGCCGCGAAGAGGCCCAGGCGCAGCAGATGCGCGCCGATGCCCTCGCCCTGCAACAGGCAGGCGCGGCCATGCTATTGCTCGAATGCGTACCCAGCGCGCTGGCTACGGACATCGCCCAGGCTGTGAGCATTCCAGTGATCGGCATCGGTGCCGGCAGCGGGACCGATGGCCAGGTGCTGGTCCTGCACGACATGCTCGGCCTGACCCTCAGCGGTCGCGTGCCGAAGTTCGTGAAGAACTTCATGGCGGGTCAGCCCAGCATCGACAGCGCCCTGGCGGCCTACGTCAAGGCGGTCAAGGACATCTCCTTCCCGGCACCTGAACATGGGTTCAGCGCATGAATACCGTCAAGACCGTCCGTGAACTACGCGCTGCGGTAGCGCGCGCGCGCGGCGAAGGCAAGCGTATCGCCTTCGTCCCGACCATGGGCAACCTGCACAGCGGCCATGCCGCTCTGGTCGTCAAGGCGGCCCAGCGCGCCGACTTCGTGGTTGCCAGCATCTTCGTCAACCCGCTGCAGTTCGGCGCCGGCGAGGACCTGGACAAGTACCCGCGCACCCTGGTCGCCGATCAGGCAACGCTGCTGCAGGCAGGCTGCAACCTGCTATTCGCGCCAGCGGTCGAGGAGATGTATCCCGATGGCATGGGCGTGCAGACCCGAGTCAGCGTGCCGCATCTGTCAGAGGGACTGTGCGGCGCCAGCCGCCCGGGCCACTTCGAAGGTGTAGCGACCGTGGTGAGCAAACTGTTCAACATGGTTCAGCCGGATCTAGCCGTGTTCGGTGAGAAGGACTACCAGCAACTGGCAGTCATTCGCGCCATGGTGCGCGACCTGAACATGCCGATCCAGATCATCGGCGAGCCGACCGTGCGTGCCGAGGACGGCTTGGCGCTGTCCTCGCGCAACGGCTACCTGAGTCCGGACCAGCGCGCTACGGCGCCGGTGCTGTATCAGGTCCTGCGGGCGCTGGCCGAAGGACTTGGTCGCGGTCGGCGAGATTTCTCGACGCTGCTCGCCGAAGGTCAGGCGCACCTGATCAATGCGGGACTGCGCCCGGACTATCTGGAAATCCGCCATGCGCTGACGCTCAAGCCAGCCGTGATCGACGACCGAGACCTGGTCATTCTCGCGGCGGCTTATCTAGGCACTACGCGGTTGATCGACAACCTCTACCTGCACCTTGAAGAGCCTGCTGCATAAGACCTTGCAGGCTCTGCGCAGACAAACGCGCAGAGCCTGCTCGCAGCACCTTGCCGCATTTCTCGCAAAAATTTCATTCTCCGCAGCACCGCTCCCATTCCCGCCATCGGACCAATGCCTATAATGGCCTTTTCTTGCAACTGGCAATGACTGCCAGTGTCCAAGCCAGACCATGCCCGAAGGAAACCACCCGCAATGGCGTATTACCGCACTCCCCACGACGTGACGGCCCTGCCCGCCTGGCAAGCGCTCAAACAGCACCGCGACGCCATGCAGGGGTTCAGCATGCGAGAAGCCTTCGCCGCCGACCCCAAGCGCTTCGAGCAGTTCTCGCTCAGCAGCTGCGGCCTGTTCCTGGACTATTCGAAGAACCTGATTACCGAACAGACCCGCGACCTGCTGGTCGACCTGGCGCGGGAAGTGGGCCTTGAAGAGGCAATCAAGGCCATGTTCAGCGGTGAGATCATCAACGGCTCCGAAGGCCGTCCTGTGCTGCACACCGCCCTGCGCCGCCCGGTCGGCGACAAGCTCAATGTCGGCGGCGTCAACGTGATGCCGGAAGTGCACAAGGTGCTCAACCAGATCACCGAACTGGTAGGACGCATCCATGACGGGCTGTGGCGCGGCTACAGCGAGAAGCCGATCACCGACGTGGTGAACATCGGTATCGGCGGCTCCTTCCTGGGCCCGGAGTTGGTCTCCGAGGCGCTGCTGCCATACGCCCAGCGCGGCGTGCGCTGCCATTACCTGGCCAATATCGACGGCAGCGAATTCCATGAGCTGTCAGCCAAGCTGCGCGCCGAGACCACCTTGTTCATCGTTTCGTCGAAATCGTTCAACACCCTCGAAACGCTGAAGAATGCCCAGGCTGCTCGCACCTGGTACCTGGCCCAGGGCGGCTCGGAAGCCGAGCTCTACCGTCACTTCATTGCTGTCTCCAGCAACAAGACTGCGGCCGTGGCGTTTGGTATCCGTGAAGAGAACATCTTCCCGATGTGGGACTGGGTCGGCGGGCGCTATTCGCTGTGGTCGGCCATCGGTTTGCCGATTGCCCTGGCCATCGGCACCGCCAACTTCAAGGAACTGCTGTCCGGGGCCTATACCATGGACCAGCATTTCCAGACTGCGCCGTTCGAGAAGAACATGCCAGTGCTGCTCGCCCTGCTGGGCGTGTGGTACGGCAATTTCTGGAACGCCAGTAGCCACGCCATCCTGCCCTACGATCACTACCTGCGTAACATCACCAAGCACCTGCAACAGCTGGACATGGAGTCCAACGGCAAAAGCGTGCTGACCGATGGCTCGCCGGTGAAGACCGAGACCGGCCCGGTGATCTGGGGCGGCGTGGGCTGCAATGGTCAGCACGCCTATCACCAGTTGCTCCACCAAGGCACCCAGATGATCCCGGCCGACTTCATCGTGCCGGTGGTCAGCTTCAACCCAGTGGCCGACCACCACCAGTGGCTCTACGCCAACTGCCTGTCGCAAAGCCAGGCCCTGATGCTCGGCAAAACGCGCGAGGAAGCAGAAACCGAGTTGCGCGCCAAGGGGCTCAACGAGGCGGACGTGGAAACGCTTGCGCCGCACAAGATCATCCCGGGCAACCGTCCGAGCAATACGTTGGTGGTCGAGCGCATCAGCCCGCGGCGCCTGGGCGCGCTGGTGGCGATGTACGAACACAAGGTCTTCGTGCAGAGCGTGATCTGGGGCATCAACGCCTTCGACCAGTGGGGCGTCGAACTGGGCAAGGAGCTAGGCAAAGGCGTGTACCAGCGTCTGGTGGGCAGCCTTGAGGAAAGCGCAGAGGACGGCTCGACCCAAGGTCTGATCAACTACTTCCGCGGACGTCACCGCGGTTGATCCACACGCCCGTGGAAGCACTGCGTCGCCGTATCGAAACTCAGCTGATGAGCATGACCGGGCTTGCGCTCGGTCAACTCGACCTGGAGTCGCCCAAGGGCGATCCGGGCCTGTTTGGTCCACACAGCGTGAGCTGGCGGGTCCATGGCGACTTTCCCAGCATGCTGATCGGCGGCATCAGTGCGCTGATGCTGCAACTGCTCCACCCCCTGGCGCTGGCCGGGGTGTGGGACCATTCCAACTTTCGTGAAGATTTGCTCGGACGCCTGCGTCGGACCAGCCAATTCATCTCCGGCACGACCTTCGGCTCGACCCAGGATGCGCAGTGGCTGATCGAAAAGGTCCGCAAGATTCACCATCAGGTCGTCGGCATCGCGCCCGATGGACGCCCCTACGCAGCCAGCGACCCAAACCTGCTCACCTGGGTGCACGTCGCCGAGGTGAGCAGCTTCCTCGCCGCACATCTGCGCTACCGCAACCCGCAGATGTCCGCTGGCGACCAGGACGCCTACTACGCGGAAATCGCCCTCGTCGCCGAGCGACTAGGTGCGCGCGATGTGCCGCGCTCCTGCAGGCAAGTGCAACACTATCTGCAAGGCATGCGCCCGCAATTGTGCTGTGATGACCGTAGCCTGGAAGTCGTGCAAATCCTGCTCGCTGCGCCGGCGCCCAGCCGAGTGGCGCAGCCCGTTGGCACCCTCATGCTGCAGGCGGGCATCGACCTGCTGCCCTTATGGGCCAACGATCTCCTCGGGCAACGTCAGAGTTCGCTCAAGCGCCAGTTAGTACGTCTCGGGGTGAAGCAGATCGCGCCGATACTGCGCTGGGCGATGCGCAATGGCTCGGCTCAGCGTGCCCGCAGGCGAATGGACCTGATCTAGGGTTTGTCCGATGTTTCGGAACCGATCAGCCGTGCCATACTCCAAGGCACCTCCGTTCGCGACAGACGACGCCGCACATGCCCAAAGGATTGATCCGCGCCATCGGCGCCCTGCTAGCCATCGTGGCCCTCTACAGCCTCATGGGTTTCTTCATCCTCCCCGGCGTCGCTCTGCGCATCGCCAACCAGCAGTTGGCCCACTACGCCACCGTGCCGGCACACCTGCAGCGCATCGAGTTCAATCCTTTCACCCTCGAATTGACCCTGTGGGGCCTGCAGGTGGGCGAGCCAGGGAAGGAGCAGGTCGGGTTCGAGCGCCTCTATGCCAATCTTTCACTCGACAGTCTGTGGACCGGAGCCCTGCATCTGGACGCCATCGAGCTGGACAAGCCGCGCACCGAATTGCTGTTCGCCAAGGATGGCAGCCTCAACCTCTCACACCTGTTCAAGCTGCCGCCAAGCGAGCCCAAGGCGGACGAAACGCCAAGCGACCCCTTCCCACTGCGCATCGCCCGCATCAAGCTCAACGAAGGCTACCTGCACTTCCAGGATCTGCGCCCGAGCGAGCCCATCGAGTTTCTCTACGACTCGATGAACCTGGAGCTTAAGAACCTCAGCACCCTGCCCGACGACAGCGCGGATATGACACTGGTAGCCAACGGCCCCAATGGCGGTCGGATCGACTGGAGTGGCAACCTCAGCCTGTCCCCGATCGCCTCCGAAGGCACCCTGAAAATCACCGACGGCAAAATGAAGCTGTTCTGGCCTTATGTGCGCGACGCCGTGCCGCTGGTGCTCGAGGACGGCAAGCTCAGCCTCGACACGCATTACAAGCTCAACCTGTCCAAACAGACCGAACTGTTGCTGGACAACGCCTCGCTGCGCATCGCACCGTTCGCCATAAAGGCGCCGGATGGCCGTAAGCTGGCCCGTCTGGCGAAGCTGGAAATCAGCGACACTTCGGTCGATCTCGCCAAGCAACGGGTCAGCGTTGGCAAGGTCCGCAGCGAAAAGCTCGAAACCTGGGCGGCGCTTGAGCGCGATGGTCAGCTCGACTGGCAGAAGCTATTCGCCAGCCAGCCGGCCAAGGTCACACCCAAGCAAAAGGCCGAGCCAGCTACCGCCGAGCCCGTTGCCCCCGAACAGGCCGCAGCGGCGCCAAGCAAGCCCTGGCAGGTACTGCTCAAGGACGTGCAGGCACGCGATTACTTGATCCATCTGGCAGATCGCAGCCAACAGGCCCCCGTAGAGCTCGATGTCGGCCCGCTGAATCTCGACCTCAAAGGCTTCGACAGCCTGAACCAGTCGCCTTTCACCTTGAAACTGGACACCGGTGTCGGCCGTCAGGGCAAGCTGCAGGCCGCGGGTCAAGTCAACCTCGCGCCAGTCACGGCCAAGCTGAATGTCAGTACCCGCGACATCGACCTGCGCGTGGCCCAGGCCTATATCAGTCCCTTCATTCGCCTGGAACTGCGCAGCGGCATGCTCGCCAGCGATCTCGACGTCGACCTCAAGGGTACCCAGCCACTGGCCTTCAGCGTCACAGGCAAGGCGCAGGTCAATCAGTTGCACACCCTCGACACCATCAAGGGCCGAGACTTCGTCAAGTGGCAGCAGGTCAACGTCGATGGCTTGTCCTACGTGCATGGCAATGCATTGTCGATCGACAAAGTCACCCTGCAGCAACCCTACGCGCGCTTCATCATCAACGAAGACCGCACCACCAGCATCGACGACCTGCTGATCCCGCAAACCAGCGCAAGCTCGTCGAGCGGCGAGCGCAAACCGGCTACCGCCAGCGCTGATAAACCGCTGGGCATCCGCATTGGCCAGATCGACATCAACGACGGTTCGGCCAACTTCGCCGACCTGACCTTGACACCCAATTTCGCCACGGCCGTTCAGCAGCTCAACGGCCAGATTGGCACCATCGACAATCGCCAGTCGCAGCCAGCCAAAGTCGACGTCCAAGGCAAGGTCGACCGCTATGCGCCAGTCACCATCAAAGGCGCGTTGAATCCGTTCGATCCGATGGCCAGTCTGGACATCGCCACGCGCTTCCGGCGCGTCGAGCTCACCACGCTGACGCCGTATTCGGGCAAATTCGCCGGCTACCGTATCCGCAAAGGGCGCCTGGACCTCGACCTGCACTACGTGATCACCAAGGGCCAACTGAAGGCCGAGAACAAGGTGGTTGTCGAACAGTTGCAACTGGGCGAGCGCGTCGACAGCCCTGATGCCGTGGACCTGCCGATTCGCCTGGCGGTGGCATTGCTCAAGGACACCCAGGGCCGCATCTCGATCGAGCTGCCCGTCTCCGGCGACCTGAACAACCCACAGTTCAGTGTCATGCCGATCGTCTGGCAAACGATGCGCAATCTGGTGCTTCGCGCAGCGCAGGCGCCGTTCAAGTTCATCGGTGGACTGATCGCTGGCGGCGGCTCGCAAGACTTGGGCACGGTAGCCTTCGCGCCTGGCTCCAGTGATCTGAGCACTGCTGCCAAGGGCGATCTGGACAAGCTGGCCGCTGCATTGAAGCAGAGGCCCGAGCTACGCCTGGAAATCGAGGGTACCAGCGCGCAGACCAGCGATGGCCCGTTGATCGCCCAGCAACGCCTGGAGCGCGAATACCAGAGTACCTGGTACAAGATCCTCCAGCGCCGCGGCGACAAGGTTCCAGCCAACGCCTCGATGCTGGTGGTCGACGACAGCGACAAACCGGCAATGCTCGAGGGCATCTATCGCACTCGCCTCAAACAGCAACCGCCTGCCGAGTGGGAGAAGCTGAGTCGCGACGAGCGCACGACCAAGCTGCGCGAGGCGGTTATCAGGTCTTGGGCAGAAAGCGCCGCACTGCTGCGCAGCCTGGCCCAGGAACGCGCTAGCAGCATCAAAGACTACTTGGTGGATCACGGTAAGCTTGAAGATGATCGGGTGTATTTCATCGATACCACACTCGGCAAAGCCGAAGCTGACGGACGTGTGATCACACCGATGCATCTGGATGCGGAGTGAATCCCGAACAGAGTCCCAAGCTTTGTGCTCACTCAGCAAAAAGCCCCGGCCAATGGCCGGGGCTTTCGTTCTACTGGCCCGTTCCATCGGGCCTAGCACAGAGACTTACTGAGTCTTCAGCGCTTCAGCGGTAACGCTCTTAACGCCTTTGATTTTCTTGGCGATCATCACAGCGGTATCTTTCTGAGCCGAAGTCAGGGTCACGCCATCCTTCGAGGACAGAGCGACTACACCGTGAGTGGTTTCAACTTTGATATCGGAGCCTGGAATGCCTTTCTCGGTCAGCAGATCAGCCTTCACCTTGGTGGTGATCCAGGTGTCGGAGGTTTCTTGCTTGGCATCAGCTACCGGCTGATTGGAAGCCAGCATTACTGGAGCCTGAGTAGCTTCTGCGGCGAATACACCGTTAGCCATGGACAGAGTCAGAGCAGTAGCAGTAGCGGCAGCAATGGCAAACTTCTTCATGTGGTTCACTCCTGTTTATCGAAAGATCTGCGCCGTGATTCCTGGCAGCAGGTGCAAAGGTAGTTGCAGGGGCTGTGCCACATTCCAAAAACCCATTAAAACCTTACAGATCAATAGCTTACAAACAATCAAACCTTGCCTGACTCGTGCAATTTGCAAGTACCGCAAAAAAACTGCATGCAAGATGCAAGTACTGCCGTGCTTTATACAGGCGTAAAAAAAGGACCTCCGTAGAGGTCCTCTTTCAGTCAGTGCCAATCAGGCTCAGACACCCGATGCCTTGGCGGCAGCGACGTCCTTGATCGACAGCTTGATCCGGCCACGGTTGTCCACGTCCAGTACCAGCACCTCGACTTCCTGACCTTCCTTGAGCACGTCGGTGACCTTCTCCACACGCGCATCGCTAAGCATGGAGATGTGCACCAGACCGTCTTTGCCCGGCAGGATGTTGACGAAGGCGCCGAAGTCGACGATACGCTCGACCTTGCCAACGTAGATCTTGCCGATCTCGGCCTCGGCAGTAATGCCCAGAACACGTTGCTTGGCCGCTTCGGCCGCTTCCTTGGTCTCGCCGAAGATCTTGATCGAACCGTCGTCTTCGATGTCGATCGACGCTTTGGTCTCTTCGCAGATGGCGCGAATGGTGGCGCCGCCCTTGCCGATGACATCACGGATCTTGTCGGTGTCGATCTTCATCGCAATCATGGTCGGCGCGTTGGCCGACAGCTCGGTACGCGATTGAGCGATGATCTGGTTCATCTGGCCGAGGATGTTCAGGCGCGCTTCCAGGGCCTGGCCCAGGGCGATCTCCATGATCTCTTCGGTGATCCCGTTGATCTTGATGTCCATCTGCAACGCGGTGACACCTTTGGCGGTACCCGCGACCTTGAAGTCCATATCGCCCAGGTGGTCTTCATCGCCGAGGATGTCGGTCAGGACCGCGAACTTGTCGCCTTCCTTGACCAGGCCCATGGCGATACCGGCCACTGGCGCTTTCATCGGTACACCGGCGTCCATCAGTGCCAGCGATGCACCGCACACCGACGCCATGGAGCTGGAGCCGTTGGATTCGGTGATTTCCGACACCACGCGGATGGTGTACGGGAACTCGCTGTCGCTCGGCAGCATGGCCTGCACGCCACGACGGGCCAGACGGCCGTGGCCGATTTCACGACGACCAGCGCCGCCCATGCGACCGCACTCGCCGACCGAGAACGGCGGGAAGTTGTAGTGCAGCATGAAGGCGTCTTTCTTCTCGCCTTCGAGGGTATCGAGCAGCTGTGCGTCGCGCGCAGTACCCAGGGTCGCAACGACCAGTGCCTGGGTTTCACCACGAGTGAACAGCGCCGAACCGTGAGTCTTGGGCAGCACACCGACTTCGATATTCAGCGGACGCACAGTGCGGGTGTCACGACCGTCGATGCGCGGCTTGCCGTTGACGATGTTCTCGCGGACGGTGCGGTATTCCAGCTCGCCGAAGATTTCCTTGATCGCACCGGCAGTCGGGCCGGTTTCGTCGTTGGACAGACGGACAATGGCCTCATCACGCAGTTGGCCCAGGCGGTTGTAGCGATCGGCTTTCTGAGTGATGGTGTAGGCCTGCGAAATGGCCTCGCCGAACTCGCCACGCACGCGGTCGAGCAACTCGGTGTTGGCAACGACCGGCTGCCAGTCCCACGTCGGCTTGCCCGCTTCGGCGGCCAGTTCCTTGACCGCTTTGATCACGGTCTGGAACTCGTCGTGGGCGAACAGCACAGCGCCCAACATCTGGTCTTCGGTCAGTTCTTTGGCTTCGGACTCAACCATCAGCACCGCAGTTTCTGTACCGGCCACGACCATGTCCAGGCTCGAAGCCTGCAATTGCTCGTAGGTCGGGTTCAGCAGGTAACCGGTGCTCTCGTGGAAGGCTACGCGCGCAGCGCCGATCGGACCTTCGAACGGAATGCCGGAGATGGCCAGGGCAGCCGAGGTACCGATCATCGCCGCAACGTCCGGATCGGTCTTCTTGCTGGTGGAAACCACGGTGCAGACTACCTGCACTTCGTTCATGAACCCTTCGGGGAACAGTGGACGGATCGGACGGTCGATCAGACGCGAGGTCAGGGTTTCCTTCTCGGAAGGACGGCCTTCGCGCTTGAAGAAACCGCCTGGGATCTTACCGGCAGCGTAGGTCTTTTCCTGATAATGCACGGACAGCGGGAAGAAGCCCTTGCCTGGATCGGCCTGCTTGGCACCGACCACGGTCACCAGCACGGTGACATCGTTGTCGACGGTGACCAGCACGGCGCCGGTGGCCTGACGGGCGATGCGGCCCGTTTCGAGAGTGACGGTCGACTGACCGAACTGGAACGTCTTGATTACCGGGTTCACGGTTTCCTACCTTTTCAGTGGCTCTTGGGGGAACTTGGAAAACGGGGTCTTGCGAATGCTTGGGCGGCGGGGAGTGTCGTCTCCTTCGACCGTCCAGATACAACACGAGGCTGGGAGCCTGAGCGTCGGGCGGATAAATCCGCACGACGGCATCAGGCTGCCAACCTCGAAGATACGCCTGGCGTGTCCAGGGTTCGCGCTGCCAGGCAACGCTTCCCAAACTTGCGACACGCCACGCACACCACTGGCCGGGCCGCTATTAGCGACGCAGGCCCAGGCGACCGATCAGGGCGCTGTAACGGGTGGTGTCTTTGCCCTTCAGGTAATCCAGCAGCTTGCGACGCTGGTTGACCATACGGATCAGACCACGACGGGAGTGGTGGTCTTTTTCGTTGGCCTTGAAGTGGCCTTGCAGCTTGTTGATGTTGGCGGTCAGCAGAGCAACCTGCACTTCCGGGCTACCGGTATCGCCGGCGGCTTGCTGGTAATCGGCAACGATCTGAGCTTTTTCTTCGACGCTGAGGGCCATGTGGCTTCTCCTGATAAACGGATCCCGCAAGCGGGGTCCAATAGGCCAGGGCGTTAAATCCCTGTATGGATAAAAGAAGGTGTGACCGTGCCTACTGACAGCCACCCTCGTTTCCGCCCGACCTGACCGAAGTCCGTCCTGGCGGTATCGGTCATTCCGACCGAATCAGTCGACGCGGCGCAATGCGCCCGTCTTCGCTCACTTCACCGATACCGATGAAGCGACCATTGTGATCTTGTACGCGCACCATGCCGAACTGCGGCGCATCCGGTGCACGTACTGCCTGGCCGTGCAGCCAATAGAACGCGCTGTGCTCGGACAACAGCACCAGCGGCCAGTCCTGCAACCCGCTGTCCGAGGGCAGAAGGAAGCGATCGAGCGCTTCGTTGCCACCTTCGGCATGGGCCTGCTCGAGTTCTTCGAGCGTCACGGTCTGTGCCAGCATGAACGGCCCGGCTTGGGTTCGCCGCAGTTCTGCGACATACGCCCCACAGCCCAACACCTCACCCATATCCTCCACCAGCGTGCGGATATAAGTGCCTTTGCTGCAACCGACCGACAAGCGCGCCCGCGTGCCTTCACACTCGAGCAGTTCCAAGCGGCCAATAGTAACAGAACGCGCCTCGCGCTCCACTACCTCTCCGGCGCGGGCAAGCTTGTACAACGGCTGACCGTCACGCTTGAGCGCCGAATACATCGGCGGAATCTGGCGGATCTCGCCGCGAAATCGCGGTATCACAGCCTCGATGTCCGTGCGACCAACGGTCACCTCGCGTGTCTGCAGGACCTCGCCCTCAGCGTCTGCGGTGCTGGTAGTCTGCCCCATCTGCATGACCGTCTCGTAACCCTTGTCGGAGTCGAGCAGGTACTGGGAAAACTTCGTTGCCTCGCCGAAGCACAGCGGCAGCACGCCGGTGGCCAGCGGATCGAGGCTACCGGTATGGCCGGCCTTTTCTGCGTTGAGCAACCAGCGCACTTTCTGCAGGGCCGCATTGGAGGTAAAGCCAAGTGGCTTGTCGAGCAGGATGATGCCGCTGACGTTGCGGCGGATGCGTTTGACCTGGGCCACCACTTACTCCTTGGTGTCCGGCTCGTCGACATCCTGGTGCAGACGGTCTTCGGCCACCGCACGCTCGATGAGTGCAGAAAGGTGAACACCTCGGCTGACACTTTCGTCGAAATGGAAATGCAGTTGCGGCACGCTGCGCAGTTGCATGGCTCGCCCCAGATGCAGCCGCAGGAAGCGGGCGGCACTGTTCAGGGCCTTGAGCGTCTGAGCCACGGCATCGCTGCCATCCTGGCCCATGACGGTGATGTAGACCTTGGCGTGACCGAGGTCACGGCTGACGTCGACGGCGGTGATGGTCACCAGGCCGACACGCGGATCCTTGACTTCACGGCGGATCAGATCGGCCAGCTCGCGCTGCATCTGATCACCGATACGTTGGGTACGGCTGTATTCTTTTGCCATTCTTGCTACCTGTATCTTGAAGCGGCAAACGCCCGGTCAGACGGTATGCCTGACCGGGCGCTGCCTGCAGAGGCCGGCCCTGCCGCAGAGCGGCGGGGCTTGGGCCAGACCCGCACCTTAAAGGGTGCGAGCAACCTGGACTTTCTCGAAGACTTCGATCTTGTCGCCGACCTTGACGTCGTTGTAGCTCTTCACGCCGATACCGCACTCCATGCCATTACGCACTTCGGAGGCATCGTCCTTGAAGCGACGCAGGGACTCCAGTTCGCCTTCGAAGATCACCACGTCCTCGCGCAGAACGCGGATCGGGCGATTGCGGTACACGGTACCTTCGATGACCATACAGCCAGCGATGGCGCCGAACTTCGGCGAACGGAACACGTCACGGACCTCGGCAACGCCCAGGATGTTCTCGCGAACATCGCTGCCCAGCATGCCGGTCAAGGCTTTCTTGACGTCTTCGATGATGTCGTAGATCACGTTGTAGTAACGCATATCCAGACCTTCCTGCTCGACGATCTTGCGAGCGCCAGCATCGGCACGCACGTTGAAGCCGAACAGTACTGCATTCGAAGCCAGCGCCAGGTTGGCATCGCTCTCGGTGATACCACCGACGCCGCCACCGATGACACGAACCTGAACCTCGTCGTTGCCCAGTCCGCCCAGCGAGCCCTGGAGGGCTTCCAGCGAGCCGCGTACGTCGGTCTTGAGCACGATGTTGAGGGTCTTCTTCTCTTCCTGACCCATGGTCTCGAAGATATTTTCCAGCTTGCCGGCGTGAGCACGGGCCAGCTTGACCTCACGGTACTTGCCTTGACGGAACAGAGCGACTTCGCGCGCCTTCTTCTCGTCAGCCACTACCGACAGCTCGTCACCGGCTTCCGGCGTACCGTCCAGACCGAGAATTTCGACCGGGATCGATGGGCCGGCTTGCTTCACAGGCTTGCCGTTCTCGTCGAGCATGGCACGCACGCGGCCATAGTTGGAACCGACCAGGACCATGTCGCCCTGACGCAGCGTACCGTCCTGAACCAGGATGGTGGCCACCGGACCGCGACCCTTGTCCAGACGCGACTCGACGACGACGCCACGACCAGGTGCGGTCGGGGTGGCAGTCAGCTCGAGAATCTCGGCCTGCAGCAGGACGGCTTCGAGCAGCTCGTCGACACCGGTACCCATCTTCGCCGAAACCTTGACGAATGGCGTGTCACCACCCCAGTCCTCGGAGGTCACACCTTCGACGGCCAGCTCGTTACGAATGCGGTCGAGGTCGGCACCCGGCTTGTCGATCTTGTTCACCGCGACAACCAGCGGAACACCGGCGGCCTTGGCGTGCTGAACGGCTTCGCGGGTCTGCGGCATCACGCCGTCGTCCGCTGCCACCACCAGGATGACGATGTCGGTAGCCTTGGCACCGCGGGCACGCATCTGGGTGAACGCAGCGTGACCTGGGGTATCGAGGAAGGTGACCATACCGCGGTCGGTTTCCACGTGGTAGGCACCGATGTGCTGGGTGATACCACCCGCCTCGCCCGCCGCGACCTTGGCGCGACGAATGTAGTCGAGCAGCGAAGTCTTACCGTGGTCGACGTGACCCATGACGGTCACGACCGGCGCACGGGACTCGACTTCACCTTCGAACTTCAGCGATTCGGCCAGGGAGTCTTCCAGGGCAGTGTCGCTGACCAGCGTGACCTTGTGGCCCAGCTCTTCGGCGACCAGCTGCGCGGTTTCACGGTCGAGCACCTGGTTGATGGTGACCGGAGTGCCCAGCTTGAACATGAACTTGACCACTTCAGCGGCCTTCACCGACATCTGCTGTGCCAACTCGGAGACGGTGATGGTCTCGCCGATGCTGACGTCGCGGATGACCGGACCGGTCGGGCTCTGGAAGCCATGCTGGTTGCGCTTCTTCAGCTTGCCCTTGCCGCCACGGCCACGGCGTGCTCCATCGCTCTCTTCGTCCGTGGTGCGCGGGGCAGCACGTGGAGTCGGGGCTTTTTCCTTCTCCTTGACCTTGACCTTGATGGACACGCGAGGGGCCTCGCCACGACGCTCACCCGCACCGCTACGACGATCGTCGTCACGGCCACGGCTTTCGTTGCGGCGGTTTTCGTCTTTCTTGCGCTCGGCGGCGCGGGCAGCCGCGTCATCGGCCACCGGGGCGTCCGCGACCACTGGCTGAGCAGCGGCAGGTGCCGGCTCGGTGCGCGCAGCAGGTGCAGCAGCCGGTGCCTCGGAGGTCTGGCGACGCGCCTGTTCCTCGTTACGCTGACGCGTCTCGGCCTCGACCTTCTCGCGTGCAGCATTCTCGGCGGCGCGGCGCTCATCGGCCTCGCGCTTCTGCTCGGCCTGGATTTCTTCCGGGCTGCGCTGCACGAATACTTTCTTCTTGCGTACTTCTACGCTAATGCTCTTACTACCGGCGACACGCAGGGTGCTGGTGGTTTTGCGCTGCAAGGTAATCTTGCGCGGCTCTTCCGCCTTGCTCTTGTGGCTGCTTTTCAAATGAGTCAGCAGGGTCTGCTTCTCATTGTCGGTCACTACCTGACCGGCGTCGGTGTGCGGCAGACCTGCCTCACGCATCTGCTGCAGCAGGCGCTCTACCGGTGCCTCGACCTCTTGGGCCAGTTCTTTCACCGTGACTTGCGTCATGCACTTCTCTCCTCAGGCCGCGCCTAATTACTCGAACCAGTGGGCTCGGGCGGCCATGATCAACTTGCCGGCACGCTCTTCGTCGATGCCGTCGATGTCGAGCAGGTCGTCGATCGACTGCTCGGCCAGGTCTTCGCGGTTAACCACGCCGCGCACCGCCAGTTCCGCCGCCAGATCCTTGTCCATACCCTCGAGGGAGAGCAGGTCTTCGGCCGGATGGGCGTCTGCCAGTTTTTCTTCGGTAGCGATGGCCTTGGTCAACAAACGGTCCTTGGCACGAGCACGCAGCTCGTTGACGATATCCTCGTCGAAGCCATCGATGTTGAGCATTTCTTCCAACGGTACGTAAGCAATTTCTTCGAGGCTGGTAAAGCCTTCGTCGACCAGCACCTGTGCCAGCTCTTCGTCGACCTCCAGTTCCTCGATGAAGTTACGCAGGATGTCACCCGTTTCAGCTTGCTGCTTGGCCTGGATGTCCTTCTCGGTCATTACGTTCAGGGTCCAGGCCGTCAACTGACTGGCGAGGCGAACGTTCTGACCGCCACGACCGATGGCCTGGGCCAGGTTGTCCTCGGCGACGGCGATGTCCATGGCATGGGCATCTTCATCGACGATGATCGCAGCGACCTCGGCTGGCGACATGGCGTTGATGACGAATTGCGCCGGGTTCTCGTCCCACAGGACGATGTCCACGCGCTCGCCACCCAATTCACCGGAAACAGCCTGCACACGCGAACCGCGCATACCGATGCAGGCACCTTGCGGATCGATGCGCTTGTCCTTGGAGCGCACGGCAATCTTGGCACGCGAACCCGGATCACGGGACGCCGCCATCACCTCGATCAACCCCTCGGCAATTTCCGGCACCTCGATGCGGAACAATTCGATCAGCATCTGCGGCGCAGTACGCGACAGGATCAACTGCGGACCGCGGTTTTCGGTACGAATTTCCTTGAGCAGCGCACGCAAGCGCACGCCGACACGGAAGGTTTCCCGCGCGATGATGTCTTCACGCGCCAGCAGCGCCTCGGCATTGTTGCCCAGATCGACGATGACGTTGTCGCGGGTGACTTTCTTGACGGTGCCGGAAATGATCTCACCGACTCGCTCACGATAAGCGTCTACCACCTGAGCACGCTCGGCCTCGCGGACCTTCTGCACGATCACCTGCTTGGCGGTCTGGGCGGCGATGCGACCGAACTCGATCGACTCGATCTTTTCCTCGATCACGTCGCCGATCTTGGCTTCGGGATGCGTGTCCTTGATCTTGTCCAGCCAAGTCTCGATCGCCGGATCGTCTAGATCGTTCTCGTCGACCACGGTCCAACGGCGGAAGGTCTCGTAACTACCGGTGTGGCGGTTGATTTCCACACGCAGATCGACTTCGTCTTCAAAACGTTTCTTGGTTGCAGTGGCCAGAGCCACTTCCAGCGCTTCGAAAATGACGCCGGGCGGTACACCCTTTTCGTTGGATACCGATTCAACAACCAGCAGTACTTCTTTGCTCATCGTACGCCTCGCCTTGCGCAAGCCATTAGGCCCGGAATGTCCACCGGCCCCGGCACGTCTCAGTCAAAACTGGGAATAATATTGGCCTTGTCGATCGAGTCGATCGGCAGCAGGAATTCATTGGTATCCACCTGGACCACCACGTCCTGATCCTCGACACCGCGGAGAAGGCCCTGGAAGTTGCGACGCCCTTCGAAAGGCGTGCGCAGCTTGATCTTCACTTGTTCGCCGGCATGCAAAGCAAACTGTTCCAATGTGAACAGCGGGCGATCCATGCCTGGAGAGGAAACCTCAAGGGTGTATTCACTGCTGATCGGGTCTTCCACGTCGAGGATGGCACTGGCCTGACGGCTGACCGCTTCGCAGTCGTCCACCAGAATTCCGCCGTCCTTATCGATATAGATGCGCAGTACCGAATGCTTGCCTTGGGAAACGTATTCGATCCCCCAGCACTGATAGCCCAGACCCTCGACAACCGGGGCCAACAAGGCCTGCAACTGTTCTAGCTTGCTCGACACCTGAACCCCCTCGTGCATGCTGTGCAAATAAAAAATGGGCAAAGCGCCCATCCCTGAAAGCGCCGTTGAACAACGACGCGAAGAACTGTTCAGCTAGCAAAAAGCCCCTGAAAAGGGGCTCCGCTGAAACTGGTTGCGGGGGCTGGATTTGAACCAACGACCTTCGGGTTATGAGCCCGACGAGCTACCAAGCTGCTCCACCCCGCGACAAAGCTGGGGCGGAAGTATAAGACCGAACCCTATGCTGGGTCAATCCGACCTCCACCTGCAAGAAAGCCCGCTCAAAGCGGGCTCTCATGCTTCAATTGGTACCGAGAAGGGGACTCGAACCCCTACACCCTATGGGCACAACCACCTCAAGGTTGCGTGTCTACCAATTCCACCACCTCGGCAATATTACAACTTGAAACCCGTTACTTCTGCTCTTCTGCTGGAGGAGGGACGTCACCTTTTGGGGCGGCTTCACTCTTCTGCTGCTGGAGCACCGGTACATCATCATTTACTGCCGGCTTTTGCTCTTTGACTTCCAGCACCGCTGGATCTGGCAAACCGGCTTGAGTCAGCTGGTGTGCCTGCTGCTTGGCGAAGTATCCTAACCCAAGTGCAGTCAAAAAGAAAGTGGCGGCAAGTATAGCAGTAAACTTACTCAGGAAGGTAGCAGAACCTTGGCTTCCGAACACAGTATTTGAAGCGCCTGCGCCGAAAGATGCACCTGCTTCCGCACCTTTACCCTGTTGCATCAGTACCAGCGCCACCAGCGCCAGCGCAGCCAACAGATGAAAAACAACTACGACTGTTTCCAGCATATGTTCAGTTTCCTGCGGCGCGACAAATTGCACCGAATTCGTCTGCGTTCAGGGATGCTCCACCAATGAGCCCCCCATCAATATCCGGCATGCCGAACAGTTCGGCCGCATTGGCCGCCTTCACGCTACCGCCGTAGAGAAGCTGCATATTCGCTGCAACTTCGGCATCCAGCGACGCCAACTGAGCACGGATGGCGGCGTGCACATCCTGAGCCTGCTGCGGCGAAGCCGTCAAACCCGTGCCGATGGCCCATACAGGCTCATAGGCGATGACCGCATTGGTAAATACCGCGACACCCAAGGCATCGATGATACTACCTAGTTGCCGCCCTACAACTTCCAGTGTCTTGCCAGCCTCGCGCTCCGCGAGAGTTTCCCCTACACAAAGCACCGGTTTTAATCCACCTGCTTGAGCGGCTGCAAACTTGTGAATCAGGACTTCGTTCGTTTCGCCAATGATCTGACGACGCTCAGAGTGCCCAATCAACACCAACTTGCAACCCACTTCAGCCAACTGACTCGGCGCAACTTCACCGGTCAACGCACCCTGTTCGGGCTGTACTGCAGAATTCTGTGCTCCGACGATGATTTCCGTCTCGCTCAATTCATCGATGACCTGCCCGATGAACAACGCCGGTGGAAACACCGCCACTTCGATACCGCTCGGAAGAACCAGATTCTTCAGGTTCAGGCTCAGCTCAGCGACGCTGGCGCGGGTACCGTGCATCTTCCAGTTACCAGCTACCATGGGGCGACGCATGCTCTACCTCGTCGGTCAAAGTGGGCGCAGATCTTACCCAACCAGAATCGCGCTGGCAAGCGTCTTTCAGGCACAAACTTCAGCGACGACCTTGGCCAAGGCCTCGGCGTGGCCACGCACCTGGTTTTCATCATCGCCCTCGACCATCACCCGCACCAGCGGCTCAGTCCCGGACTTGCGCAACAGGACGCGACCACGACCGGCCATCGCCTCGGTCACTTTGGCACTGGCCTCTTGCACCGCTGAGTTTTCCAGCGGATCGGCACCGCCTGCGCCATAGCGGACATTGATCAGCACTTGCGGACATTTGCGGATGGCCTGGCGTGCCTGGGCCAGGTTTTCACCACGACGCCTGAGTGCCATCAACACCTGCAGCGCAGCGATGATCGCATCGCCCGTGGTGGTATGGTTGCAGCACACCACGTGCCCCGAGTTCTCGCCGCCCAGTTGCCACTCACGCTCGATCAGTTCGGCCATGACGTAACGGTCGCCGACCTTGGCACGGGCAAACGGAATATCCAGGTCCTTGAGCGCCAACTCCAGACCGAGGTTGCTCATCAGCGTCCCGACCACACCGCCTTGCAACTTGCCGCGCTCATGCAGATCGCGGGCAATGATGAACAACAACTCGTCGCCGTCGACGATGGCGCCGGTGTGATCGACCATCAGCACCCGATCCCCATCACCGTCGAAGGCGATACCCAAGTCCGCATGCCCCACCAGCACCGCAGCCTGCAGGGACTCGATGTGCGTGGAACCGCAGTTTTCATTGATGTTCAAGCCATCTGGCTGCGCGCTGAGCACCGTGACATCGGCACCCAACTCGCGGAACACGCTGGGCGCCACTTTGTAAGTAGCGCCATGGGCGCAGTCGACGACCAACTTGAGCCCTGCGAAGTCAGTGCTGCTGGGGACGCTGCTCTTGCAGAACTCGATATAGCGTCCAGCCGCATCGTTGATCCGCGACACCTTGCCCAACTTGCTCGACTCCACCACGTTCATCGGCTGGTCAAGCAACTCCTCGATCATGAGCTCCACTTCGTCTGGCAACTTCGTGCCGGAACCGGAGAAGAACTTGATGCCGTTGTCGTCATGCGGGTTGTGCGAAGCGCTGATGACGATGCCTGCCTCGGCATGGAAGGTGCGCGTCAGATAGGCGATCGCGGGGGTCGGCATCGGGCCAAGCAGCATGACGTCAGCACCGGCCGCCGACAAACCGGCCTCCAGTGCGGACTCGAACATGTAGCCGGAGATCCGGGTGTCCTTGCCCACCAGAACACGGCAGTGGCCGTGCTTGCGGAAAGCCATGCCTGCTGCCCAACCGAGCTTCAGCATGAAGTCGGGAGTGATGGGGTACTCGCCGACGCGGCCACGAATACCATCGGTACCAAAGTATTTCCTGCTCATAGTGTCTCCAAACGTTCTTATTCGGCGTTCTGCACCGCAGCGATCATGCGCACCACATCGACGGTCTCGGCCACGTCATGAACACGCAGAATGCTTGTGCCCATGGTCATGGCCAACGCCGCCAGCGCCAGGCTGCCGTAGAGACGCTCACCGACCGGACGGTCCAGCGCCAGGCCTATCATGCTTTTGCGCGAGACGCCCACCAGCAAGGGGCGACCCAGGCAATACAATGCTTCCAGATGCTTGAACAGGCTCAGGTTGTGCGCCAGGTTCTTGGCAAAACCAAAGCCTGGGTCGAGGATGACGCGCTCAGGAGCAATGCCCGCCGCCGCGCAGGCAGCGATGCGCTGCTCCAGATAACGCGCCACCTCGGCGGTGACATCGTCGTAGCGCGGATTGTCCTGCATGTTACCCGGCTCGCCGCGCATGTGCATCAAGCACACGGGAAGGCCGGTACTGGCGGCCGCCTCCAGGGCACCCTCGCGCTCCAGAGCACGAACGTCGTTGATCAGCCCTGCGCCGAGTCGAGCCACTTCGCGCATCACTGTGGGCGTCGAAGTGTCGACCGAGATGATCACATCCAGACGCGCGCTGATCGCTTCGACGATGGGTGCGACTCGACCCAGCTCTTCGTCAGGCGATACCGCGCGAGCTCCAGGCCGAGTGGACTCACCGCCCACATCGATGAGCGTCGCACCCGCCTCGACCATCGCCTCGGCATGCCGAAGCGCCTCGTCGTGGCGGCTGAACTGGCCGCCATCAGAAAAGGAGTCCGGCGTGACATTGAGGATACCCATGACATGGGTGCGGGATAAATCAAGAACCCGGTTGCCGCAAGGCAACCGGGTTGGGTACTGCTGCAAGGTCATAGAAACCCTTAATGTTGGGCCGCTGGACCACCGATCGGCGACTCGGGACGATCGCCCTGGGACGCTGGCGTGCCAGAGGTGCCGGCATCGTTGTCCCAATCACGCGGTTCGCGCGGAGCACGCCCGGACATGATGTCGTCGATTTGGTCGGCATCGATGGTTTCGTACTTCATCAATGCCTCGGCCATCGCGTCGAGCTTGTCGCGGTTTTCGGTAAGGATCTGCTTGGCGGTGGCATAGCAGTGATCGATGATGCTACGTACTTCAGAATCGATCAGCTTGGCGGTTTCACCCGACACACTCGCCTGCTGGCTGCCGGCGCTGCGACCGAGGAAAACTTCGCCCTCCTCTTCGGCATACATCAGCGGGCCGAGTTTCTCGGACAACCCCCACTTGGTGACCATGTTCCGAGCGATCTGGCTGGCGCGCATGATGTCGTTCGACGCACCGGTGGTGACACCGTCGAAGCCCAGCGTCATCTCCTCGGCGATACGTCCACCGTAAAGCGAGCAGATCTGGCTGATCAGCGCACGCTTGGAGAGGCTGTAGCGGTCCTCTTCGGGGAGGAACATGGTCACACCCAAAGCACGACCACGCGGGATGATCGAAACCTTGTAGACCGGATCATGCTCGGGAACGATACGACCGACGATGGCATGGCCGGCTTCATGGTAGGCAGTATTCTGCTTTTCCTTTTCCGACATGACCATGGTCTTGCGTTCAGCGCCCATCATGATCTTGTCTTTGGCCAGCTCGAACTCTTTCATCTCGACCAGACGCTTGCCTGCGCGGGCGGCGAACAACGACGCCTCGTTGACCAGATTGGCCAGGTCGGCACCGGAGAAGCCGGGGGTGCCACGGGCGATGACGGCAGCGTTGACGTTCTCGCCGATTGGCACTTTGCGCATGTGCACCTTGAGGATCTGCTCGCGACCGCGGATGTCCGGCAGACCGACCACCACCTGACGGTCGAACCGGCCCGGCCGCAGCAGCGCGGGATCGAGCACGTCGGGGCGGTTGGTGGCGGCAATGACGATGATGCCATCGTTCATCTCGAAGCCGTCCATTTCCACCAGCAACTGGTTCAGCGTCTGTTCACGCTCGTCATGACCGCCGCCCATGCCTGCGCCACGGTGACGACCAACGGCGTCGATTTCGTCAATGAAAATGATGCAAGGCGCATGCTTTTTGGCCTGCTCGAACATGTCACGAACCCGGCTAGCGCCCACACCGACGAACATTTCGACGAAGTCGGAACCGGAAATGGTGAAGAACGGTACCTTGGCTTCACCGGCGATGGCTTTGGCCAGCAAAGTCTTACCGGTACCGGGTGGGCCGACCATCAATACACCGCGAGGAATTCGACCGCCCAGGCGCTGGAACTTGCCTGGGTCACGGAGGAACTCGACCAGTTCGCCGACTTCCTCTTTGGCCTCGTCGCAACCGGCGACGTCAGCCAGCGTAGTCTTGACCTGGTCTTCGGAAAGCAGGCGCGCCTTGCTCTTGCCGAAGCTCATAGGCCCGCCCTTGCCGCCAGCACCGCCTTGCATCTGGCGCATGAAGAACATGAACACGGCAATGATGACCAGGATGGGGAAGCTCGCCACCAGCAACTGAGTCCAGATGCTCTGTTGCTCGGGTTGCTTGCCTTCGACCACGACGTGGTTGTCGACCAGATCGCCGATCAAACCGTTGTCGGCGATGGCCGGACGCACGGTCTTGAAGTTGTCGCCATCAGTACGCTTACCGGTGATGACGGCACCGTCGACGGTGACGCGCTCGACCTTGCCGTCCTTGACTTGCTGAATGAAGTCGGAGTAGTTGAGGGTCTGCGGCTCGTTAGGGCTGGAGAAGTTGTTCATCACCGTCACAAGGACGGCGGCGATGATCAACCACAGGATCAAATTCTTTGCCATGTCGTTCAATTAGCTACCCTCTGAGGTCGGCGCACGACGCAGCCGTGCCTCGCATGATAATCACCGCCCTAACTTACTACATTACCTGCGCATCCGCAGGCACCGTCTGTAACCCTTTGTGAAACCTAGACTACACGAAGTTCGGACGTTGCTGATTTCATGGCCGATTGGAATTAACTATCGGCCATTGTGGCAATTCCTGCTCATTCGCCTTTGTACCCCCTGGCCAGCAGATACTGTTCACGAGAGCGATCCCGAGACGACGAAGGCTTGCGCATCTGCACCTTGTCGAACTTGCTGCGCACTTCCTTGAGGTACACGTCGAAACCCTCTCCCTGGAAAATCTTGATCAGGAAGTCGCCACCCGGCTTGAGCACGCGAGCGGCCAGGTCCAGTGCCAGCTCGCAGAGGAACATGGCGCGCGGCATGTCCACGGCAGGCGTACCACTCATATTGGGGGCCATATCGGAAATCACAAGGTCGACGTGCGAATCGCCGACGGCCTGCAGGATCTGCTCGAGCACCGAATCCTGGGTGAAGTCGCCTTGTATGAAGGTGACATCGGGAATCGAATCCATTTCCAGAATATCGGAGGCGATCAACCGCCCTTGCCCGCCGATCAGACGACTGGTCACCTGTGACCAGCCACCCGGCGCGGCGCCCAGGTCGATCACGCTCATTCCGGGACGAATGAGTCGATCCTTTTCCTGTATCTCCAACAGTTTGTAGCTTGCGCGCGAACGGTAGCCATCCTTCTGCGCCTGCTTCACGAATGGATCGTTGAAATGCTCTCTCAGCCAGTTATGGCTGCTTTTGGAACGCTGCGCCACGGGGCACCTCGATGATTAGCGTCGTGATTGACTGGGCGGAGCCACGGGCCCTCGGGTAAAATGGCCACCAATTTTACAGAATCAGACGAAAAGGGTCAGATTATGCCGCTCAATAACGAGCAGAAGAAACAGTACAAGTCCATTGGCCATGACCTGAAGCCGGTCCTGATCGTTGCCGGCAATGGGCTCAATGAAGGTGTGATCGCCGAGCTGGAGCGTGCGCTCGTCGATCATGAGCTGATCAAGATCGAGATTCGCTCGGAAGATCGCGAGGAGCGCGCCGCTGCCATCGCCGAACTGTGCAAGGCTGGCCGTGCCGAGCTGGTGCAGACCATCGGCAAGAAGGCGCTGATCTATCGCAAGAACCCGCAGCCGAACAAGCAACTGTCCAACATCCACCGCTACAAGTGACAGTGACGCCCGTCAGTGGCGCGCCTTGCGCGCCCTGACAGGAACCGGCTGGGCCACCAGCACGATGCCGGAAAAACCCAGCACCAGGAAACAGAACATCTGCCAGCGCTCACCAACAGATATGCCGTAGCGCAGCGTGTAGTACCCCACACAGGCGCCCAGGCCAAGCAGTAGCATTTGGCCGCGGAACTGCCGCCACCACGCCGATAGACCCTCGACTCGCGCCAGCACGGCCAGCTGAGTCAACAGCCCAAGCAGCGCCACACCAATCAACCAGCGGTCGATCTGTCCGGCGATGTCCTGCACCAGCAAAGGCGCCAGGCCACTGACCTTGAGCGCCGGTACCAGCCCCACATGGAAAACCCACAGGCCGCCGACCCAGAACACCTGGGCCAATTGCCAGAGGATCCCCTCCAGGGACGGCGCGCGCTGGCGCCGGTCAGATGTGCTTGACTTCGACAATCTCGTACTCGACGGTTCCGCTCGGGGTCTTGACCACGACGGTATCACCCTCTTCCTTGCCAATGATGGCGCGGGCGATGGGTGCGCTGCTCGACAGCTTGCCTTGCCTAACGTCAGCTTCGTCCTCGCCGACGATCTGGTAGGTCACCTCGTCATCGTTCTCGGTGTTGGCCAACACGACGGTGGTACCGAAGATGACCTTGCCGGTGTGAGCGATGGTGGTGACATCGATCACCACCGAGTTCTGCAACCGACCTTCGATATCGCGGATACGTGCTTCGACCATGCCCTGTTCCTCGCGGGCGGCATGGTACTCGGCATTCTCCTTGAGATCGCCCAGCTCACGCGCTTCACCGATCGCCTGGCTCAAGCGCGGGCGCTCGGTCTTGCTGAGGAAAAGCAGCTCTTCTTCCAGGGCGCGGGCGCCCTGGACGGTCATCGGATATTTGGTAATGCTCATGCTTTGAGTCCTGCATGCAGATCCTGCAGGCGACGAACGGTCTTCTCAGGACCGAATTTCAGCGCCTCGCAGATGGCTTCACCCGCCGCGATAGTAGTGGTGCAGTAGATCTTGTGCTGCAGCGCATTACGGCGGATCGAGTAGGAATCGGCGATCGACTGGCGGCCTTCGGTGGTATTGATGATCAGCGACACTTCGTCGTTCTTGATCATGTCGACCACATGCGGGCGACCCTCGGTCACCTTGTTGACACGACGCACTTTCAGACCGGCAGCCTCGATTACCTTGGCAGTCCCGGCAGTAGCGACCACCTCGAAGCCCAGGGTGATCAAATCACGGGCAACGGCAGCCACTTGCGGCTTGTCGTCGTCGCGCACACTGATGAATGCGGTGCCGCCGCTTGGCAACACTTCGCTAGCCCCCATCTGGGCTTTGGCGAAGGCCTCACCGAAGCTGTCGCCCACACCCATCACCTCACCGGTGGATTTCATCTCAGGGCCGAGGATCGGGTCAACCCCTGGGAACTTGGCGAACGGGAAGACGGCTTCCTTGACGCTGTAGAAGTTCGGGATGATTTCCTCGGTGAAGCCCAGCTCCCTGAGCGACTTACCGGCCATCACGCGTGCAGCGATCATCGCCAGCGAAGTGCCGATGCACTTGGATACGAACGGTACGGTACGCGAGGCACGCGGGTTGACCTCGATCACGTAGATCTTGTCGCCCTGCAGCGCCAACTGCACGTTCATCAATCCGACCACGCCCAACTCCAGGGCCATCTTGCGCACTTGCTCGCGGACTTCGTCCTGCACGCCTTTGCTCAGCGAGTAGGGCGGCAGCGAGCATGCGGAGTCACCGGAGTGGACGCCGGCCTGCTCGATATGCTGCATGATCGCGCCGATAACCACGTCGGTACCGTCGCAGACAGCGTCCACGTCCATCTCGATGGCACAGTTGAGGAAGTGGTCGAGCAGCACCGGGCTGTCGTTGGACACTTGCACCGCTTCGCGCAGGTAGCGCTTGAGCTCGTCCAGCTCGTAGACGATCTCCATCGCCCGGCCGCCCAGCACATAGGACGGACGCACCACCAGCGGGTAGCCGATATCACCGGCGGCACGGATGGCTTCCTCTTCGCTGCGCACAGTCGCATTCGGCGGCTGCAGCAGGTTCAGGCGCTGGACCATCTGCTGGAAGCGCTCACGGTCTTCGGCACGGTCGATGGCGTCCGGGCTGGTGCCGATGATCGGTACGCCTGCCTCTTCAAGGGCGCGGGCCAGTTTCAGCGGAGTCTGACCACCGTAATGGACGATGACGCCTTTGGGCTTCTCGACGCGGCAGACTTCCAGCACGTCTTCCAGGGTCAGCGGTTCGAAGTACAGACGATCCGAGGTGTCGTAGTCGGTGGAGACGGTTTCAGGGTTGCAGTTGACCATGATGGTCTCGTACCCGTCTTCACGCAGCGCCAAAGCGGCGTGCACGCAGCAGTAGTCGAACTCGATACCTTGGCCGATACGGTTCGGGCCACCCCCGAGGATCATGATCTTGTCGCGGGTCGACGGATTGGCCTCGCACTCTTCTTCGTACGTGGAGTACAGGTAGGCGGTGTCGGTGGCGAATTCGGCGGCGCACGTGTCGACGCGCTTGTAAACCGGCAGCACGTCGAGCTTATGGCGGTGACGACGCAGATTCTTGTCGGTCACGCCCAGCAGCTTGGCCAGGCGCTGGTCGGAGAAGCCCTTGCGCTTGAGGCGCAGCATCAGGGCCTTGTCGATGTCGGCCAGGCCGAGGGTCTTGACCTTCTCCTCTTCCTTGATCAGGTCTTCGAGCTGCACCAGGAACCAGTGGTCGATGCCGGTGAGGGCGAAGATTTCGTCGCGGCTCATGCCGGCGCGCAGGGCATCGGCCACATACCAGATACGCTCGGCACCGGGCACGGTCAGCTCACGCTTGAGAATGCTCGACGCTTCGGAACTGGCCAGATCCACTTTCGGGTCCAGACCGCAGGCACCAACTTCCAGGCCGCGCAGGGCTTTCTGCAGGGATTCCTGGAAGGTGCGACCGATGGCCATGACTTCACCCACGGACTTCATCTGGGTGGTCAGGCGCGCGTCGGCCTTGGGGAACTTCTCGAAGGCGAAGCGGGGCAGCTTGGTGACGACATAGTCGATCGAAGGCTCGAAGGACGCCGGGGTACGACCGCCGGTGATATCGTTCTGCAGCTCATCGAGGGTGTAGCCGACTGCCAACTTGGCCGCGATCTTGGCGATCGGGAAACCGGTGGCCTTGGAGGCCAGGGCCGAGGAACGAGAAACCCGTGGGTTCATCTCGATCACGACCATACGGCCGGTGTTCGGGCAGATGCCGAACTGCACGTTGGAACCGCCGGTTTCGACGCCGATCTCACGCAGCACCGCCAGCGAGGCGTTGCGCATGATCTGGTATTCCTTGTCGGTAAGCGTCTGCGCCGGCGCGACGGTGATCGAGTCGCCGGTGTGTACGCCCATCGGATCGAAGTTTTCGATGGAGCAGACGATGATGCAGTTGTCCTTCTTGTCGCGGACCACCTCCATCTCGTATTCCTTCCAGCCGATCAGCGACTCGTCGATCAGCAGTTCCTTGGTCGGCGACAGATCCAGACCACGGGCGCAGATTTCCTCGAACTCTTCACGGTTGTAGGCGATGCCGCCACCGGTGCCACCCATGGTGAAGGATGGGCGGATGATGCATGGGAAACCCAGCTTTTCCAGGACCGCATTGGCCTCTTCCATGCTGTGGGCGATGCCCGAACGCGGGCACTCCAGACCGATGTCCTTCATTGCCTTGTCGAAGCGCGAACGGTCCTCGGCCTTGTCGATGGTGTCGGCGTTGGCGCCGATCATCTCTACGCCGAACTTCTCCAGAACGCCATGGCGCTCCAGATCCAGGGCGCAGTTCAGCGCGGTCTGACCGCCCATGGTCGGAAGCACCGCGTCTGGACGTTCTTTCTCGATGATCTTGGCCACCGACTGCCACTTTATCGGCTCGATGTAGGTGGCGTCGGCCATGGCCGGGTCGGTCATGATGGTGGCCGGGTTGGAGTTCACCAGGATGACGCGGAAACCTTCCTCGCGCAGGGCTTTGCAAGCCTGGGCGCCGGAATAGTCGAATTCACAGGCCTGGCCGATCACGATCGGGCCAGCGCCGAGAATCAGGATGCTTTTGATGTCTGTACGTTTTGGCATGGTTGTCACTCAAATCCGCGGGTCAGTCGGCAAGCCGTCTTGAACAATCTGGGTCAGGCGCTTCCGGACACGGCACAGGCCGGTCCGGGGCCTCGATGCAGGATGCTCAGCGGCGCTTGGCCATGGCATCGATGAAACGATCGAACAGTGGCGCGACGTCGGTCGGGCCGGGGCTCGCTTCAGGGTGGCCCTGGAAGCTGAACGCGCTCTTGTCGGTGCGTTCGATGCCCTGCAAGGTACCGTCGAACAGCGACTTGTGGATGGCGCGCACATTGCTTGGCAAGGTGGCTTCATCGACGGCGAAACCGTGGTTCTGACTGGTGATCATCACCACGCCGGTGTCCAGGTCCTGGACCGGGTGGTTGGCGCCGTGGTGACCGTGGCCCATCTTCACGGTCTTGGCACCGGAGGCCAAGGCCAGCAGTTGGTGACCGAGGCAGATACCGAAGACCGGGATGTCGGTTTCGAGAATGGCCTTGATCGCCGCGATGGCGTAGTCGCACGGCTCGGGATCGCCCGGGCCGTTGGACAGGAATACGCCGTCGGGGTTGAGCGCGAGCACTTCACTGGCCGGGGTTTGCGCTGGCACGACGGTCAGGCGGCAACCACGGGCGACCAGCATGCGCAGGATGTTCAACTTGACGCCGTAGTCGTAGGCGACCACGTGGTAAGGCAGCTCGGACGCTTCGCGGGTCGGGTGGCTGTCAGTTTTCAGCTCCCAAACGCTGGAGCGCCACTCATAACGCTCCTTGGTGCTGACTTCCTTGGCCAGGTCCATGCCCTTGAGGCCCGGGAAACCACGAGCGGCGGCGATGGCGGCTTCTTCGCTGATGTCGTCGCCGGCCAGGATGCAACCGTTCTGAGCGCCCTTCTCACGCAGGATGCGGGTCAGGCGACGGGTATCGATACCGGCGATGGCCACCACGTTGTTGGCCTTGAGGTACTCGGGCAGCGACTGGGTGTTGCGCCAGTTGCTGGCCAGCAGCGGCAGGTCGCGGATCACCAGACCTGCCGACCAGACGCGGTCGGACTCGGCGTCTTCGGCGGTGGTGCCGGTGTTGCCGATGTGCGGGTAGGTCAGAGTGACGATCTGCTGGGCGTAGGAAGGGTCTGTAAGGATTTCCTGGTAGCCGGTCATAGCGGTGTTGAACACCACCTCACCAACGGTTTGACCGTCGACCCCAATGGCCTCACCGCGAAAAATGCTGCCATCAGCAAGGGCGAGTATGGCTGGCTTTGTCAAGAAGACCTCCCGTAAATGACGCATGAAGGGGCGATCGCAGGTTGCAAAAAAGCGGAGTGCCGTATGGATACGTCACCCCGCTTTTATGTGCTGAATTCAATTCTCTGCGCGCTTTTAGTGGATACACTAAAGCTGTAGTTTACAGAAAAGTGAGCTCTCGGTCTACCGCAGATGTGCCGTTTAGACACACGTATGCGACAGGCCTACGCGTTCAATGCAGTTCCAGCACATCCTGCATGTCGTACAGCCCTGGCTCGCGCCCTTGCAGCCACAGCGCCGCACGTACAGCGCCTTTGGCAAAGGTCATGCGGCTAGACGCTTTGTGGGTGATCTCCAGGCGTTCACCGTCAGCCGCGAACAGCACCGTGTGGTCACCGACGACATCGCCCGCCCGCACGGTCGCAAAGCCAATGGTCTTGCGGTCACGGGCACCAGTCTGCCCCTCGCGACCATACACCGCCACCTCCTGCAGATCGCGACCCAACGCCTGAGCGACCACCTCGCCCATGCGCAGCGCGGTACCCGAGGGCGCATCGACCTTGTGCCGATGGTGCGCCTCGATGATCTCGATATCGACATCATCGCCCAACACACGCGCCGCCATGTCGAGCAACTTCAGGCTCAAGTTGACGCCGACGCTGAAGTTGGCGGCGAAGACGATCGGAATGTCTTTCCCGGCTTCGGCCAGCAGACGCTTCTCGTCGACACTGAAGCCGGTGGTACCGATCACCATCGCCTTGCCATGCTTTCGGCAGAACGCCAGGTTCTTCAGCGTCACCGAGGGATGCGTGAAGTCGATCAATACATCGAAGTCGTCGGCGACCTTGGCCAGGTCATCGGACAGCAGTACACCGATCCGACCGAGGGCCGCCAGCTCACCCGCGTCCGCCCCGACCAGAGAGCTGTCGGGGCGATCGATCGCCGCCGTCAGCCCGGCTCCGGAGGTTTGCTGCACCGCTTCGACGAGGGTCTTGCCCATTCGCCCTGCTGCGCCCATTACCGCAATACGTCGCATAGCCTGTTCCTTGTCAGAGATCGCCGAAGAAGCGCTTCACACCCTCGAACCAGCCACTGGCCTTGGGCGAGTGGGAGCTGTCACCCTCGAGCGAATCGCGCAGCTCTTCAAGCAGCTCACGCTGGCGACGACTGAGATTGACCGGCGTTTCCACCGCGACCCGGCACAGCAGATCGCCCGCACCACCACCGCGCACGGGTGCCACACCCTTGCCGCGCAGACGGAATTGCTTGCCCGTCTGAGTACCCTCGGGGATTCGCAACTTCACACGCCCATCGAGAGTCGGCACTTCGAGCTCGCCACCCAGTGCGGCATCGGTGTAGCTGATCGGCACTTCGCAGTACAGGTGCTTGCCATCACGCTGGAAGATCGCATGCTCGCGCACGCTGATGACGACGTAGAGATCGCCGGTCGGACCGCCATGGGCGCCCGCCTCGCCTTCGCCGGACAGGCGAATGCGATCGCCGGTGTCGACGCCGGCCGGCACTTTCACCGACAGGGTCTTGTACTCTTCGACACGGCCTTCGCCATGGCACGCCGAGCACGGGTCGGTGATGATCTTGCCCTGACCGTGACAGCGCGGGCAGGTCTGCTGAACAGAGAAGAAGCCCTGCTGCATACGGACTTGACCGATACCGCCGCAAGTTGGGCAGGTAGACGGGGTCGAGCCCTTCTTCGCACCCGTGCCGTCGCAAGGCTGACAGTTGACCAGGGTCGGCACACGAATGCTGACCGTCGTGCCACGCACCGCCTCTTCCAGGTTCAACTCCAGGGTGTAGCGCAGATCGCTGCCGCGCTGGGCACCACCGCGACCACCGCCACGGCCACCGCCGAAGAAGTCACTGAAGACGTCGCCGAAGATATCGGAGAAGTTGGCGCCGCCAAAACCGGCACCGCCGCCGCCCATGCTTGGATCGACGCCGGCATGGCCGTACTGATCGTAGGCTGCGCGCTTGCTGGCGTCGGACAATACTTCGTAGGCCTCGTTGGCCTCCTTGAACTTGTCTTCCGACTCTTTATCGCCCGGGTTGCGGTCCGGGTGGTATTTCATCGCCAGGCGGCGATAGGCCTTCTTGAGATCGCTTTCGCTGGCGCCACGCTCGACACCCAGGACCTCATAAAAATCACGCTTTGCCATAGGTCATTCGCACTCTTGAGGGCTTTCGGCATCTGTGCACCGTGCCGTCAGCACCTGCCGCAACACGCCTGATGCGCCCTGACAGATGCTGGAAATATTTCCCGTGTTCCAGACACGCCAACGCGGGAGCAAGCCCCCGCGCGGCGACATCCTACCAGCTCAGCGACCAATGCCGCTGAACCGGCCGACAACATGCAGAAATTACTGCTTGTTGTGATCTTTCACTTCTTCGAACTCGGCGTCGACCACGTCGTCGTGCTTGGCTTCAGGTTCCGCCTGCTGGGCGCCGCCCTGAGGCTGTTCGCCCTGCTGCTCGGCATACATCTTCTGAGCGACTGGCGCGGACACCTTGGACAGCTCCTCGACCTTGGCGTCGATGGCCGCCTTGTCATCACCCTTCACCGCAGCTTCGAGCGCGACAACGGCTGCTTCGATCGCCGCCTTCTCGTCGGCAGTGACCTTGTCGCCTGCGTCGGCCACCATCTTGCGGGTCGAGTGAACCAGTGCGTCGCCCTGGTTACGGGCAGCGGCCAGCTCTTCGAACTTGCGGTCTTCCTCGGCGTTGGCCTCGGCATCACGCACCATGCGCTCGATTTCCTCGTCCGACAGACCGGAGTTGGCCTTGATCACGATCGACTGCGACTTGCCAGTAGCCTTGTCCTTCGCGCTGACGTGCAAGATGCCGTTGGCGTCGATGTCGAAGGTCACTTCGATCTGTGGCATGCCACGCGGCGCTGGCGGGATGTCGGCCAGATCGAACTTGCCCAGCGACTTGTTCTGCGTGGCTTGCTTGCGCTCGCCCTGCAGCACATGGATGGTCACCGCAGCCTGGTTGTCGTCGGCGGTCGAGAACACCTGCGACTTCTTGGTCGGGATGGTGGTGTTCTTCTCGATCAGCGGCGTCATCACGCCGCCCATGGTTTCGATACCCAGGGTCAGCGGGCTGACGTCCAGCAGCAGCACGTCCTTGACGTCACCGGCCAGAACCGCGCCCTGAATGGCGGCGCCCATGGCGACAGCCTCGTCCGGGTTGACGTCCTTGCGCGCTTCCTTGCCGAAGAAGTCGGCAACGGCTTTCTGCACCATCGGCATACGGGTCTGGCCACCGACCAGGATCACGTCGTCGATCTTGCTGGCGTCGATACCGGCATCTTTCAGCGCGATGCGGCAAGGCTCGATGGTGCGCTTGACCAGGTCTTCGACCAGCGATTCCAGCTTGGCGCGGGAGATCTTCACGTTCAAGTGCTTCGGACCGGTTGCATCGGCAGTGATGTACGGCAGGTTGACGTCGGTGGACTGGGCCGAGGACAGCTCGATCTTGGCTTTCTCAGCGGCTTCCTTCAGACGCTGCAGCGCCAGCGGATCGTTCTTCAAGTCCATGCCGGACTCTTTCTTGAACTCATCGACGAGGTAGTCGATCAGGCGCATGTCGAAGTCTTCGCCACCGAGGAAGGTGTCACCATTGGTGGCCAGTACTTCGAACTGGTGCTCGCCATCGACTTCGGCGATTTCGATGACCGACACGTCGAACGTACCACCACCCAGGTCATAAACGATCACGGTGTGGTCGCCCTTGGCCTTGTCCATGCCGTAGGCCAGTGCAGCGGCGGTCGGCTCGTTGATGATGCGCTTGACGTCCAGGCCGGCGATGCGACCGGCGTCCTTGGTGGCCTGACGCTGGCTGTCGTTGAAGTAGGCCGGAACGGTGATGACCGCTTCGGTGACCGGCTCGCCGAGGTAGTCTTCGGCGGTCTTCTTCATCTTTTTCAGGACTTCGGCGCTGATCTGCGGCGGAGCCATTTCCTTGCCAGCAGCCTCGACCCACGCGTCACCGTTGCCGGCCTTGACGATCTTGTAAGGCACCAACTTGATGTCTTTCTGCACGACGTCTTCTTCGAAACGACGACCAATCAGACGCTTAACAGCGAACAGGGTATTGTGCGGGTTGGTGACGGCCTGACGCTTGGCCGACTGACCGACCAGGATTTCGCCATCGTTGGCGTAGGCCACGATCGAAGGGGTAGTACGCGCACCTTCGACGTTCTCGATGACCTTGACGTTACCGTTTTCCAGAATGGAGACGCACGAGTTGGTGGTCCCCAGGTCGATACCGATGATCTTGCCCATGTTAACTCTCCCGAAACTTGAATGAGGTAGCAGCGACTGCTATTGGCCAACTGCGGAAATACTTGAAGGCTTGACACCTAGATGGGGATGCCCCGACGGATTTCAAGCCTTTTCATCGATCGACGGTTGAGGCGCTGCTGGCGCCTTGCTGACCACCACCATGGCGGGGCGCAGCAGGCGACCGTTGAGCAGATAGCCTTTCTGGAACACCTTGAGCACGCTGTTCGGCTCGACCTCGGCGCTTTCCTGCATGGCCATGGCCTGGTGGTGCTCGGCATTGAACGGTTCGCCGTGCGGATCGACTGGCTCGAGGTTGTAGCGCTTGAGGGTGTCCTGGAACATCTTCAGGGTCAGCTCGATCCCTTCGCGCATCGGCTTGATGGCTTCGTCCTCGGCGCTGGACAGCTCGAGGCCGCGCTCCAGGCTATCGATCACCGGCAGCAGGTCGCCGGCGAATTTTTCCAGGGCGAACTTGTGGGCCTTCTCGACATCCTGCTCGGCACGCCGACGAATGTTCTGCAGGTCTGCGGCAACGCGCAGCGATTGATCCTTGGCGGCGGCCAGCTGCTCCTCGAGCACCTGAACGCGGGCACCGAGGTCCTCGGAACCGACTTCTTCGGCATTAAGGTTTTGTTCATCCAGCTGTTCGTCAGCCATCGGGGCTCTCCTCCGCATTTTCCGGTGTACAGGCCATGCCTGCCGTGTGTGGCGTGTATATGGGGTCGGAAAAATCAGCTTCAAGGGCTGGGTGATAATCCCTGTCGCCGAACGGCGCTTGGCAGGCTGGAAAAAACTACTGTATAAATAACCAGACATGACCCTCGGGAGCGGCCCTCATGCTGGTGCATCTGTCCATACACAACTACGCCATCGTCGAACACCTGGATCTCGAGCTTGCCCGCGGCATGTCGGTCATCACCGGCGAGACCGGCGCCGGCAAGTCGATCATGCTCGATGCGCTGGGCCTGGCCCTGGGCGACCGCGCTGACAGCGGCGTGGTCCGCCCGGGCGCCGACAAGGCCGACCTCCTCGCCACCTTCGATCTGGCGGACATTCCCGAAGCGCGGACCTGGCTCACCGAGCGCGACCTCGACCACGACGGGCCGTGCATCCTGCGCCGAGTCATCACTGCCGAGGGCCGCAGCCGCGGCTATATCAATGGCACACCCTGCCCGCTCGGCGACCTCAAGGCGCTCGGCGAGCTGCTCATCGATATCCACAGCCAGCACGAGCACCAGTCGCTGCTCAAGACCGACACCCATCGGCGGCTGGTCGACGAGTACGCTGGCGCCGTCGACCTGGCGCGCCAAGTGCAATTGGCCGCCCAGCGCTGGCGCCAGACCCGACTGGAACTGGAGCGCCTGTCCAACTCCAGCGATGAGCAACGTGCGCGACACCAATTGCTGAGTTACCAGCTCGAAGAGCTGGAAAACCTGGGCTTGGGCGAAAACGAACTCGAACAACTGGAGCAGGAGCACAAGAACCTGACCAATGCCGAAGCGCTGTTCGGCATCTGCCGCCAGGTGATCGACCAGTGCAGCGAAAGCGACTCCGGCAATGTGCTCAGCGCCCTGACCAGCAGCCTCAATCGCCTTTCCGCCGTCAGCGATGCGCCCAAGGCGCTGGGCGAAGCGGTGAACCTGATCGCCAGCGCACAGATCCAGGTCGAGGAAGCGGTCGGCGAACTCAATCGCTTCCTCGACCACTTCGACGCCGACCCGATGCGCCTGCAAGCCCTGGAGGAACGCCTCGACACGCTCTACACCCTGGCACGCAAGCACCGTGTTCATCCGTCCGAGCTGCCACAGTTGCAGCAGCGCTTGATGGACGAACTCGAAGGTCTCAACGCCAGCGACGAATCCGTCGAACGCCTGGGCGACGAGCTGGCGGCCTATGCCCAGCACTATAAAGAGAAGGCCAGCGAGCTCAGCGGATTGCGCCGACAGGCTGCGGCGCAGTTGGCCTTGGCGGTGGAACAGGAAATCCAGCGCCTGGGCATGCCTGGCGGACGCTTCTGCATCGAATTGACGCCACTGGAAGGCAACGAGCTGTCACCGCATGGACTGGAGCAGGTCGAACTGCTGGTCAGCGCCAACCCTGGCCAACCACTCAAGGCCTTGGCCAAGGTGGCGTCGGGGGGCGAACTGTCGCGCATCAGCCTGGCGATCCAAGTCATCACCGCGCAGACCTCGCGCATTCCGACGCTGGTGTTCGACGAGGTGGACGTGGGTATTGGCGGACCGACCGCCGAGATCGTCGGCCAGTTGTTGCGCCGGCTGGGCGAGCGTGGCCAGGTACTGACCGTGACCCACCTGCCCCAGGTGGCTGCTCAAGGTCATCACCATCTGTTCGTGCACAAGGTGCGCAACAGCGAGACCACTCACACGGCAGTGACCAACCTGGGCAAACGCGAGCGCGTCGAGGAAGTGGCGCGCATGCTCGGCGGCATCGACCTGACCAAGGAGTCGCTGGCCCACGCCCGCAAGATGGTGGTCAGCGGCAAAGCCTGACGCCTCACGCCTCCACAAGACACTCAGAAAACACAAAGGCGACCCAAGGGTCGCCTTTGTCGTCAGTCACGATCAGAAATCGTTACTTCTTCTTGCGCACATAAAGGACCAGGTTGTGGTCCACCAACTCGTAACCGTGCTCGGCCACGATCTCCCTTTGGCGACGCTCGATTTCAGCATCCATGAATTCGATCACTTCGCTGGTCTCCACATTGACCATATGGTCGTGGTGACCTCCGTCGGCCAACTCGAACACCGCGTGGCCGCCATCGAAGTTATGGCGAACCACCAGACCCGCTGCTTCGAATTGGGTCAGTACACGGTAGACGGTCGCCAGACCGACGTCCTCACCTGCTTCCATCAGCGCCTTGTAGACGTCCTCGGCACTCATGTGACGCTGCTCGGCAGAATCGAGCATTTGAAGGATCTTTACTCGAGGCAGTGTCACCTTGAGACCGGCTTTGCGCAATTCGCTATTTTCAACCATGGTCAGCTTTCTCGCCGATGCTGCTTCGCAGCTTCTCTTAATACGGGTATGATCGGGGTTTACGTTGTCCAGCCAAGATAGTGGAAGTCGCCCACCGATGCAAAACAACACCAAGCTCTTGCTAACCAGCCTCACCCTCGTGGGACTGCTCGCACTCGCCGGTTGCTCGTTTCCCGGGGTTTACAAAATCGACATCCAGCAGGGCAATGTCGTCACGCAGGACATGATAGACCAATTGCGTCCGGGAATGACCCGACGGCAGGTAAGGTTTATCATGGGCAACCCGCTCCTGCAGGACCCCTTCAATACCAATCGCTGGGATTACCTCTATAGCATTCAGCCAGGCGGCGGTAAGCGTCAGCAGGAACGCATGAGCGTGTTCTTCAATGAAGGCGACCAACTCGTGAGCCTGTCCGGCGACTTCATGCCAGGCGTCAGCCGCGACCAGGAAATCCTGGGTGGAAGCGGCGATACCACGGTCAGCCCGGCCAAGCAGCCGTCCGGCCAGCCTGAGACGCCTGCCAAGCCCGGTTCGGCCGAAGAGTCGATCCAGCGCGAAATCGATACCATCGAAACCACGCCGGTGCCGACACCCGCGCCGCTCGAGACCTCGCCCCAGTAAAGGCAGCGCTCATGAAAAAGCCCGGACATGTCCGGGCTTTTTGTTGGCCGTTGCAGCGATGAGCGTCCATGACCGCTCAGCCATGCAACTCCTTGGCGCGCTGGCAGAAGGCATCGACCAGGGTGTTGGCCGCCTGATTGAACAATGGCCCAAGTGTGGCGCGAACCAACGGCCCGGCATAATCGAACGACAAGTCCAGACTGATCTTGCACGCCTTCTCACCCAGCGCCTTGAAGACCCATACCCCGTGCAACTGCGTGAACGGCCCTTCCTCCAGCGTCATCTCGATGGACTGCCCAGGCACCAGCACATTGCGCGTGACGAATTGCTGACTCATGCCGCCTTTGGCCACCTCCAGCCTGGCACGCATGTGCGTATCGCTCGACTCGATCACCGTCGAATCCGAGCACCAGGGGAGAAACTCAGGGTAACTGGCCACGTCGTTGACCAGGTCATAGAGCGCCTGGGCAGGGTATGGCAGCAGGGCGGAGCGTTGAATATGGGTAGTCATCCAGGCATCACTTCCAAGCTGGGCGGCAGCACCTCGCGGCGCTTCGGGACGTTTCCGTTCAAGGGAACTATTCCGGCATTGTCCGGGATTCATCCTGTCGGCTCAAGCACACCGAACCCCATAGCCAGAGGCCATGGCGACTGCCTATAATGCCGCCCCTATGGCTAAGCAAAAGAAACATCCGACCGGGACCATCGCGCAGAACAAGAAAGCGCGACACGATTACTTCATCGAACACAAGTTCGAGGCCGGACTGGTCCTGTCCGGTTGGGAAGTAAAAAGCCTGCGGGCCGGCAAAGCGCACCTGACCGACAGCTACGTGCTGCTCAAGGATGGCGAAGCCTGGCTGTTCGGCAGCCACATTGCCCCGCTGACCGCCGCCAGCACCCACGTCGTCGCCGACCCCATCCGTACGCGCAAGCTGCTGCTGAACAAGCGCGAGCTTGAGCGCGTGGAAGCGGCCGTGGCGCAAAAGGGTTACACCTGCGTGGCCTTGGCGCTGTACTGGAGCAAGCACCTGATCAAGTGCGAGATCGCACTCGGCAAGGGCAAGAAGGAGTTCGACAAGCGCGACACCCTGCGCGAACGCGACTCCAATCGCGAGCTGCAGCGCGCGGTGCGCAACAAGGGCAAGGAAGAATAACGCCCCGTGTCGGGCGACCCCGCTACCACGTCAACCGTGGCAGTGGGCTCGCCAGCACAACTTCACCGCCCGCTGCGCCGCTGCGCCCGTGCCACACGCTGGGCTTCCTGACGTGCCTCCTCGAGCACTTCCTGCACATAGATGATGTGTCGACTCGACACCTCACGCGCCTCTTGCGCGCGCCCCTCGACGATCGCCTGGTACAGCTCGCGATGCTGCGCGATCAGCATGTCGCGCGTTTCCGGCCGCTGCTGGTACATGCCGCCGATATTGGTCACCACATTGCGCTTGAGCAAATCGAACAGCCCACGGATGGTGTGCAGCAGCACCGCGTTATGGCTGGCCTCGGCGATCGCCAGGTGAAAGCGCGCATCGGCCGCCCCCTCTTCTGCGCGGCTGACCTCATCGGCGCGGGCATAGCAGTCCTGAAGCGTATCGAACGCGGCCTTGAGCCGCGCCCGATCAGGTTCGGTGGCACGCTGGGCAGCGTAGTAGGCGCATGACGCTTCCAAGGTGTGACGAAACTCCAGCAGGTCGCGCTGGGCCTCGGGATTGTCTTCGAGCAACAGCAGCAGCGGATCGCTGAAGGTCGAGCCCAGCGACTCGGCGACATAGTTGCCGCCGCCCTGACGGCTTATCAGCAATCCCTTGGCCACCAGCTTCTGGATCGCCTCGCGAAGCGACGGTCGCGAGACGCCGAATTGCTCGGCCAACGCGCGCTCAGCGGGCAGGCGCTGCCCAGCGCTCAGGGTGCCCTCGAGAATCATCGCTTCCAACCGGTCGACGATATCGTCGGACAAGCGCCGCTGGCGCACCTGATCAAACACCATCACCTGCCTCTCCACTGACCCCGCTATTGATCGCGGGGCGCCCATTGTGCGCCTCTGCCGAGCGTTCAGCCACACCACCGGCCGTGCCCAATGGATGCTCCGCTCATCGGCCTGCGACCAAAGTTCTGCTTGGGACAAATTGACACACCCCTGACCGGGCTTTTAACCTAGCCACCAGCCATTGAAAATTGGTCTTACCAATTATCCAATGCCAGCGCTGACCAACAACAATTAGGGGTTACCCCATATGCAAACCTGGCAACAACTCTACGCCCCACTCGGGAGTCTCGGCCTGTCCGCACTGGCGGCAGTCATCCCCATCGTATTCTTCTTCCTGGCCTTGGCCGTGTTCCGACTCAAGGGGCATGTGGCGGGCAGCATCACCCTTGGCTTGTCGATCCTGGTGGCGATCTTCGCCTTCCACATGCCCGCCGACATGGCCCTCGCCGCGGCCGGCTACGGCTTCCTCTACGGCCTGTGGCCCATCGCCTGGATCATCGTCGCAGCCGTGTTCTTGTACAAACTGACGGTCAAGAGCGGCCAGTTCGAAGTGATCCGCAGCTCGGTGCTGTCGATCACCGACGACCAGCGCCTGCAAGTGCTGCTGATCGGCTTCTGCTTCGGCGCATTCCTCGAAGGTGCCGCAGGCTTCGGTGCCCCGGTGGCCATCACTGCCGCACTGCTGGTGGGCCTGGGCTTCAATCCGCTGTACGCCGCTGGCCTGTGCCTGATCGCCAATACCGCGCCAGTGGCCTTCGGTGCGCTGGGCATCCCGATCATCGTCGCCGGCCAGGTGACTGGCATCGACGCCTTCCACATTGGCGCCATGACCGGCCGCCAACTGCCGCTGCTGTCGCTGTTCGTGCCGTTCTGGCTGGTGTTCATGATGGACGGCCTGCGCGGCGTGAAAGAAACCTGGCCAGCGGCATTGGTCGCCGGCCTGAGCTTTGCCGTCACCCAATACTTCACCTCCAACTTCATCGGCCCGGAACTGCCTGACATCACCTCGGCCCTGGCCAGCCTGATCGCCCTGACCCTGTTCCTGAAGGTCTGGCAGCCCAAGCGCGCGCTCACCCAGACCCAGGGCAGCACAGGCGCAGCGGTTGTCGCAGGCGTCGGCGGCCAGCCATCGCCCTATAGCTTCGGCGAGATCTTCAAAGCCTGGTCGCCTTTCCTGATCCTGACCGTGCTCGTGACCATCTGGACCCTCAAGCCCTTCAAGGCTGCTTTCGGGCCTGGCGGAGCGATGTACAACTTCGTGTTCAATTTTGCCATCCCGCACCTGGATCAACTGGTGATCAAGACCGCGCCGATCGTCACCGCTCCCCTGGCCATGCCGGCGGTTTTCAAGTTCGACCCGATCTCGGCCACCGGGACGGCGATCTTTCTCTCGGCACTGATCGCCATGGCCGTGCTGAAGATCAACGTCAAAACTGGTCTGACCACTTTCAAGGAAACCGTCTGGGAACTGCGCTGGCCGATTCTGTCGATCGGCATGGTGCTGGCCTTTGCCTTTGTCACCAACTACTCGGGCATGTCCTCGACCATGGCCCTGGTACTGGCCGGCACCGGGGCGGCATTCCCGTTCTTCTCGCCGTTCCTCGGCTGGCTGGGCGTGTTCCTGACCGGCTCCGACACCTCCTCCAACGCCCTGTTCAGCTCCTTGCAAGCCACTACGGCGCACCAGATCGGCGTCAGCGACACCCTGCTGGTCGCCGCCAACACCAGCGGCGGCGTGACCGGCAAGATGATCTCGCCGCAGTCGATCGCCGTGGCTTGCGCCGCCACCGGGCTGGTGGGCAAAGAGTCGGATCTGTTCCGCTTCACCTTAAAGCACAGCCTGTTCTTCGCCACGATCGTCGGCCTGATCACCTTGATTCAGGCCTATTGGCTGACCGGCATGCTGGTTACTCACTAAAGTGAAAGGGGCCGGGCGCCCAGGCGTCCGGCATCTCCTTCAACCCACGCTGCGAGATTCCATGATCATTTCCGCCTCCACCGACTACCGCGCCGCAGCCCAGCGCAAGCTGCCCCCCTTCCTGTTCCACTACGCCGACGGTGGCGCCTACGCCGAGCACACCCTGCGCCACAACGTCTCGGACCTGGCCAGCATCGCCCTGCGCCAACGCGTACTAAAGAACATGTCCGAGCTGAGCCTCAAGACCGAGCTGTTCGGCGAGACCTTGAGCATGCCGGTGGCCCTGGCGCCGGTCGGTCTCACCGGCATGTACGCCCGCCGGGGCGAGGTACAGGCGGCGCGCGCGGCGGCCGAGCACGGCATCCCGTTCACGATGTCCACCGTGTCGGTCTGCCCGATCGAGGAAGTGGCGCCGGCCATCGACCGACCGATGTGGTTCCAGCTCTACGTGCTCAAGGACCGTGGCTTCATGCGCAATGCGCTGGAGCGGGCCAAGGCCGCTGGCGTGCGCACCCTGGTGTTCACCGTCGACATGCCCACCCCGGGCGCCCGCTACCGCGACGCCCACTCCGGCATGAGCGGCAGGAACGGCCCGCTGCGCCGCATGCTGCAGGCCATGACCCATCCGCAATGGGCCTGGGATGTGGGCGTCATGGGCCGTCCGCACGACTTGGGCAACATCTCCGCCTACCGCGGCAACCCGACGGGCCTGGCCGACTACATCGGCTGGCTGGCCGCCAACTTTGACCCGTCGATCTCCTGGAAGGACCTGGAGTGGATCCGCGAATTCTGGGACGGCCCGATGATCATCAAAGGCATCCTCGACGCCGACGATGCCCGCGATGCCGTGCGTTTCGGTGCCGACGGCATCGTCGTTTCCAACCACGGCGGTCGCCAACTCGACGGCGTGCTCTCCAGCGCCCGCGCCCTGCCGGCGATTGCCGACGCGGTCAAAGGCGATCTGAAGATCCTCGCCGACTCTGGCATTCGCAGCGGCCTGGACGTGGTGCGCATGATCGCCCTGGGCGCCGACACCGTGCTGATCGGTCGCGCGTTCCTCTGGGCCTTGGCCGTGCATGGCCAGGCCGGAGTGAAGAACCTGCTGGAATTGTTCGAGAAGGAAATGCGCGTGGCCATGGTGTTGACCGGCACCAAGACGATCGGCGAGATCACCCGCGACTCGCTGGTCCGCGAACTGGGCGCCTGAGCCCTGCGTAACCAAGCCTGATAGCCCGGGGCACGCCGCGCACCAGACGCGCCGGCCCCGTGAGGAGATTGCATGAGTCTGCCCGCTGCGTTCCTGCGCGATGCCGAGCGCCTGATCCCCGCCGAACGCCGGTTCGACGACCCTACCTCGACCCTGGCTTTTGGTACCGACGCCAGCTTCTACCGCTTGATTCCCAAGCTGGTGGTGCGCGTGGAATCCGAGGACGAGGTGATCGGCCTGCTGCGCCTGGCCCAGCGCGAGCGCGTGCCGGTCACCTTCCGCGCCGCCGGCACCAGTTTGTCCGGCCAGGCCCTGAGCGATTCGGTGCTGATCGTGCTGGGCGAGCGCTGGAATGGCCGCGAGATCCGCAATCAGGGCGAACAGATTCGTCTGCAACCGGGCGTGATCGGCGCCCAGGCCAATACCTGGTTGGCACCCTATGGGCGCAAGATCGGCCCGGACCCGGCGTCGATCAACGCCTGCAAAATCGGCGGTATCGTCGCCAACAACGCCAGCGGCATGTGCTGCGGCACCGCGCAGAACACCTATCACACCCTGGCCGGCCTGCGCCTGGTGCTGGCCGACGGCACCTGCCTGGACAGCGAGGACCCGGCCAGTGTGGCCGCCTTCGAACGCAGCCACGCCGACCTGCTGGACGCGTTGGCGCGCCTGGGCCGCGAGACCCGCGCCAACCTGCCCCTGGCCGAGCGCATCCGGCACAAGTACCGACTGAAGAACACCACCGGCCTGTCGCTCAATGCACTGGTGGACTACGACGCGCCGCTGGACATCCTGCAGCACCTGCTGGTCGGCTCCGAAGGCACGTTGGGTTTCATCAGCGCCGTCACCTACCACACCGTGCCCGACCACCCGCACAAGGCCAGTGCGCTGCTGGTGTTTCCCAGCGTCGAGAGCTGCTGTCGCGCGGTCACCGTGCTCAAGCAGCAGCCGGTGTCCGCCGTGGAACTGCTCGACCGCCGCAGCCTGCGCTCGGTTCAGCAAATGCCAGGCATGCCGGACTGGGTCCGGGGATTGTCGGACCACGCCTGTGCCCTGCTGATCGAGTCGCGCGCGGCCAGCCAAAGCCTGTTGCACGAACAACTGAACCAAGTGATGGCCTCCATCGCCGATTTCGCCCTGGAACAGCAGGTCGATTTCAGCGAAGACCCTGCCGTCTACAACCTGTTGTGGAAGATCCGCAAGGACACCTTCCCGGCGGTCGGCGCCGTGCGCCAGACCGGCACCACGGTGATCATCGAGGACGTGACCTTCCCGGTGGAACTGCTCGCCGAAGGCGTCAACCGACTGCTGCAGTTGTTCGACAAGCACCGCTACGACGAGGCGATCATTTTCGGCCACGCCCTGGAAGGCAACCTGCATTTCGTCTTCACCCAGGGCTTCAACAGCGCCGAGGAAGTGACGCGCTATCAAGCGTTCATGGACGATGTGGCGCAGTTGGTGGCGGTGGAGTTCGGTGGTTCGCTCAAGGCCGAACATGGCACCGGACGCAACATGGCACCCTTCGTCGAACTGGAGTGGGGCCAGGACGCCTACCAATTGATGTGGCAGCTCAAACGGCTGCTCGATCCCAATGGCATCCTCAACCCGGACGTGGTGCTCAGCGACGACCCGGACATTCACCTGAAACACCTCAAGCCGCTACCGGCCGCCGACGAGATCGTCGACAAGTGCATCGAGTGCGGTTTCTGCGAGCCGGTGTGTCCGTCACGCGGACTGACCCTGAGTCCGCGCCAGCGTATCGTCATGTGGCGCGACATCCAGGCCAAGCGCCGCGCCGGCATCGACACCCGCGAGCTGCTGCAGACCTACCAGTACCAGGGCCTCGACACCTGCGCCGCCACCGGGCTGTGCGCCCAGCGTTGCCCGGTGGGCATCAATACCGGCGAGTTGGTGAAGAAGCTGCGCGGCCAGGCGGCGAGCCACCTCCAACGGGCCGATTGGCTCGCCGAACATTTCCATACCGTGCTGCGCGGTGCGCGCCTGACCCTGGCCGTGGCCAACGGTGCACGCAAGCTGCTGGGCGCGCCGCGCCTGGAGAGTTTGAGCAGCGGCTTGCGCAGGGCCAGCCGGGGTCGCCTGCCGCAGTGGACAGCGGCCATGCCGCAACCGCTCGCGCCGATCAGCGTGATCCCGGTCAGCCAGGACGCACGCCCCCGGGTCGTCTACCTGGCCGCTTGCGTGTCGCGGGTGATGGGCCCGGCGTACACCGACGGCGAGCAGCGCTCGTTGCTGGACAAGACCCGTGCACTGCTGGAAAAAGCCGGTTATCAGGTGATCTTCCCCGAGCACGCCGACAGCCTGTGCTGCGGGCAGCCGTTCGCCTCCAAGGGCTATGCCGAACAAGCCGAGCACAAGCGCCAGGAACTGATCGCTGCGCTGCTGCAGGCCAGTCGCGGCGGGCTCGACCCGATCTACTGCGACACCAGCCCCTGCACCCTTCGCCTGGTGCAGGATCTGGGCAACTGCCGCCTCGACCTGTACGACCCCGTGCGCTTCATCCGTACCCACCTGCTCGACAAGCTGGAGTTCACCCCACAGGATGAACCGGTGGCCGTGCATGTCACCTGCAGCACCCAGCACCTGGGCGAGAGCCAGGCGCTCATCGACCTGGCGCGTCGCTGCAGCAAACAGGTCGTGATACCCGAGGGCATTCACTGCTGCGGTTTCGCCGGCGACAAAGGCTTCACCACACCGCAGCTCAATGCCCATGCACTGCGCACGCTCAAGGGTGCGGTGCAGCAGTGCAGCGAAGGGATCTCCACCAGTCGGACCTGTGAGATCGGGTTATCGACCCACAGTGGTATCGACTATCACGGGCTGGTGTATCTGGTGGACCGGGTGACGCGGGCGCGCAGCCTCTGAGCCTGAACACGGCGCCGCCTCCTGATGGGGGCGGTCGCCACAGAGCGGCCTGCTCGCAACCATTTGTTACAACTAGATGCTACTCTGCAGCCCTCCTCCTTGGCCGCCGTTGACCTCCGATGTCAGAGTCCGCACCGCTGCTGCTGCGTCACCACCGTCCTTTCATCGCCTTCTGGCTCGCCCGGGTGTTCACTGCCAGCGGCTTCCAGATGCTCACCGTGGCCATCGGCTGGCACCTCTATCAGCTCACAGGCAATGTGCTGGACCTGGGCCTGGTCGGCCTGGTGGAGTTCGCCCCGCGCGTGCTGTTCATGCTGCACACCGGGCATGTGGCCGACCGCTACGACCGGCGCAAGGTGGCGGCGCTGTGCCAAAGCCTGCAGGGGCTGATCGCCCTCGCCCTGGCGCTGGGCAGTGCCACCGACAACGTCAGCCGCGAACTGATCTTCCTGCTGGCGTTCCTGCTCGGCGCCACCCGCGCCTTCGAGATGCCCGCCACCCAGGCCCTGCTGCCGAACGTGGTGCCCGCAGGGCTGTTCCCGCGTGCCGTCGCCGCTTCGGCCTCCGCCACCCAGGCAGCGACCATCGTCGCCCCGGCGCTCGGCGGGCTGCTCTACGCCTTGGGCAGCGTCTGGGTGTATGGCCCGACCGTTGCGCTGTACGCCATCGCCTGCGCACTCACGCTCAGCCTCCAGGCCCGCCAGCAGACGCCGCAGCGCGGCCGAGCCAGCGTGCAGTCGCTGCTGGCCGGCATCCACTTCATCCGCAGCCGCCCCGACATCCTCGGCGCCATCTCGCTGGACCTGTTCGCCGTGTTGCTGGGCGGCGCCACGGCATTGCTGCCGGTGTTCGCCCGCGACATTCTGCTCACCGGCCCGTGGGGCCTGGGCCTGCTGCGCTCGGCGCCGGCGGTGGGGGCGCTGTTGATGTCGTTGTGGCTGGCGCGCTTCCCGGTCGAGCGCAAAGTCGGTCGAACCATGTTCACCGCCGTGGGCGTGTTCGGCGTGGCGACCATCGCCTTCGGCCTGTCGACCTCGTTCTGGTTCTCCCTGGCGGTGCTGGTGGTGCTCGGCGCGGCGGACATGATCAGCATGGTCATCCGCAGTGCCTTCGTGCAGTTGGAAACGCCGGACGACATGCGCGGGCGGGTCAGTGCGGTGAACGGGCTGTTCATCGGTGCCTCGAATCAGCTCGGAGAATTTGAATCCGGCGTCACTGCGCACTGGTTTGGCACAGTGCCGGCCGTGGTGCTCGGTGGCGTGGGCACGCTGCTGGTCACCGGGGTGTGGATAAAGCTGTTCCCGACTCTGGCCAACCGCGACCGGATGCACAATCCCGAGTAGCCCTGGCCAAGCCACTTCACACCGCGCAGCGGCCACCCGCAACAGCCATAGGCCCCCGCCCACCATGCTGGTATGATGCGCGGCTTTTTTGCACCCCGCACAAATCCACGGCACCCGGTACGGTCTGTGCTTTGCTGTTGAGGTCCAACACATTCACGGCGCTGCGGCGTCATGGGAGCAGGCATGCTGGAAAGGCTGTTTCAACTCAAGGCACACAATACCAACGTGCGCACCGAGATCCTTGCGGGCGTCACCACCTTCCTGGCCATGGCCTACATCCTGTTCGTCAACCCGAGCATCCTGGGCGAGACCGGCATGGACAAGGGCGCGATCTTCGTCGCCACCTGCCTGGCCGCAGCCATCGGCTCGGTGACCATGGGCCTGATCGCCAACTACCCGATCGCCCTGGCGCCAGGCATGGGCCTGAATGCCTTCTTCACCTACACGGTGGTCCTGCACATGGGTCACACCTGGCAGGTGGCACTGGGCGCGGTGTTCCTCTCGGCGGTGCTGTTCTTCCTGCTGTCGATCTTCCGCATTCGCGAATGGATCGTGAACAGTATCCCGCTGCCACTGCGGTCGGCCATCGCGGCGGGCATCGGTCTGTTCCTGGCGCTGATCGCCTTGCACAACGCCGGCATCGTCGTCGATAACCCGGCGACCCTGGTGGGCCTGGGCGACTTGCGCAACCCCGCCCCCATCCTTGCCACCCTCGGTTTCTTCCTGATCGTCGCCCTGGAGGCGTTGAAGGTCCGCGGGGCGGTGCTGATCGGCATCCTCGCCGTGACCGTGGTGTCGATCCTGATCGGCGCCAGCCCGTTCGCCGGCATCGTCTCGCTGCCGCCCTCACTCGCACCGACCTTCCTGCAACTGGACATCAAGGGCGCGCTGGACGTTGGCCTGATCAGCGTGATCTTCGCGTTCCTGTTCGTCGACCTGTTCGACAACTCCGGCACCCTCATCGGCGTGGCCAAGCGCGCCGGGTTGATGGGCAAGGACGGCCACATGCCGAAGATGGGCCGGGCACTGATTGCCGACAGCACCGCCGCCATGGCCGGTTCCCTGCTGGGCACCTCGACCACCACCAGCTACATCGAGTCGGCGGCCGGCGTCAGTGCCGGCGGGCGTACCGGCCTGACCGCCATCGTGGTCGCCGTGCTGTTCCTGCTGGCGCTGTTCTTCGCACCGCTGGCCGGCAGCGTGCCGGCCTTCGCCACCGCACCGGCATTGCTGTTCGTTGCCGTGCTGATGGCTTCGGGCCTGGCCGAAATCAACTGGGACGACGTCACTGAAGCGGCACCGGTCGTAGTCACGGCCCTGGCCATGCCACTGACCTACTCGATCGCCAACGGCATCGCCTTTGGCTTCATCGCCTGGACCGCCATCAAGCTGATTTCCGGTCGTCGCCACGACCTGAACCCGGCGTTGGTGATCCTGTCCATCCTGTTCGTCATCAAGCTGGGCTGGTTCAACGCATGAGTGCTGCCTTCGACCCTTCGCAATACGCCACGCAACTGCAAGCCAAGGTCGAGCGCCTGAACGAGTTGCTGGCACCGTTCGATGCGCCGGCTCCATCGGTGTTCGAGTCGCCGCGCGAGCACTATCGCCTGCGCGCCGAGTTCCGCCTGTGGCGCGAGGAGGGCCAGCGCCACTACGCCATGTTCGCGCCGGGCGAGAAGCACAAGGCGATCCTCATCGACGACTTCCCCATCGCCAGCCAGCGCATCAATGTGCTGATGCCGCAGTTAAAAGCCGCCTGGCAGGGCAACGAAGACCTGAGCAACCGCCTGTTCCAAGTGGAGTTCCTCACCACCCTGGCGGGCGACGCGATGGTCACGCTGTGCTATCACCGCCCGCTGGACGCCGCCTGGGAAGCCGCCGCGCAACAGTTGGCCGCCGACCTTGAGGTCAGCGTGATCGGCCGCTCAAAGGGCAAGCGCGTGGTGATCGGCCGCGACTATGCGCTGGAGCAACTCGACATCGGCGGGCGAACCTTCACCTATCGCCAACCCGAAGGCGCCTTCACCCAGCCCAACGGCGCGGTGAACCAGAAGATGCTGGCCTGGGCCTGCGAAGCCATGGGCCGACGCGACGACGACCTGCTGGAACTGTACTGCGGCAACGGCAACTTCACCCTGCCGCTGGCCACCCGCGCACGCCAGGTGCTGGCCACCGAAATCAGCAAGACCTCGGTCAATGCCGCCCTGCACAACCTCGACGAGAACGGCATCGACAACGTGCGCCTGGTGCGCCTGTCGGCCGAGGAACTGACCCAGGCGCTGAACGAAGTCCGCCCGTTCCGGCGTCTGGAAGGCATCGACCTGAAAAGCTATGCCTTCGGCACCGTCTTCGTCGATCCGCCGCGCGCCGGTATGGACCCGGACACCTGCGAGCTGACCCGACGCTTCGAGCGTATCCTGTACATTTCCTGCAACCCCGAGACCCTGGCGCAGAACATCGCCCAGTTGCAGGACACCCACCGTATCGAACGTTGCGCGCTGTTCGACCAGTTCCCCTACACCCATCACATGGAAAGCGGGGTGCTGCTGGTCCGGCGCTGACACTCCGCCAGCGCGGCTACGAGAGGCTCGTCCCTTCCTGGCTGTGCTGGCGCAGGGCTGGACACCTGGCACCTGACATTTTTGCCAGCAGCGCGCGTGCGCCGTCTCCTATACCGTATTGCCTGCACGCCTACCCTTGGGGCGAGGGGTTGTCAGCACCTCATGCCGCGCGCTTCAACGCGCTGACGTGAGGTGTACCTGTGGTTCGTCCGATGTCTGCGGTTGCTGGCTGCATGTCCATTCCATCGGTCGAGGAAGCACATCATGCGCACGTTCACGTTCCCCCTGGCAATCGCCATCGTCGCCACACTGGCCGGCTGCGCCCGCGAGTCCGGCCCGCCACTGATATCGGTCCCCGACAGCGCCAAGCTCACCTGGCAAGAGGTGCCAGGCACCCAGGGGGCGGTCACCTATGCCAATGTCGAAGGCGACATTTTCGGCCGCGGCGATTACCTGGCCTATGTCCGCTTTCGCAAAGGCACCGACAACGGTCTTCACCTGCACAGTCAGACCCTGCCCACGGTGGTCCTCAGCGGGACGTTCTACGCCGTGATCGACGGTAAGCGAACCGAGTATCCGGCCGGGGCGTTCTATCGGCTGCCCGCGCGCCTGGTCCACGAAAGCGGCTGCACAGCGGCCGCCGACTGCCTGCTGTTCCAGTACCAGAGCGACGCGTTCGACCTGATTGGCGCCAAGCCCTGAAGCGAGGCGCGAAGCAAGACCGGCGCCAATACCGGGCGCGCGCGTAGCCGTCTGCCTATGGCACGAAGCGTCGCTCGGATGCAGGATGAGCGCTCACCCCAGACGGCGCGACAACCGCGCCGGCCTGGCTCTCACCGTTACCCGGTCACTACCGCGAGGAACACGCTGGCCCATGGACCAGTTGAGCGCCATGCACACCTTCCGCCGGGTCGTCGACCTCGGCAGTTTCAGCGCCGCCGCCAGCCAGGCCGGCGTCTCCCACACCGTGCTGTCGCGCCAGGTGAAGAACCTGGAACGCGCCCTCGGCACGCAACTGCTCACGCGCACCACGCGCCGGCTGCATCCGACCGAAGCAGGCCTGCTGTTCTACCGTCACTGCGTACTGATCCTCGACCAGGTGCAGGCCATGACGCTGGAGCTGTCCGAGCACCAACTGCAACCCACCGGCACCTTGCGCCTGAGCGTGGGCTCGGCGTTCGGCGATCTGGAGCTGGGCCGCTGGTTGCCTGACTTCGTCGAGCAGTATCCGCACCTGCACGTGGAGCTGAACTGCACCGATCGCTTCGTCGATCTGCTGGAAGAGGAGGTCGATGTCTGCCTACGCATCACCGATCACCTGCCCGACTCGAGCCTGATCGCCCGGCTGCTGACCCCCAGCCCGGTACTGCTGGTGGCTGCACCGGGCTACCTCGAACGGCAGGGCTCTCCCAGCACGCCAGAAGCCTTGAGCACCCATCCGCTGCTCGGTTACAGCCGCCTGCAGCAACCCCAGCGCCTGACGCTCAGCGCTGCCGATGGCAGCCACCGCGACGTGCTGATGCCCAGGCGCCTGAGCGCCAATTCACCGATGGCCCTACGTGCAGCAGCCATCGGCGGACTGGGTATCGCCAGCTTCGACCGTTTCATCGTCGACGACGCGTTGCGCGACGGGCGACTGGTGCCAGTACTGAGCGACTGGCATCTGCCGGGACGAAACCTGTATGCGGTGTATCCGCACAGTCGTTATCTGGCGCCGAAGGTCCGCGCGCTGATCGATTACGCGCAGCAGTACTACGCGACAACGCGCTGGGGTTGCGATTAGTGCAGAAACTGTACAGGCGCTGGCACGTTTTGCCCGTATCTGGACATCGACACCCTGACTAACCTTCGCCTCCTCACTGAACAGGCGAAGGAGCCTCTGTATGAATACCCTGACTAAACTCTTGGCAGGTCTGACCGTGGGCGCTATGGCACTCACCGCCCACGCCGGCGATGACACCTTGATTTCGGTGCCGAACAGCGCTGCGCTGAAATGGCAGGACGTACCGAACACCCAAGGCGCCGTCAGCTACGCCAACGTCGAGGGCGACCTCTTCGGCAAAGGGCCTTATTCGGCCTACGTGAAGTTCAAGAAAGGTGTGGACAACGGCCTGCACCAGCACACTCAGGTGCTGCCGACAGTGGTACTGGCCGGCACCTTCTACGCGGTGATCGACGGCAAACGCGTCGAGTACCCGGCAGGTGCTTACTACAAACTGCCGGCCGACCTGGTTCACGAAAGTGGCTGCACCGCCGAGGCTGACTGCCTACTGTTCCAGTACCAGGCCGATGCCTTCGACCTGAAGCCGGTCAAAGGCTGACCAGGCCGTCGGGGCGGCCTTACGCTGCCGCCCCATCCCGTCAGAAGTCGAAGAACACCGTCTCCCCTTCCCCCTGAATACGCATGTCGAACCGGTAGGCGGTCTTGCCGTCCACTTCGCAGCGCTTGGCGATCAGGGTTTCCCGGCGCTGCGGCTGCTCGATCAGGTTGAGCACCGGGCACTGCGCGTTGGCCTCGGCTTCGTCATCGAAGTACAGCCGCGTGTGCAAGTGGATGTTGATGCCCCGGGCGAACAGGCTGATGTTGATGTGCGGCGCCATGGGCACCCCGGCAGCGTTGTTCACAACCCCCGGCTTCACCGTGTGCAGCGTCCACTCGCCCGCATCGAAGGTGGTGGCGGTACGACCGAAACTGTTGAAGGCATTTTCCAGGTTGAATTGATCCTGATATTGGCCGTTGGCATCGGCCTGCCACACCTCGAGGAAGGAGTCGCGCACCAGGTGACCATTGCCGTCGTAGACGTGGCCGAGCAGCAGAATATGCTCGCCAGGCGCCTCAGGGCGGGCGAGTCGGCTCCAGATTTCCTGATCACGGGTGGGGTTGCCCGCCGCTTCCAGGGCCAGGCCGATGTGCACATAGGGGCCGGCGGTCTGCGAAGGGGTTTCCGGCAGCAGTTCGATAGGCATGACGGCGCTCCTCAGCGGTTCTCGAAGTGGGTCTGGCGCTGGCCACGCAGCACGATGTCGAAGCGGTAGGCCAGGCAATCCATCGGATTGGCCTGGCTCATGTCCAGGCGCGCGATCAGGCTCTGCACCGCTTGTGGATTGGCGATCGACTTGACGATCGGGCACATCGGGATCAACGGGTCGCCTTCGAAGTACAGCTGGGTGATCAGCTTGGTGGCGATCGCCGGGCCGCTGATGGAGAAATGGATGTGCGCCGGACGCCAGTCGTTCGGCCCGTTACGCCAAGGGTACGGACCCGGCTTGATGGTGCGGAAGCTGTAGTAGCCATCGCGGTCGGTCAGGCACCGACCGACGCCGCCGAAGTTCGGGTCCAGCGGCGCCAGGTAGCGGTCATTCTTGTGTCGGTAGCGGCCACCGGCGTTGGCCTGCCACATTTCCACCAGGGTGTTGGCCACCGGCTTGCCGTACTGGTCGACCACACGGCCGGCAACGATGATCCGCTCGCCGATGGGCAAGCCGCCGTTGTTGAAGTTCAGCAGCAGGTCATGGTCATGCTCGCCGAACCGCAGGTGGGAAAAGTCCGGGCCTGTGGTTTCGCTCATCGACTGGGGAATGCTCACCAGCGCCTGGCGTGGCGAGCGGGCAATGGAGGTCTTGTAGTCTGGGGTCAAGGCCTTGGGGTGCCAGTTGCGATCACGGATCGCGAAGCGGCGGTTATCCTGGGCAGGCATGCCGGTGTCCTCTCTTGGAATTGTGCGGGCCGCCTGTGCGTGGCAGGCGGACGCACAGTGTCCGGTAGGCGGCGCACCCGGCCTATTGAAAACTTGCTGGGCAGACATAACCATACGGTTATGCAACTTTCCGGTAGCTGACCGGCTCTCAAGCGCAGGACTATCCTGCATGCACTGCCCCTTACAGCGGAGACACTCTATGGACTGGCGAAAAGGCCGACGCAGCGACAACGTGGTCGACGCACGCGGCTCAGGCGGGGGCGGCGGTATGCGCTTCGGGGGCGGCAAAGGCCTGGGCCTTGGCGCGGTGCTGTTGATCGTCGGCATCGGCTGGCTGACCGGCCAGGACCCGTTGCAGTTGCTCGGCCAGCTCTCCGGCCAGATGCAGCAGCAACAGCAGGCCGCACCAGGCACCACGGCCAGCAAAGCGCCGCCGGCCAACGACGAACAGGCGCAGTTCGTCGCCTCGATCCTCGGTGACACCGAAGACACCTGGAAAGCCCTGTTCGCCCAGGCCGGCAAGCAGTACCGCGATCCCAAACTGGTGCTGTTCAGCGGTCAGGTCAATTCGGCGTGCGGCTTCGCGTCTTCGGCGGTCGGGCCGTTCTACTGCCCAGCCGACCAGCGCGTGTACCTGGACATGTCGTTCTTCCGCGAAATGGAAACCCGCTTCGCCGCCGCTGGCGACTTCGCCCAGGCCTACGTGATCGCCCACGAGATCGGCCACCATGTGCAGACCTTGCTCGGCGTCTCGGCCAAGGTCGATGCCGCCCGTCGCAGCGGCCAGCGTATGGAAGGTGACAACGGTCTGCTGGTACGTCAGGAGTTGCAGGCCGACTGCCTGGCCGGTGTCTGGGCCTATCAGGCACAGAAGCGCCTGAACTGGCTGGAACCCGGTGACGTGGAAGAAGCCCTGAACGCCGCCAATGCCATCGGCGACGACCGCCTGCAGCAGCAGGGCCAGGGCCGCGTGGTCCCGGACTCCTTCACCCACGGCACCTCGGCGCAACGCGTGCGCTGGTTCAAGACCGGCTTCGGCAGCGGCGACCTGAACCGCTGCGACACCTTCAATACCCGTAATCTGTAACGCCCTTCGGGGCGTTTCTTCGCTTCTCCAGATCGCAATACGACCAATGGGGCATTTTTCCGCTGAAAAACGTTTCAGCGACAGCGCTTGCTGCCGATAACCCCTGGATCCAAAGCTGGCCCTCTAAAACAACAACGCCCAGCGACGTGAATTCTTGCAACACACATTTTCTGGAGAGCGTGCATGAACAGATGGTTTGCCGATAAGAGCGTGAATCTCAAACTCGGACTGGGCTTCGGCCTGGTCCTGTTGTTGACCGGCCTGCTGGCCCTGGCCAGTTGGAGCAGCCTGGGCAGCATGATCAACCGCAGCAACTGGATGAGCGACATCACCCGGCTCAACATCGACCTCACCAACCTGCGCGTGGCGCGCCTGCAGTACATGATCGCCAATGGCGACGATGCCGCTGCCGCCACCACCCTGGCCAAGCTCGACACCTTCACCGCCCAGCAGCAGCGCCTGGAAAACACCTTCAAGAGCCCTGAGAACGTCAAGCTGCTGCGCGAGCTGGGCAAGACCATCGCCGACTATCGCGTCTCGCTCGACAAGATGCGCGCTGGCTACAAGGTCACCGTCGCGGCCCGGCAGACTCTCGACCAGAACGCGGCCAGTGCCGTGCAGGCGATCGAGGCCCTGAGCCAGACCGTGCTCAGTCGCGACGAAAGCGACGCCAGCCGTTTGCAGCAGTACCTGGCGATCAGCAAGGCGCGTCAGCAACTCACGCAGTTGCGACTGACCATGCGCGATTACATCGCCGCTTCCAGCGCAGCGACCGAGCAAGCGATGCTGACTCAACTCGAGCAGACCCTCGGCGAAATCGACGGCCTCAAGCGCCAACTGACAGGCGATACCGCTGGCATCCAGCCGTTCGAGACCGCCGTGCGCGGTTATGGCGAAGCCGTTCGCCAACTGCGCGATGCCACCGCGCAGATCGCCGTGGCCCGCCAGGAAATGACCGTGCAAGGCGCCGACATCGTCAAGGTCAGCGATGAGCTGTACAAGATCCAGCTCGAGCGCCGCGACATCGAAAGCGGCGATGCCCGTACCCTGCAGATCGGCGCCACCTTGCTGGCCCTGCTGTTCGGCGTGCTGGCTGCCGTGATCATCACCCGTCAGATCACCCGTCCTCTGCGTGAAACCCTCGAGGTGGTAGAGCGCATTGCCGGCGGCGACTTGACGCAGAACCTGCAGGTCACCCGCCGCGACGAACTCGGCGTGCTGCAACAAGGCATCGCACGCATGGGCACGACCTTGCGCGAGCTGATCGGCGGCATTCGCGATGGTGTGACCCAGATCGCCAGCGCGGCTGAAGAACTGTCGGCCGTGACCGAACAGACCAGCGCCGGCGCCAACAGCCAGAAGGTCGAAACCGACCAGGTGGCCACTGCCATGCATGAAATGGCGGCCACGGTGCAGGAGGTGGCGCGCAACGCCGAGCAGGCCTCGCATGCCGCGACCCAGGCCGATGACCAGGCCCGTGCTGGCGACAAGGTGGTGGGCGAAGCGATCAGCCAGATCGAACGCCTGGCCAGCGAAGTGCACCGCTCCACTGACGCGATGAACCTGCTGCAACAGGAAAGCCAGAAGATCGGCAGCGTCATGGACGTGATCAAGTCGGTGGCCGAGCAGACCAACCTGCTGGCCCTCAATGCCGCCATCGAAGCGGCCCGAGCCGGCGAAGCCGGACGCGGTTTCGCGGTGGTCGCCGATGAGGTGCGCGGCCTGGCCCAGCGCACGCAGAAGTCCACCGAGGAAATCGAAGAACTCATCGCCAGCTTGCAGAACGGCACCCAGCAGGTGGCCAACGCCATGCTCGGCAGCCAGACCTTGACCGACAGCAGCGTGGACCTGGCGCGCAAAGCGGGCGATTCACTGGCGAGCATCACCAGCACGGTGTCGAGCATCCAGTCGATGAACCAGCAGATCGCCGCAGCGGCCGAACAGCAAAGTGCAGTGGCTGAGGAGATCAGCCGCAGCATCCTCAACGTGCGCGACGTGTCGGAACAAACCGCCGCCGCCAGCGACGAGACCGCGGCGTCCACCGTGGAACTGGCGCGCTTGGGCGGGCAGTTGCAGACGCTGGTCAGCCATTTCCGCGTCTGAGGCTGTACAGGACTGACGCCGCCCCTTGAGGGGCGGCGCTCAGCCGATCACTTGACGACCATGCCCACCCCACGCCCACGCGGGTCGGACGCAGTCTCCAACGTCTGCCCGGTCACGCGGATCGCCTGCACGTCGCCCATCTCCCAGCCCTGGTCCTCCAGGACATAGCCCATCTTCTTCAGTTCGTCGGCCACCGGGCCGGTGAGCGGTGCATAGCTGTCGAAGTAGATCGTGTCCTTGGGCAGCAACTGGTGGTGCACACGCTGCGCGGCGACGGCTTTTTCCAATGGCATGCCGTAGTCGTACAGGTTGTTCATCACCTGGAAGATCGAGGTGAAGATCCGTGAACCACCCGGCGTCCCCAGCACCAGGGTGACCTTGCCGTCACGCGTGATTAGGCTCGGGCTCATCGATGAGAGCATGCGCTTGCCCGGTGCGATGGCGTTGGCGTCACCGCCGACCACGCCGAACACATTGGCCGCCCCCGGCTTGGCGCTGAAGTCGTCCATTTCGTCGTTGAGCAGGAAGCCCGCGCCCTTGACCACCACGCCACTGCCATAGTCGAGGTTGAGGGTATAGGTGTTGCTCACCGCATTGCCCTGGCGGTCGACGATGGAGAAGTGCGTGGTCTGGTGCGGCTCGAGGCCCGGCTTGACCTGGTCGGTGGCGGAGATGGCCGTCGGATTGACCTGCGCGGCGCGCTTGGCCAGGTAGTCCTTGGCCATCAGTTGCTTGACCGGCACCTGGGTGAAGGCCGGATCGCCCAGGTAATCGGCGCGGTCGGCGAATACCCGTTTCTCGATCTCGGACAGCAGGTGAATGTACTTCGCCGAGTTGTGCGCCACACCTTTGAAGTCCGCCGCACGGTCCTCCTTGATGCCCAGCAGTTGGCCTAGCGCGACACCGCCGGAGCTCGGTGGCGGCGCCGTGTAGACCAGGTTGCCGCGCCACTCGATGGCGATCGGATCGCGCCACAGCGCCTTGTAGTCCTTCAGATCGTCCTTGGTGATCAGGCCCTTGTCGGCCTGCATCTGCGCCACCAGCAAGTCGGCGGTCTTGCCCTGATAGAACTCGCTCACGCCTTTGTCGGCGATGCGCTCGAGGGTCTGGGCCAGTTCCGGCTGCTTGAACAGCTCGCCCACTTTCATGCTGCCGAAGTAGTCATTGAAGTTGGTCGCGGTCTTGAACAGGCCTTGGGCGTCATCGCGGTACTGGTACTGCTTCTGGGCGATCTTGAATCCATTCTGCGCATAGGCGATGGCCGGCGTGAGCAGCTCGCTCCACGGCAGCTTGCCGAACTTCTGGTGCGCCTCCCACAGGCCCATGACCGTGCCTGGCACACCGGCGGCGCGAGCACCGACCAGGCTGAGGTTTTCGATCACCTCGCCTTTGTCGTTCAGGTACATGGTCTTGGTCGCGGCCTTCGGCGCCACTTCGCGGTAGTCGAGGAAATACGGCTTGCCGTCGACGAACAGGGTCATGAAACCGCCGCCACCGATGTTCCCGGCTTCCGGGTAGGTGACCGCCAGGGTGAACGCGGTGGCAACGGCAGCGTCCACCGCATTGCCGCCCTTCTTGAGAATATCGGCGGCGACCTGGGCGCCGTACTGATCGGGCGCGGCGACCGCGCCGCCTTCGAGGGTCACGGCATAGGCCGAGGAACAGCTCAGGATCGCGGCCCCGAGGGCCAGGGACTGGAACATGACGATACGCATGACGCTTCCTTAGTCGTTCTTGTCGAACCTCCATTTAAGGCGCAGGCATCGCGTTCAGGCAAACGGCAGGCACTGAGGTGGACGTCTTTGGGCAACCGTGTCGCGTTCAGACAACTCAGCAGGCGTACGTCGACAGCTTGGCCTGGATGAAATCCAGGAAGCATTGGATACGCAGCGCCAGTTGCGTGTTGCGGTAGTAGACCGCATGAATCGGCTGGCGATAGCCACTGTTGGCCTCGGCCAGCAGCACCTGCAGACGGCCCGTGCGGATGTCGTCATGGGTCATGAAGTGCGACAGGCAGACGATCCCCTCACCCGCCAACGCCAACTGACGCAGGGTTTCGCCGCTGGAGGCCAGCAGCGCCGGACGGATCGCCCAGCGGTCGCCCTGGGCGTGACGCAGGGGCCAGTGGTTGAGACTTTCCGGCGCGCTGAATCCGAGCAGCCCATGCTGGCTCAGGTCCTCGACCGCGCGTGGCGTGCCATGGCGCTCCAGGTACTGCGGGCTGGCCAGGATCAGCAGCGGGCTGCACCCCAGCGAACGGGCGTGCAGGCTGGAGTCGGCCAGCTCGCCGATGCGGATGGCGACATCGGTGCTGTGCTCGAGCAGGTCGATGATCAGGTCGTCGCTGTTGAGTTCGAGCTCGATGCCGGGGTACTGGCGGCGGAACTCGCCGATCCACGGCAAGATCGCGTGGAGCATGAACGGTGCAGCGGCATTGATGCGCAGGCGGCCGGTCGGTGTCTGACGGTTGATCGACAGGCGCTCCTCCAGATCGTCCATCTGCGCGAGAATCTGCCGCGCGCGTTCGAGGAAGAAGCGGCCTTCCTCGGTGAGGTCCATGCGCCGGGTGGTGCGGTTGACCAAGGTGGTGCCCAGCTTGGCCTCCAGGCGCGACAAGGTCCGACTCATGGCCGAGGGCGTCTGGCCCATCTGCTCGGCAGCAGCGGAGATCGATCCGCAATCGATGACGGCCACGAATGCCTGAAGTTCTTCGGATCGAGTTTTCACGCGTGCGCCTTGGCGGGAGGAAGGAGTGATTGATAGCGGTTGATCGCTCACCGTGCAAGCACGCGCCCAGGCCATCGCTGCCCGGCAGCGGACGAAAACAGCGCAGCCATCACTCGGCCTTGTCGAACAGCGCGCCCAAGTGCGCCTCGTATGCGGCCACCGCCGCTGGCACATCCGGACGTTTCATCACGTCGGTGGCCACGAAGCTGGGCAGGCCCGTCATGCCGAGGAACTGGTTGGCCTTGTGGAACGCGAAATACACCGCGTCCACACCTTTGCCTTCGAAGAAATCGGTCGGGTCGTCGAAGGCCTGCTGCGGCGCGTTCCAGGTGGCCGAGATCATGTAGCGCTTGCCCATGAGCAATCCGCCGCTGCCGTACTTCTGCGAAGCGTCGGAGCGGGTACGGCCATCGTTGGCGTACAGACGACCATGGCCTGCGGTGAACACCTCATCGATGTATTGCTTCACCGTCCAGGGCGCGCCCATCCACCAACCCGGCATCTGGTAGATCACCACGTCGGCCCAGAGGAATTTGCGCACCTCTGCCTCGATATCGTAGCCGCCGTCGATGAAGGTCTGCTGCACGTCGAAGCCCGCGTGGTCCAGGTAGGCCATGGCGGCTTCGTGCAAGGTGGTGTTCAGGCGACCGTCGGAATGGGCGAAGTGCTTGCCGCCATTGAGCAAGAGGATATTTTTCATGGGAGGATCTCGTCGCAACGTTTGGGATGGCGGCAGGTTAGGACGTCACGCAAGCTGTAAAAAGTCGGTCAGCGGCAAAAGGCTTTTGCCTGAAAGTCACGAATCCCGCATCGATTACTGCCCTAAAATCGCACTTCATCTTTCCTGAGGATCCCACCCATGAACGAACCGGTCGCCTTCATTCTCAAAGCCAAGACCCGCCCGGAACAGGCAGCGGCCTTCGAGGCGTTGTTCCGCGCCTATGTCGAGCCCAGTCGCCAGGAACCGGGCTGCATCGAATACCACATGCTGCGAGACAAGGAAGATCCCAGCCTCTTCGTGTTCTACGAAGTGTGGGCCGACCAGGCCGCGTTCGACGCCCACTGCGCGTTGGCGCACATGACGAGCTTCTTCGAACGACGCATGGACTTCCTGGAGCGCGACTTCGATATCCAGCACGTCGACGTGCTCAGCCCTGACTTAGCGCGGCGCTGATCAGCGCCAGGCACGGGTATCCAGACACTGCCTGGTTCACAGGACCGCCACATAGCGCTTGCCGCCCCGCGAACTCTTTCCCCACAATCGGCTCCTACCTGCACCCGGATAGGGAGTCCCCCGTGCCATCCATCTACCAGCTCAAACCTCGCTTCCAGGCCCTGCTGCGCCCTACGGTGCAGCGTCTGCACGATCGCGGGGTGACCGCCAACCAAGTGACCGTCTTCGCGGCACTGGTGTCGGTGCTGCTCGGGCTGTTGCTGGCCGCCCTGCCCGACGTCACCGGGTTGTTCATTCTGCTGCCGGTGTGGATGCTGCTGCGCATGGCGCTCAATGCCGTAGACGGCATGCTGGCCCGGGAATTCGGCCAGCAGTCGACCCTCGGCGGCTACCTCAACGAACTCTGCGACGTGATCGCCGACGCCGCGCTGTACCTGCCCTTCGCGCTGCTGACCGGCGTCTGGCCGATGCTCGTGGTGCTGGTGGTGATCCTGGCGATCGTCAGCGAATACGCCGGCGTGATGGGTCCTCTGGTCGGGGCTTCGCGGCGCTACGACGGGCCGATGGGCAAGAGCGACCGCGCCTTCGCGTTCGGCGTGCTGGGCACCGGCGTCGCCTTCGGCCTGCTGCCGGCGAGCTGGATCGACGGCCTGCTGCTGGTCATCCTCGCGCTGTCGCTCTATACCCTCTACAACCGGGTGCGCCACGGGCTGGCCGAAACCCGCTGATTCCACTGCCGCAGGACAAGGACTTTCGCCATGCGCCAAGCGCAATCGCTGCACTTCCCGACCCACGATGGCGTCGAACTGCACTACCGGCACTGGCCGGCCACCCGCAACGCGTACCAGCCACGCCGGGCGCTGGTGATGTTCCACCGCGGCCACGAGCACGGTGCGCGCCTGGCGCACCTGGCCGACGAACTGAACCTGCCGGGCTACGACCTCTTCGCCTGGGACGCCCGCGGTCATGGTCTGTCACCCGGCGCGCGAGGCGACAGCCCGAGCTTCGCCACCAGCGTGCGCGACGTGCAGACTTTCATCGAGCATATCCAGTCCCGGCATGGCATCGCCGAGGCCGACATGGTGGTACTGGCGCAGAGCGTCGGCGCGGTACTGGTCGCCACCTGGGCCCACGACTACGCCCCCAAGGTGCGCTGCCTGGTGCTCGCCTCGCCAGCGTTCAAGGTCAAGCTCTACGTGCCCTTCGCTCGCCCCGGCCTGAAGCTGCTCAAGGCCGTGCGTGGCAATTTCTTCGTCAACAGCTACGTCAAACCGCAACTGCTGACCCACGATCCCGACCGGGTCGCCTCTTATGCCGCCGACCCACTGATCAGCCGACCGATTTCGGTGACCGTGCTGCTGGGCCTGTACGAAGCCGCCGAACGTGTGGTGGCCGATGCCCAGGCGATCCAGGTGCCGACTCAACTGCTGGTGTCCGGTGCGGACTTCGTGGTCGAACGCGCGCCGCAGGAGCGCTTCTTCGAGCGCCTCGGCAGCGCGCGCAAGGAGCTGCACGTGTTGCCCGGTTTCTTCCATGACACCCTCGGCGAGCGTGATCGCGCCCACGCACTGGCGCGCATCGAGCGCTTCATCGCCCATTGCTTCGACGCGCCGCTGGCACCGCCCTCGCTGCTCGACGCCGACAAGACCGGCGCCAGTTGCGCCGAAGCCGAGGCACTGGCTGCCCCACTGCCACGCCACTCGCCGCGCGCGCTGTACTGGCGCAGCTACCGCGCAGGGCTGCGCCTGGTCAAAGGCTTGTCCGATGGCGTCAAGCTGGGTTTCGACACCGGCTTCGACTCGGGCAGCACACTGGACTACGTGTACCGCGACCAGGCCAGCGGCAAGGGTTGGCTGGGTCGCCTGATCGACCGCAACTACCTCGACGCCATCGGCTGGCGCGGCATCCGCCAGCGCAAGCTGCACGTCGAGGAACTGCTGCGCCTGGCCATCGAGCGGCTGCGCGAACAAGGCCGCGCGGTGCACATCGTCGATATCGCCGCCGGTCACGGCCGCTACATCCTCGACGCCTTGCAGACACACCGGCCGGACTCGATCCTGCTGCGCGACTACAGCGAGCTGAACGTGCAACAGGGCACTGCCCTGATCCAGGAAAAAGGCCTCGGCGAGATTGCGCGCTTCGTCCAAGGCGACGCCTTCGACCGCCAGAGCCTGGCCAGCCTCGACCCGCGCCCAACGCTGGCCGTGGTCTCCGGCCTCTACGAACTGTTCGCCAGCAATCAGTGGGTGGGCAACTCCCTGGCCGGTCTGGCCGACGCCGTGGAAGACGGCGGTTACCTGGTCTACACCGGCCAACCCTGGCACCCGCAACTGGAGATGATCGCCCGCGCCCTGACCAGCCACCGGGGTGGCGACGCCTGGGTGATGCGCCGGCGTAGCCAGGCGGAAATGGACCAACTGGTGGAGGCGGCAGGCTTTCGCAAGATCACCCAGCGCATCGACCCCTGGGGCATTTTCAGCGTCAGCCTGGCCCAGCGGGTACGTTGATGGCCCGCGAGGCCGGTTTGATCCGGCGCGGGGTGCTGTGGCTGTTGCTGCTGGGGCCGCTGTTCTTCCTCAGCTATGGCCTGGCCAACAGCTACACGGCCACGCGCGACGACGTCGGCAGCCTGGTGTTCGACTGGGAACGGCATATGCCGCTGTGGCCCTGGACCATCATTCCCTATTGGTCGATCGACCTGCTGTACGGGCTGTCCTTCCTGCTGCCGCGCAATCGCCGGGAAATGGATCGGCATGCCCTGGCGCTGCTGACGGCGCAACTGCTCAGCGTCAGTTGTTTCCTGCTGTGGCCGCTGCGCTTCACCTTCGAGCGACCGGAGCTGGCCGGCCTGTTCGGCTGGCTGTTCGACGTGCTGATGGGCTTCGACAAACCGTTCAACCAGGCGCCGTCGCTGCATATCGCGCTGCTGGTGATCATCTGGACGATGTTCGCCCGCCACACCCGGCGCCCACTGCTGCGTGGGTGGGTGCACGGCTGGATGGCGCTGATCGGGGTGTCGGTGCTGACCACTTGGCAGCATCATTTCATCGACCTGCCCAGCGGCGCGTTGGTCGGCCTGTTGTGCGTCTGGTTGTGGCCCCATCGAGGGCCGCTGCCCCTGCACGCGGCGAGGCTTGCGCGCGAGCCGAAACGCTGGCGACTGGGCCTGCGCTACGGCCTCGGCGCCGGGCTGTGTGCCTGGCTGGGCGCGTCGCTGGGCGGGCTGTGGCTAGGCCTGCTGTGGCCGGCGCTGGCGTTGCTGATGGTGGCGCTGAACTACGTGCTGTTCGGTGCCGGTGGCTTCCAGAAGGATGCCACCGGACGCCTGTCGACAGCGGCAACCTGGCTGCTGGCACCGTACCTGATCGGCGCCTGGATCAACTCGCGCCTGTGGACCTGGCGACACCCTCACGCCGATGAAGTGTGTGACGGAGTCTACCTGGGGCGGATACCTGGTCGGGGCCAGGCGACTTCATTTGCCGGCGTGCTGGACCTGAGCGCCGAGTTGCCCTACCGCTGCGATTTACCCGCAATGCAGCAGGAACAGCCGGCCTACCTCAACCTGCCCACCCTTGACCTCATCCCCCCCAGCCCCGCGCTGCAGGATCAAGCCGCCGAGGCCATCGAACGCCTGCGCCAGCACGGCAGCGTCCTGGTCTGCTGCGCCTTGGGCTATTCACGCAGCGCCAGTGCCGTGGCTGCCTGGCTGATCCACACCGGCCGCTGCGCCGATATCGAGGCGGCCCAAGCCCTGATCCGCCAGGCGCGCCCCGGCGTGGTGCTGCACCCAGGCCATCGCCAAGCCCTGCGGCACAAGGAGGTGCGTTGATGGACCTGCACCTGGTTGCTGCCCTGCTTGGCCGCGGCCGACAACTGGAGCGCCTGTCCGATGGCCTCACAGTGTTGGCCATCGGCTACGGCCTCACGCCCCTGCTCGGCCTGCACCTGCCTGCGCTGGCCAGTGCCCTGTGCGCACTGCTGCTGATCCTCGGCCTTGCCCACAAATACTGGGCGCTGCGCGTGGCCCTGGACGCCGAGCTGTTCACTCGCCTGGCCAGCAGCCCCCAGCTCGACGAAGACACCGACGCGCTGGACCGGGCGCTGTTCGACCTCAAACTCAAGGCCAGTGCCGACGACCCGCGCCACTGGCCAGCCCGCAGCCAAGGCGCCCTGGCGCTGCTGCGGCGCCAGGCGCTGTGCCTGGCACTGCAACTGCTGCTGGCCTTGACGACCCTGCTGACGCTGCCTTTCACAGGATGAACCGCACCATGCTTCCAGCCCTCACCGCTTTTGCCATCACCTGCGCCGCGCGCCTGATCACCGGGGCGCGCGCCCTCTGGCTTGGCTGCACGCCACAGCCGATACAACGCCTGTATTTCGCCAACCACAGCAGCCATGGCGACTTCGTCCTGCTCTGGGCCTCGTTGCCCGAGCCGCTACGGCGGCGCACGCGGCCGGTGGCCGGCGCCGATTACTGGTGCCAGCCGGGCCTGCGCGATTTCATCATCCGCAAAGTGTTCAACGGTGTGCTCATCGACCGCCAGCGCAGCGATGCCCAGACTAATCCCCTGCAACCGGTGCTCGACGCCCTGGCCCAGGGCGACTCGCTGATCTTCTTCCCGGAAGGCACGCGCAATCTGGGTGATGAGCCGCTGCTGCCGTTCAAGAGCGGGTTGTTCCACCTGGCCTCGGCCCAGCCGCAGATCGAAGTGGTGCCGGTGTGGATCGCCAACCTCAACCGCGTGATGCCCAAAGGCCGCGCCCTGCCGCTGCCGTTGCTGTGCACCCTGAGCTTCGGCGAGCCGTTGCACGTTCAGCCTGATGAAGACAAGCAGGCGTTTCTCGAGCGGGCCCGGCAGGCCCTGCTGAACCTGGCCCCGAAGGAAGCCTGAAATGGAAGACAACACCCTGTCCCTGTTCATCGGCATCGGCGCCCTGCTGCTGCTCGCCAGCCTGATCGGTCGCCTGCTGAAATGGCGCGCCGGCCCCGGCCCGCATGCGGTGATCGACAACCTCAACGCCCGCATCAACGCCTGGTGGGTGATGGTGCTGGTGATCGGCCTGGCCTTCGTGTTCGGCAAGTACGGCGTGATCGTGCTGTTCTACTGCGTGTCGTTCTACGCGCTGCGCGAATTCATGACCCTCACTCCGACCCGGCGCAGCGATTACCCGGCGCTGGCGGCAGCCTTCTACGTAGCCTTGCCGGTGCAATACCTGCTGATCGGCATGGACTGGTACGGGCTGTTCAGCATCTTCATTCCGGTCTACCTGTTCCTGCTGCTGCCGATCCTGGCCAGCTTCGGCGGCGACACCACGCGCTTCCTGGAACGCGCCTCGAAAGTGCAGTGGGGGCTGATGATCGCGGTGTACTGCGTGTCGTCGGTACCCGCGCTGATGACGCTGGACATTCCGGGCTACGAGGGCCGCAACCTGTTGCTGATCGCCTGGCTGATCCTGGTGGTGCAGATCAGCGACGTACTGCAGTACGTGTGCGGCAAGCTGTTCGGCAAGCGCAAGGTGGCGCCCAACCTGTCGCCCTCCAAGACCGTCGAAGGCCTGGCCGGCGGCGTGGCCCTGGCCACCTTGGTGGGGGCGCTGCTGTGCTGGATCACGCCGTTCAACTTCTGGCAGGCGGCGCTGATGGCGTTGACGGTCAACGCCATGGGTTTCTTCGGCGGCCTGGTGATGTCGGCGATCAAGCGCGACCGTGGGGTGAAGGACTGGGGCCACATGATCGAAGGCCACGGCGGCATGCTCGACCGCATGGACTCGGTGTGCTTCGCCGCCCCGGTGTTCTTCCACTTCGTTCGCTACTGGTGGGCCTGACCGAAGCGGGTCGAACAGCGCATCCAGACACATGAAGGTCGAGCCCAGGCAACCGCAGCCACCGTTCAGCCCCTATGGTGACGGGTCATTCAGCCCGTCATCAGGAGCTCTGCCATGTCCGACTTCATCACTGTCCTGCGCGAAACCTGCCCGACGCCGGTCGTCAACGCGACCAAGTGGAAACGCATCGGCGGCGATCCGCACACCGTCAACCTCAACGCCTACCTGTCGGCCGACGGCAGCAAGATCATGGGCACCTGGATCTGCACGCCCGGCAAGTTCGAGGTGAACTACGACAAGTGGGAGTTCTGCCACTTCCTCGAAGGCTATTGCATCATCACCCCGGAGGGCGAAGAGCCCAAGCACCTGAAGGGCGGTGACGTGTTCGTCATCGAGCCCGGCATGAAGGGCACCTGGGAAGTGGTGGAGACCGTGCGCAAATACTTCGTGTTCGCCTGACGCCTGAAGGGCCGCCAAGCGGCCCATCGCGACGCAAGGCCGCGTGCACAAAGGCTGCGTGAACCCGCTGAGCGGAGCATCACGTAGCCTTTTTGCGTTCAGCTCAGCCGTCCTTCTTCCGATAGCCCTCGACGATCGCCGAGAAGTCCTTGCCGCCCTCGCCGCGCAAGCTCATGGCTTGGTACAACTGCTGCGCGACTGCACCGAGAATCACCGGCTGGTGCGCCTGGCGCGCGGCCTCGGTGGCCAGGCCCAGGTCCTTGAGCATCAGTTCGGCACCAAAGCCACCGGTGTAGCCGCGTGCAGCCGGCGCGGTGTCGATCACACCGGGCCAAGGGTTGTAGGTATCGGAGCTCCAGCAACGGCCGGTGGAGCTGTTGATGATCCCGGCCAGCACCTGGGTGTCGATGCCCAGCGCATTGCCCAGGGCCATGGCTTCGGACACGCCGATCATGGAGATGCCCAGCAGCAGGTTGTTGCAGATCTTGGCAATCTGCCCAGTGCCCACTGCACCGCAGTGCACGATGTTGCGGCCCATCTGTTCGAGCACCGGCTTGAGCGTGGCGAACAGCTCGGGGCTGGCGCCGACCATGAAGGTCAAGGTCCCCGCCGCGGCACCACCGGTGCCCCCCGACACCGGCGCGTCGCCCATGTCGATGCCCTTGGCCGCCGCAGCCTTGGACACGTCGCGGGCGGTCTGCGGATCGATGGTGCTGCAGTCCAACGTCGGTGTGCCGGGCTTGATGCCGGCGAGCACACCGTCGTCCTCGTTCAGGTACACCGAGCGCACGTGGGCAGCGGCCGGCAGCATGGTGATCACCAACTCGCTGCTGGCAGCGGCGTCCTTCGGCGAGGTGCTGACCTGCCCGCCCAGTTCGGCAAGCTCGGCCAGCACGGTTTTGTTGAGGTCGAACAGGTTCAGCGTGTGCCCGGCCTTGATCAGGTTGCGGGCCATGGGGGCGCCCATGTTGCCCAGACCGATGAATGCGATACGCATGACCAACTCCTTAGCGCAGGCTGATGGTGGTGTTCACGCCGTCGTTGACGCTGTCGTCGTCGAACCAGCGGGCCGTGACCGTCTTGGTCTGGGTATAGAACTGCACCACCTGTTTGCCATAGGGGCCCAGATCGCCCAGCTTGGAGCCGCGCGAACCGGTGAAGCTGAAGAACGGCACCGGCACCGGGATCGGGATGTTGATGCCAACCTGGCCGACGTCGATCTCGCTCTGGAACTTGCGTGCCGCCGCACCGCTCTGGGTGAACAAGCCGGTGCCGTTGCCGAACGGGTTGGCGTTGACCAGGGCGATGGCCTCATCGAGGGTGTCGACTTCAAGCGTGACCAACACCGGGCCGAAAATTTCCTGGGTGTAGATCTGCATGTCGGTGGTCACACCGGAGAACAGGGTCGGGCCGACGAAGTTGCCGTGCTCGAAGCCCGGCACCTGCACGTCACGGCCGTCCAGCTCGAGCGTGGCGCCTTCCTTCACGCCGCTGTCGATCAGCCCCAGCACCCGCTCCTTGGCGCGCTTGGACACCACCGGACCGACGTCGGTCCCGGGCTCGCTGCCAGCGTTGACCTTGAGCCTGCTCGCCGCCGCCTTGATGTCCGGCAGCCACTCGCGGGCCTTGCCCACCAGCACCGCCACCGAGGTGGCCATGCAGCGCTGGCCGGCTGCACCGAAGGCCGCGCCGACCAGGGCGTTGATGGTTTGGGTGCGGTTGGCGTCGGGCAGCACCACGGCGTGGTTCTTGGCGCCCATCATCGACTGCACGCGCTTGCCGTGCTGACTGGCAAGGTTGTACACGTGGGTGCCGACCTCGGTCGAGCCGACGAAGGACACCGCCTTGATGTCCCGATGGGTGCACAGCGCATCGACCACCTGCTTGCCACCGTGCACCACGTTCAGCACGCCCGCTGGCACTCCGGCTTCCAAGGCCAGCTCGACCAGCATCAGCGTCGACAGCGGATCCTGCTCGGACGGCTTGAGCACGAAGGTGTTGCCACAGACGATGGCCATGGGGAACATCCACAGCGGAATCATCGCCGGGAAGTTGAACGGGGTGATACCGGCGCACACGCCGATCGGCTGGCGCAAGGTGTAGGTGTCGACGCCACCGGCCACGTTCTCGGCGAACTCGCCCATCTGCAGGGTGCCGATGGACGCGGCGTGCTCCACCACTTCCAGACCGCGGAAGATGTCGCCCTCGGCATCGGCCAGGGTCTTGCCTTGCTCGGCGCTCAAGGTCGCGGCGATGCGCTTGCTGTGCTCGCGGATCAGCGCCTGCAACTTGAGCATGATGCGCATGCGCGCACCGATCGGCGTGTCACGCCAGGTCTTGAAGGCACGCTGGGCGGCAGCGATGGCGGCGTCGACTTCGGCGGCGGTGGCGAACGGCACGCGCGCCAGTACCTGCTGGGTGGCCGGATTGACCACGTCGCGCCATTCCTGAGTGGTCGACTCCACCCATTGCCCGTCGATCAACAACTTGGCCTGCTGCACGTGGGTCGTGGGGGTGTGGGGTGCGTTCATCTGCGCTCTCCTTGGAATTATTGTCGGAACGAAGACGCCTACGCCGCAGCGAACGGGGTGGCGTGCAGGGAGTGAGTTCGAGTATAGATGTGCAAACATCCAACAAGAATGCACAAAAAAACCGGATCAACATGCAAAAAGACCTGACCTCCCTCAGCGCGCTGAACTGGGACGACCTCAAGTTCTTCCTCGAAGTGGCGCGCACGCGCAAGGCCAGCAGCGCCGCCAAACGCCTGTCGGTGGACTACACCACGGTGTCGCGACGCATCAGCTCGCTGGAAGGTGCCATGGGCACGCTGTTGTTCGAGAAGTCGCGCACCAACGGCTTCGTACTCACCGCCGAAGGTCAGCGCCTGCTGGGCTACGCTGAGTCGATCGAAAGCACCTTGCACATGGCCTGCGAACAGGTGTCCGGCTCCGGCGTGGCGTTGTCGGGGCATGTGCGCATGGGCTGCACCGAGGGCTTCGGCAGCTTCTTCGTCACCCCGCAACTGAGCCGCTTCGTCGACACCTGGCCAGCGATCTCGGTGGATATCCTGCCGCTGCCCCACTTCATCAGCCTGTCCAAGCGCGAGGCGGACATCGTCATCGCCCTGGAGCGCCCGGAGCACGGGCCGTATGTCTGCTGCAAGCTGTGCGACTACCGCCTGCGGCTGTATGCCACCCGGGAATACCTGGACACCCACGCGCCGATTGGCGAGGTGGCCGACCTGGCGCAGCACCCTTTCATCAGCTACGTCGACGACCTGGCCTTCAGTTCCGAGTTGCTGTACCTGGCGAACCTGATCCCCAACGCCCATGCCCACTTGCGCAGCACCAGCGTGATCGCCCAGTACACCGCCGCACTGCAAGGGCGTGGCCTGGCAATCCTGCCGTGCTTCCTGGCAGCGCAGGACGCGCGGCTGGTGACGGTACTGGAGGATGAGGTCGAGGTGACACGGCAGTTCTGGATGTATTGCCGGGAGGATCTGCGCAAGTTGAAGCGCATCACCCTGCTGTGGGACTACATCCGCGAGGTGACTGAGGCGAATGCGCCGTTGTTGATGGGCCAGACGCGCGAGATGGTGTTCGCACAGGACTGAGGGCGACGGTCGTTAGCCGCACACTCGTCTTTCAATTGGCGCCCACCACGATCGACACCCGCCGGTTCTCGGTACGGCCGGCGCTGGTGCGGTTGTCGGCCACCGGCTGGCGGCTGCCCAACCCGCGCGTCTGGATATCGCCTGGCGGCATACCGATCCCCACCAGCGCCTGCGCCACGCTCTGCGCACGGCGCTCGGACAACTGCTGGTTGTACGCCGCCTTGCCCGAGGCATCGGCATGGCCATCGACGCGCACCCGCTGGATGCCCACCGACAGCAACGCGCGGCCAACGCGTTCGACGATGGCCTGGCTCTGCGCGTTGAGCCGATCCAGGTCGCTGCCGAACAGCACCTTGCCAGACAGATCGAACGCCCAGCCCTCTTCGCTGGGGGTAAAGCCCTCGCGCTGCAGCACAGCGATTTGCTCGGGACTCAGGCCGACGGGCGGCGCCGTCTTGCACGCACTCAACGCGGTCAGTGCCAGCAACAAAGCCAGCCAGGCGAGCGGCTGGCGGTAAAAAGGGTGTGTCACGGTTCAGCTCCTGTCATCGGGGTCCGTGGCCCAGTCACCACGCGCCGCTTGCCGGTGGCCGCGACGGCTGCGCTTGGCCTGGTACATCGCCGCATCGGCGGCATTGAGCAGACTGGCCGGGTCCTGGCCATCGTCCGGGTAGAAGGCGATACCGACACTCAACGCACTGGGCACGCGGCGGCCATCGTCGAGCTGGATCGGCAAGCGCATGCTGGCGACGATCTTGTCGGCGATGCGCTCGGCGTCTTCACGCGAGTGCAGCGGGGTCAGCAGCACGGCGAATTCATCGCCGCCCAAGCGCGCCACCAGGTCGTGCTCGCGCAATTGCGCGCGCACGCGGCTGGCGACGTTGATCAGCACCTCGTCGCCCACCGCATGGCCGAGGCTGTCGTTGATCTGCTTGAAGTGATCGCTGTCGAGAAACAGCACCGCCATGTGGTCTTGAAGGCGGGCGGCGTTGCGCAGGCTGCGGTTGAGACGTCCTTCGAAGAACGCGCGGTTGGGCAGGCCGGTCAGGCTATCGTGGCTGGCCTGGTGAGCCAGGGTCGCGTTTTCGCTTTGCAGGTGGCTTTGCCAGACTTCCAGTTCGTCGAGCAGGGCATTGAAGTCGGTACCCAGTTCGTTGAGCTCGGCGATGCGTGCCTCGGGGACGCGTCGGTCGAAACTGCGCTCGCGGCGGGCGGCGTGGGCGACGCTGGCCAGGCTGCGCAGCGGTCGGACGATATCGCCGAACAGACGGCGCGACAGGTGCAGGGCGACCAGCGTGCTGAGCAGGATGCAGCAGAGAATGCCGAACAACCCACTGAGCAGGAAGCGCAGCAGGCTGCCGCCCTGCCCGGTCAGCTCGATATGCCCGACCGTGCGCTGCTGGTGGACGATGGGCCGATAGATGGGCTCGTCCAGCAAGGCCTTCGCCACCTGGCGCTCCAGCGGTGCAAGCAGCCCGGTGTCGTCGCGCTGCCAGTGCGCGAGCAGATCGCCGTCGAGGGCGAAGACCTTGGCGTCGGCGACCTCCTCGCTGCCTGCGATCACTGCCAGGGCCTCACTGGCGGCGGGGCTGTCGTCGAACACCACTGCGGCTTCCACGGTGTAGCTGATCGAGCGGGCGATCAGTTCCAGGTTGTGATTGGCATGCACACGCAGGGCGGCAACGCCGAGCAAGGTTCCCGAGATACCGGCCAGGCCGACCGCCAGCAGGGCGATGGCCAGATGGCCGCGGCCGAGTGCGGCGCGCAAGGTCGGCCGGCGTCTGCGCGTGAGGCGAGAGGTCATGGCTGCGCAGCCCGACGCCGCGACAATTGCAGCACGCTGGGATGAATACGCAAGCCGCTGCGCGCCACCGAGTCGAGGTTGACCGCGAAACTCACCTGCTCGTCCTCGACGCGCAGGCAGAACAGGCTGCCGACCGTACACGGGTCGTCCGCCTCGCTGATGCTCAGCACCGGATGGCCGACCAGCGCGTTGAACAGCCGATCACGCTCACCCGTGTCGAGTCGACCGATATACACCGCATCGCAGGTCTCGGCGGTGCGGGGGTCGTCGGCCAGCAGACGACGCACCTGCAAGGGTTGCGATGCAGTCTGCAGCTCGCCCTTGATCAGGTCATCGGCGTACTCGGTGGGACCGATCAGGCACAGGCGCAAGGGCGCAGGCTCCACCGGCCACCGGGCGTAGCTGAAGATTCCCAGGACTACTTGGGTCACTGCCTTGGCGCGCTGTTGCACCTGCACCGCAGTGGCCGGCGCATACGCCCGCGCAGGCTCGGCGAACGACGACAGGGCGACGATCAACAGCGACAACGCACAGTTCGCCACCCGCCACCGAGGCGAGACAACCACTGACATCTAGGAAACTTCTCAAGTTAAATTCAGATGTCTCGCACGATAGCACAAGGCCGCGATGCCAAGGTATTGACGAATGTCAGATATTTTCCAGCGCAAGGCCAGAAATCCGTCGCACCTTGCGCTTGACGGCCTCCTCGAACACGCCGGCTCGCGGCTCGATCAAGCTGAAGCAGGCTTTGGCACGGGTGATACCGGTATAGATCAGCTCTTTGGTGAGTACCGGATTCAGCGCATCGGGCAGCACCAGGGCGGTATGACTGAATTCCGAACCCTGGGACTTGTGCACCGTCATGGCGAAGACGGTTTCCACCTCGTTGAGCCGGCTGGGCAGCACGAAGCGTACGCCGCCTGAACCGTCGTTGCGGGCGAATGCCACACGCAGCGAGGTTTCACCCGTCTCGTCCGGCAGCCGCAGGGCAATGCCGATATCGCCGTTCATCAAGCCCAGGCCGTAATCGTTGCGGGTGACCAGCACGGGTCGCCCCTCGTACCACGGCAGGCGTGTATCGATCAGGCCGGCGCCGTGCAGCACCCGCGCTACGCGTTCGTTCAGACCCTCCACACCCCAGGCACCGCGGCGCACGGCACACAGCAACTGGAAACCCTCGAAGCTGCCCAGCACCCGCGCCGCCCAGTGCTCCCACTCGCTGGCGTCGGCCGGTGTACCCGGTGCCGGCCGATGGCGGCCTAGGGTGCGCAGGTAACTGCGGTAACCCTGGGGCCCCTCTTCGCCACGCCCCAGCCCCTCCAGCAACAGACGGTCGAAGGCCCGGTCGTGCTCGCCGCGCAGCGACAGGCCGAACACATCGTCCGGCGGCAGGCTGAGCAGCGCGCGCGCCTGCTCGGCCTGCTGCAGGTTGACCCACCGTGCCAGCCGACCAATACCGCTGCCTTCACCGAAGCGCCGGGAGTGACGCAGCATCACCACCTGCTGCGCCAAGGCATGCTGCTGCGCATCGCCAGGCAGCAGCCCGCTGTCATGCAACGACTGGCCACCGACCTGCTCCAGCCAGGCCTGGGTCGCCGCCGTGTAGCGCCCCTCCTCGGCATAGCGACACAGATCGCCCAGCACCGCGCCGGCTTCCACCGACGCCAACTGGTCCTTGTCGCCGAGTAGCACCAGGCGCGCGCGGCTCGGCAAGGCGTCGAGCAGGTTGGCCATCATTTCCAGGTCGATCATCGACGCCTCATCCACCACCAGGACATCCAGCGGCAGCGGGTTACCGGCGTGGTGGCGAAAATGCCGCGAGCCGGGGCGACTGCCGAGCAGGCGGTGCACCGTGCTCACCTCGGTGGGAATCTGCGCACGCAGCGTAGCGTCCACCTGCAAGCGCTTGACTTGCTGACCGATGGATTCGGTCAGGCGCGCAGCCGCCTTGCCGGTGGGCGCCGCCAGGCGGATGCGCAAAGGCCTGCCCTGCTCCACTGCCGGGCCTTGGAGCAGGGCCAGCAAGCGCACCACGGTGGTGGTCTTGCCGGTCCCAGGGCCGCCGGTAACGATGCTGAAGGCGGCGCGGGTGGCCAGGGCGCAGGCGAGCTTCTGCCAGTCCACCTGGCCAGCCGGAGCACCGCCTTCGAACAACTGCGCCAGACGCGCCGGCAGGTCGTGGGGAATCGCTTCGTGGGTCGCGATGCGCTGCTGCAGTGAGTGGTCGACACGCCGCTCATAGCGCCAGTAGCGGCGTAGATACAGGCGCTGAGCACTGAGCACCAGCGGCCGCGCCTCATGCCCGGCGCTATCGCCATCGGCCACCAGTCCACTCGCTGCGATACGCTGCCGCCAGAGGGCGGGTTCGAGGGCGGCGAGCAGTTGTGAGGGCAGCAGCAACGGTCCGGCCAGGGCGTCGCCCTCCGGCGGCAGCGACAGCGCGAAGTCAGGCTCGGCCAGCGTCTGCTCCAGGTCCAGGCACACATGCCCATGCCCCAACTGATGACTGGCCAACGCCGCCGCCAGCAGCACCAACGGATCGCCGCCCGGCTCACGCTCCGCGAGAAAGCTGACGAACGCGCGGTCCAGCGCACGCAACCAGCCGCGTTCGACCCACCGGTCCAACAGCGCCAGCAGATCGTGGCTGTCGGCAAGCGGCGCCAAGGCCGCCAGGTGCTCGGCCTGCAACGGGGTGGGCAGCAGGTCGTCGAGGGTGCGGCTCATGGTGTGGCTCCGGCAAACAGGTCCTGCTGTTCGGGCTGGAGATCGCCGCGAAACAGCGCATCGAGCTGTTCGATCAGCTCACGGGGTGGCCGCACCGCGTACAGGCCGCGACCGGCACTGCCGGTGCCGCGCAGGAAAATGAACAGCGCGCCGCCGACATGGCGGTCGTAGTCATAGTCGGGCAGGCGCGCGCGCAGTTGGCGGTGCAGGGCCAGCAGGTACAGCACGTACTGCAGGTCATAGCGATGATCGAGAATCGCCTGCTCCATGGCCGGTGCGTTGTAGGCATTGCCGTCCGGGCCGAGCCAATTGGATTTGTAGTCGGCCACGTAATAGCGACCGTCCAGTTCGAAGGCCAGGTCGATGAAGCCTTTGAACATGCCATTGAGCTGACTGGCCAGTGCCGCCGGGCGCGCGGCGCCGCCGTGGGTGTGGCGCACGACGAGTTGGTCGAGACGGCGCACGTCGACCCGGTGGCTGGCAAACCAGAACTCCATCTCGATCTGGTACTGCTGCAGGTGCGCCAAGCGCAGCAGCGTACCCTCGGGAGCTAGCGGTAAGTCCTGAATGAGCAGGTGCTGCAACCATTGGCTGAGCGTGGGAATCCAGCCACTCCAGTCGCGACGATTGCAGCGCTGGCCCACGGTACGCTCGATCAACGCGGGCTGGCTGGCGATCTCGGCGAACCCCTCGCGGCCGGCCCATTCCAACAAGCCGTGGAGGAAGGTGCCGGGGTTCGGTCCGCGTGGGAAACGGTGGATATCACCGTTTTCCGGCGGCACCTCGCGCAGCAGTTGCGGATCGATGCTTTCGTCGTCGAGCAGTTGCTGGGCCTGGGAGCTGTCGGCCAACACGGTCTGGTCACCCACGCGCAACGCACTGTAGGACGCAATCCACCACTGCTCCGTCGCTGCCCGTCGCGGCTTGAGTGCAGCTCGCCATTGCGTACCGTGACGCGGGGCCTGGTAGACCTGGTCATCGACCTCGGGCAGCGCTGGGCAGGCAATCGCAGCGCTTTGCGCGCACAGCGTCTGCAACCAGTCGGCCAACTGAGCGGAGTCGGACAGCGGCTGTCCGCCACCGAGCAGGTAGCCCAGGGCCGAGCGGTGCAACTGCGAGCTTTTCTGGTTGCCGCGCTTGAGGTCGGCCACCCCCAGCCAGCAGGCATGCTGGGCGCGGGTCAGGGCGACATAGAGCAGGCGCAGGTCTTCGGCCAAGCGTTCGTCATCGGCCAGGGCGATCTGTTCGGCTGTGGGGCTGAGGGTCAGCAATGGCTGACCGTCACGGTCGTGCCAGGCCAAGGGCAGGCGCTGACCGTCCACGGCCTTGCTGGTGCAGATGAACGGCAGGTAGACCAGCGGGTACTCCAGGCCTTTGGACTTGTGGATGGTCACCACCTTGACCAGTTGCTCGTCGCTTTCCAGGCGCAGGATCTGCTCCTCGCCCGCCTGCGCGGCATTGGCCAGTTGCTCGCTCAAATGACGAATCAGCGCCTGCTCGCCGTCCAGCTCGCCGGCCGCCTGCTGCAGCAGTTCGGCCAGGTGCAGCAGGTTGGTCAGCACACGCTCGCCATCGCTGCGGCCGATCAGGCTGCGCGGCAACTGGAAGTCGTGCAGCAGGCGACGCAGCATGGGCAGCACACCCTGGCGCTGCCAGGTTTCGCGATACAGGCGAAAGCGCATGACCCAGGCCTCCCAAACCCGCTCGTCTTGATTCAGACGCTCGAGTTCCATTAACGGCAGGTCCAGCGTCAGGCTGGCCAAGGCAGCCTTGAGCAGACGTTCGGCGTCGGGCTCGGCGCACGCCTTGAGCCAGGCCAGCAGGTCGTGAGCCTCTTGCGCGGCGAACACCGAATCCTTGTCGGACAGATAGACGCTGCGCACGCCGCGCGCAGTCAGCGCGCTGCGGATCATCTGCGCTTCGCGGCCATCGCGCACCAGAATGGCGATGTCCGACGGACGGCAGCCACGTAACGCACCCTGTTCATCAGCGAAGCCACTCACCCCGAGCTGGCCGCCCATGAGCAACGCCACGATATGGCTGGCGCAGCGCGCCGCCAATTGCTGACGGTACTGGCTGCTGGACAGCGGTTCGTCGCTGGGCAGGTGCCAGCACTGCAACGCGGCGCACGCTTGACCGTCGATCAGCAGGCGTTCGCTGCGGCCCTTGGCGTGCACTTCGACGAAGGGCAGCGGGTTGTCATCGGCCTCGCGGAACAGGAAGGCACCGCGCCCCTGCGCACGCCGCTCGGCCAACAGGAAGGTGCTGTTGACCGCCTCGACCATGGCCTGGCTGGAGCGGTAGTTGGTGTCCAGGCTGTGCAGGCGTCCGGCAGTGGCTCGCCGGGCGTCCAGGTAGGTGAAGATATCGGCGCCGCGGAAAGCGTAGATCGCCTGCTTGGGGTCGCCGATCATGAACAGGCCGGTTTCGCAACGATTCTCGCCAATGCGATAGATGCGCTCGAAGATGCCGTACTGCACCGGGTCGGTGTCCTGGAACTCATCGATCAGCGCCACCGGGAACTGCTCGCGAATCAGCCCGGCCAAACGTTCGCCGGCCTCGCCACGCAAGGCCTGTTCCAGGCGCAGGAGCATGTCGTCGAAGCCCATTTCCGCGCGTCGGCGTTTTTCCACCTCGAAGCGCGCCGCGACCCAGCCGGCGGCATGCCCAAGCACTGCCGCATCGGGGCCGGGTAACGCCTGCAATTGAGCGCGCAGCTCGGTCATGGCCTGCAGTGCCGGGTGCTCGGGCGGTTGGCCGGACTTCCAGGCTTCGGCCATCCCGTCCGGGGTCAAGCGGGTGAAGCCCGTGCCCAGGTCGAGCTCCATGAGCTGATCATCGCCGGCCCAGGTGCGCAGCTTGTCGAACCAGGGTTCGAAGAAGCGCGCTTGTAGCTTGCGCCCGTCAGCCTGCTTGGCGGCCACCGCTGCGCGACAGATCTCCTGCAACTCATCGGCCCATCGCGCCCAGGGCGCCTTGAGCGCCTGCAGTTGCTGCTGGCGTTGCGCCAGGGCGGCGTCGATCAGCGCTTGCGGCTCAGGGCCTTCGGCGTCAGCGGGAAAGCGCCCGAACAGCGGGCGGATACGCGGCAGCAATGCATCCGGGCTGAGCCAATGGCTGCGCACCCAGGCCAGCGCCTCGCCGTGCATGCCATAGCAGAAGCGCCGCCAGTAATCGCGCATGACTTGACCGAGCAGTTCACTGTGATCGGTCTCCAGGCTCTGGGTGAACAGGCTGCCGCTGTCGAAAGCATGCTCGCGCAGCATGCGCTGACACCAGCCATGGATGGTCGAGACCGCCGCTTCGTCCATCCACTGCACCGCCACTTCCAGGCGACTGGCGCACCGTGGCCAGTGGTCGTGTGGATAGTCGTCGCGCAGTTGATACAGCAAGGGGTCGGCGCCGTCCAACTCTCCACGGAAAAAGCGCGCCGCCTCGGCCAGGCGTGTGCGAATGCGCTCGCGCAGCTCTTTGGTGGCGGCATCGGTGAAGGTCACCACAAGGATCTGCGGAGGCAGCAACTCGCGGCCAAAGCCGTGTTCGCCGCCGTGGCCCAGAATCAGGCGCAGGTAGAGTGCGGAGATGGTGAAGGTCTTGCCGGTGCCGGCACTGGCTTCGATCAGTTGGCTGCCGTACAGGGGAAAGCTCAGGGCCAGAGGCCGGGCCTGGGTCATGCGGCGGTCTCCGGCGAGTCCTGGGTTTTCCAGGCGGCGGTGAACAGAGGTCGATACAGGGCTTCGCACCAGCCTTCGAAGGTTTCGTCGGCAGAGAGTGCGGCGAAGTCGCGGAACTGACGGATCAGCGCAAGGCTTTCGCTGCGCTCGCCGAAACTGTTCTGGCCATCGCCTTCGTAGGCCTTCGCTGCAGCGGCCTGGGCTTTGTCCGGATCTGACTGAGCGAGCCAGGCGAAAGCGGTTTTCGGCGCCACCGGCAGGGGCGCATTCATGCCCGCCTGACGCGCGACCAGCAGGTCGGCGAGCAGATCGCTGGCCTGGGCGCTTGGCAGAGGCGCGAGCAGCAGGGTCTGGTCGCTGGCCACCAGCGCGGTGTGCAGTGGATAACCCACGGCGCAGGCGGCAAGGTGCATGACCCACGCGGGGATCAAGCGATGCCACTTGAGGCTGTTGCGCCCGGCGCCGAGGCTGTTCGGGACGGTGGTAATGCTCAGCAAGTCCTCGCCATCGCCTTGATAGACACGGCCCAACCACCCTTCCAGGCGCAGGGCGCCACGCTCGAAACGAATCGGCAGCGCACCTTCGACCACGCGGGGCCAGCGCTGCAATAGTTGGCGGTGCCGTGTCAGCAAATCAGGCAGTGGCTGGATCAGCTCGACCTGCAGCGACTCGCCAAAGCCCGCCAACGGCAGCAGCCCACAGGCTTGCAAGCGCCGCGCTTGGCTATGCAAGGCCTGCTCCGGGTCGTCAGTCGCGGTCAGTGCGGCATCGAGCAGGCGCTCGCTCAGGCTGTAGCGCTGCAGGGCATCCAGCACGAAGGGCTCTTCGTCGGGAGTGGGCGCTTGCAGGGCTTCGAAAAACACTTTGAGCCGCTGACTGAAGAAATGCCTCACCGGATGACGGAGAAAGTCCTGCAACTGGGTCAGGGTCAGCGGCTCATCGCTCTCGTACGCTGGCAGTGCCAGGGTGTCCGGGATCGCTGTTTGATCAGGCTGGTGCAACACCTGCCACTCGTGGGCATAGCTGAACAGCGGGCTGTCCTTTTGGAAGTAGCGCTGGCTGAACGGCTGCAACGGATGTTCCTGGGTGAGCGCGTGCAGCAATTGTTGACCAGAATCGTCGCGTTCGCCCTGCTCGGCACCGGCCAACTGCCAGCCGGTGGCGAGGTGATCGCGCAATTGACCGATCAATACCGACGCCGGGCGCTCGCTGTTGTCGCGGATACTGCGCCCGACCCAACTGACATACAGCTGATCGCGGGCCGAGAGCAGCGCTTCGAGCAACAGGTAGCGGTCGTCCTCGCGTCGTGAGCGATCGCCGGGTCGGTAGTCGCTGGCCATCAGATCGAAATCCAACGGCGGCTGGGCGCGCGGGTAATCGCCGTCGTTCATGCCCAGCAGGCAGACGATGCGGAAGGGAATGGCGCGCATGGGCATCAGTGTGCAGAAATTCACCGAGCCGGCCAGGAAGCGTTGCGACAACTTGCCTTGATCGAGACCCGACAACCAGGCCTCGCGCACGACCGTCAGGGGCAGTCGTTCGTCCAAGCCGACCGTTTCGCAGGTTTCCAGCCAGGTGTCGCGCAGGTCCTGCAGCTCGACCAGCAGCAGTTCGTCATGTTCTTCCTCGGCCAGGAAGAACACCTGCAGCAGGGCATGCAGGCGCGCGCCCCACTGCTGAACGCTGGCAGGTTCGGCGAGGTGCTGGCAGGCCACTTCCAACGCATCCAGCAAGGCGACCAGCGGACCGATCAGGGCGGCATCGAGGCCGCCGATCTCATCGAACGGCTCGATGCCGTCGCAACCTTCACCGACACCTACCGCATAGCCCAGCAGCATACGCCGCAAGCCGAATCGCCAACTGTTCTGTTCCAGCCCCTCCGGCAGGCCGAGGCTGGCTCGCTGCTCGCCGCTCAGGCCCCAACGGATGCCTGCGCCTTCGATCCAACGGTGCAAGGTCGGCAGGTCGCTTTGCTTGATGCCGAAGCGTGCGCGCAGCGCGGGCACGTCCAGCAGGTCGAGGATCTCGCTGACGGCAAAGCGGCTGTCGGGCAGCTTGAGCAGGTGCTCCAGGGCGATGAGCAGCGGATCGCGGCCACGCTGGCCTTGGTCGGTGAGGGTGAAGGGGATGTAGCGCGGGTCATGGCGGTCGAGTTGACCGAACACAGCGCGGATATGCGGGGCATAGTCATCGATGGCCGGTAGCATGACGATGACATCGCGTGGGCGCAGCGTCGGGTCGTTGCTGAACCGAGCGAGCAGTTGATCGTGCAGGATCTCGACCTCGCGCTGCGGACTGTGCGCCACGTGAAAACGAATCGAGCGGTCGCTCGCGACATTGACGGCAGGCCAGGTTTCGCGGGTTTCCGACAGCGGGCGCAACTCGAGAATGTCGTCCTGCAACTGATTGAGCAACGTCAGCGGTTGCGCCTCGCTGAACAAGTCGATACGACCGTCGCTGAAGACACCACGGTAGCTGCCAGGGTCATCGTAGCTGTCGAGCAGGTTGATGTAGTCACGGCCTTGCTTGCCCCAGGCGGCCAACAGGGGATGGGCGTGCTGATGAAGCGCCTCATCGTCCAGTTGCAGCGGCATGCTGTGTTTACGCTGCAGACGCTTGTACTGATGCCGGAGCAGGTCCTTGTCGGCGACGATGTCGCCCCAGTGGTGGCGGCAGGGGTTGTGTACGCACAGCAGCACTTGGCTGAAGCGGGCCAGACCGGCCAGTGCTTCGAGGGTTTGGGCGGGCAGCGATGAGATACCGAACACCATCACCCGCGCAGGCAATCCCGGGGGCGCGTGCTCCAAGGCATCGACTCGCTCGATGAAGCGCTGATGCACACCGGCGCGGCTTTGCGCCATGCCCTCTGCCCCGACATCGTCCAGCAGCGCCCGCCACAATTCGGCCTGCCAGCGATTGCCGTCCGCCAAAGGCTTGCGCTCGCCACGGGCGGTGTTGAGTACGTGGTGGCCTGAGGCCCAGTCTTTGAGCCAATCGGCGCGATAGACCTGGTACTGGTCGAACAGGTCGGCCAGACGTTCAGCCAACTGGTAGCGTTTGCGCAGGTCCGTGTCGTCAGTGAGGAAGCGTTTGAGCGGCTCGAAATGGGGGCGCTCGATCAGGGCCGGCAGCAGGCGCATCAGGCGCCAGGTCAATGGGGCTTTGTCGAGCAGCGAAACTTCTGGAATCTGATCACGGCCCAGCACGCGACGGTAGAGTTGCCACATGAAACTGCCGGGCAACTGCACATCGATCGCGGCCGCGATACCGCAGCCGCCCTGGTCATCGTCTCCAGGGTCTTCGGCCAATGCGAGCTTGAGCCATTGGGCGATGCCGTTGCTCTGCACCAGGGCGATTTCGTTTTCCAGCGGAGCCAACGGGTAATTACGCATGACACTCACCACCAGGCTGCGCAGCTCGTCGAGGCGGTTGCCCTGAACGATCATGAAACCGGGTTGCAGTGAGGTGGTGGTGGCCATTGCGGGTTCTCTGGAAAACGGATTCGCTGACGGAACCATACTGGGTGGCGAGAGTGGCAGCAATGCGCCTCTTGGAATGGCCTTGTTTTGAGCGTCGTGAAAAGACAAAACCCCTACCTGCTCGCGCAGATAGGGGTTTTGCGAAATGAATCTTGACGATGACCTACTCTCACATGGGGAAACCCCACACTACCATCGGCGATGCATCGTTTCACTGCTGAGTTCGGGATGGGATCAGGTGGTTCCAATGC
>NZ_JAUQOQ010000016.1:0-113043 GCF_030580795.1 Pseudomonas boreofloridensis | reverse complement strand
AACCGCGACCTCAGGAGGCCGAGCATAGGCGTTGCGCAGGGAGGTGACGGGCATGGATGCCCGTCAAGCGCTTGGGGCCAGGACGGCCCCTAAGCGCGGTCCTCCCGGAGCGACGCCGGCGCGAGGGAACCCCTGCGCGCAGCGCAGGGGCCGTATGCGGGAGCAAGCGGTTTTTGCCCCCCTTTTTTCCAAGAAAAAAAGGGGGTCGCCGTAAAGGCGAAAAGGTGACTAAGCCTCACCAAAGCCAACGGATATTCACCCAAGACAAGCAGCCCCCAAAAACCCCCGCTTTTCAGCTTTTGCTATCCTGTGCCCCCCAAACCCCAGCTCAGCAGATCCCAATGACCCCCATCGCCCCCCCTAGAGCCCCCCGCTTCAGCCGCAGGGACCACAAGACCCTGGGCCTGGCAGCCCTCGGCGGAGCGCTGGAAATCTACGATTTCATCATTTTCGTTTTCTTCGCCCTGACCCTGAGCCAACTGTTCTTCCCGCCGCAGATGCCCGAGTGGCTAAGGCTATTGCAGAGCTTCGGGATCTTCGTCACCGGTTATCTGGCGCGCCCGTTGGGCGGTATTCTCATGGCCCATTTCGCCGACCACCTGGGCCGCAAGCGCGTTTTCAGCCTGAGCATTCTGATGATGGCGCTGCCGTGCCTGCTGATCGGCGTGATGCCCACCTACGCCGATATCGGCTACGCCGCGCCGCTGCTACTGCTGGCCCTGCGCATCCTGCAGGGCGCCGCCGTCGGTGGCGAGGTGCCCAGCGCCTGGGCTTTCGTCGCCGAGCATGCGCCACCGGGTCGACGTGGCTATGCATTGGGCTTTCTCCAGGCAGGCCTGACCTTCGGCTACCTGCTCGGGGCGTTGGTCGCCACGCTCTTGGCCCGACTCTATAGCCCGCAGGAAATCCTCGAATTCGCCTGGCGCTATCCCTTCGTGCTTGGCGGCGTGTTCGGCGTGCTCGGCGTATGGTTGCGCCGCTGGTTGAGCGAGACGCCAGTCTTCCTGGCCCTGCGCGAACGCCGGACGCCGCCCGTGGCGTTCCCGCTGCGCAGCGTGTTGACCGAGCACCGACGTTCGCTGATCCCGGCGGCGCTGCTGACCTGCGTGCTGACCTCGGCGGTGGTGGTGCTGGTGGTGATTACCCCCACCGTGATGCAGCAGCGCTTTGGCATCGATGCCGGGCGAACTTTCGCCTTGAGCAGCGTCGGGATCGTCTTTCTCAATATCGGCTGCGTGCTGGCCGGACTGCTGGTCGACCGCATCGGCGCTTGGCGCGCGCTGATGCTCTACAGCCTGGTCCTGCCGCTGGGCATTGGCCTCTTGTATGCGAGCCTTATGGGGCAGTGGGGCTGGAGTTGGCTGGCCTACGCGCTGGCGGGTCTGAGCTGCGGCGTGGTGGGCGTGGTGCCGTCGGTGATGGTCGGACTGTTCCCGGCGCAGATCCGCGTGTCCGGGATCTCCTTCACCTACAACCTGGCCTATGCGCTGTGGGCCAGTACCACGCCCTTGGCGTTGATCGCCCTGATGCCGTGGAGCCCCTGGGTGTGCGTAGGCTTCTGCCTGATCATGGGCGTTGTGGGCGCCGTGACCGGTGCCGTCTACGGTCAGCGCGCACCTCTGTGTGTCGAAGAGCGCGCTGTGGGCTACTGAGTCGGGGTCAGGACTTGAAGCGTCCGACCAGGCCGTTGAGCTCTTCCGACAACTGCGACAACCGCCCGGAGTCCGATTGTGCCGAGCTGGCCAGACCCTCGACCAGGCGCGCCTCGTCGTAGATCTGCTGGATATGCCGGTTGATCTCCTCGGCCACGCTGTGCTGTTCCTCGGCTGCGGCGGAAATCTGCAGGTTCTGGTCGCGGATCTCGTTGACCGACAATTGGATGCCCTCGAAGCTGTCGCGCGCGCTTTCGATCGATGACACGCTGGCGCGCGACAGGTCCAGGCAACTGTCCATCTTCTGCGACACTTCTTGAGTCTTGTTGCCCAGCGCGTTGAGCAACTGATCGATTTCACCCGTGGAGTCGGCGGTGCGTTTGGCCAGTGCCCGCACTTCGTCGGCGACCACCGCGAAGCCACGGCCCTGATCGCCAGCGCGGGCGGCCTCGATCGCTGCGTTCAACGCCAGCAGGTTGGTCTGTTCGGCGATGGCGCGGATGGTGCCGAGAATCTGGTTGATGTTGCGGCTGCCTTCTTCGAGTTCGATCATCGCCTGCGACGATTCGCTCAGGCGCGTGCCCAGGCGGTTGACGTTGTCGGTGGTCTGTTCGATCTGCTGCTTGCCCTCGGCCACCCGACGATGTCCGTTCTCCGCAGCGCCCGCCGCACTGCTGCACGAGCGGGCCACTTCGTTGGCGGTGGCGACCATCTCGTTGAAGGCGGTGGAGACCAGTTCCACGGCTTCGCGCTGGCGACCGGCGGCTTCATTCATGCTGCCGGCCAGCTCGCTGTTGGCGCGAGAGGCTTCATGCAAGTTACCGGACGCGGCGCCGATGTGCTGGATCAGCTGGCGGATCGCGGCGAGGAACTTGTTGAACCAGCCGGCCAACTCGGCGGTTTCGTCCTTGCCTTGCACCACCAGGTCGCGGCGCAGGTCGCCCTCACCTTGGGCTATTTGCTGCAGGCCGGTACTCACTTGGCCGATGGGTTTGACGATGACTCGCGAGAACGCGGCGGCGATCAATGCGAAGACCAGCGCCAATACCAGCACGATGACGATCGTGAGGTAGGTCATGGAGGTGGCGGCGCCCATCACTTCGCTGTATTCGATCAGGCCGACGAAGCGCCAGCCGAGCACCGGCGAGGTCCAGACGTTGGCCATGTAGCGCACCCCGTCGATCACCACCTCGGTCGAGCCCTGTTCGGTGGCCGCCAGTTGCGCATAAGGCGCACCGAGGTCCTTGAGCTGCTTGAAACCGTGGCTGGCATCGCGCGGATCGACCAGCACCGTACCGTTCTCGATCAGCATCACATAGCCGCTGTCGCCCAGCTTGATGCTCTTGATCAGCTCGGTGAGATTCTTGAGTGACACGCTGACCACGAACACGCCCTTAGGCTTGCCGGCAGCGTCGTTGAGGGTGCGGGCCGTGCCGACCAGGGCGACGTCATCCTTGTCGTAGTAGTACGCCGCCGTGCGCACGGTCTTGCCCGGTGCAGCCATGGCGGCCTTGTACCAGGGGCGGGTACGGGGGTCATAGCTGGCGAGCTTGGGGTCGTCTGGCCATTTGGCGTAGGTGCCGTCTTCCAGGCCGATGGAGAGGATCGCGGCGGCCGGATGGGTGGTGCCGTAGCGGGCGAAGGCGTCGATGACCTGTTGAGCGGAGGCGGGGAGTGGGCGGCTGGCGGCGTCGGCCGCGGTGTAGTCCTTCAGGGTGCTGACCGAGGTGTAGAAGGGGTCGGTCGCCATCTGCTCGACGTTCTGCAGGGTCCCGTCGAAGAACTGGCGCATGTTGCCGTCGATCTGACGAATTTCACGGGTGCTGCCATCGATGAACTGATCGACGGCCTCGGTGCGAATGTTCAGCACGGAGATGGCGCCGACCAAGGCCACCGGGATAAATGCCACCAGAACGAACGCAATCACCAGCTTATTTTTTATCTTCATCGGGACGAACCATTCGTGGGAAAACACGCAGGGCGTGGCCCGCCGTAACACTGGCCACATGCTATCTACCCTGTTTCGGCGCGTACCTGGCAAAGCTTTAGGGCGATTTAGTGTACAAAAACGTCCTCGATTGTTTTTAGAGCGTTTTCGGCCCGCCAGAAATGAAAAACCCGGCGCAGGCGCCGGGTGTAAGCAATTCGGTGAGGCTCAAGCCTGGCGGATCTTCTCCACTCGGCTTTCCTCCAGCTCCTTGCAGGCCTTCTGGATCATCTGCTCGGTGATCGGAATTTCGCGGCCTTGGGCATCGATGATCGAGCCGCACACCTGATGTTGAGTGTGCTGGGCGTTCTTAACGGTGTCGCTGCTATGTTGCAAGCTCATTTCCTGTCTCCTCTTCAGGTTGCAAGCTCAGACTAAACGCTCGCCGTGACTGACCTGTGACAGTTCCCTCGGTATCACGACACGCACAGTCCAACAGAAAGCACGATAAAGCTCCAGTGCCCCAATTAGATCGATGAGCTATAGGCACTGTGCTCACTCGGCATGCGATCCCACTGAGCCTTCGAGAGTTCCAACAGGATGAACAAGCGGCGTTGCATGCTTTCCACAGGCAACAAAAAACCCGCACGAGGCGGGCTTTTCGAAGGATTTGGTCGGAGAGACAGGATTCGAACCTGCGGCCTTCTCGTCCCGAACGAGACGCGCTACCTGGCTGCGCTACACTCCGATGGGCAAAATCCTACTGCATCGCATTTTTTAACGCAAGCCCTTGTTGTGTAAAGGGCCTTTGCCTCAAAAGCGGTGCGAATCAGAGCTCTTTGACAGTCCGCACCTGGTCTTTGTTGATGCGTGCACGCTTGCCGTCGAGCTGCTCGAATTCATAGAAGCCGGAGTCTTCGTCGTAGGAAGGTTTGTCCACGGCTTGAATCTCGCGGCCATCGTTCAGCGTGATGACGGTGGGCGATGCGCAACCGGCGACGGCAGCCAGGCCCAGGGCAAGCAGGAAGGCGGGGAGGGTCCGTTGGATCATCGTGTGTCTCCATTTCGATGGTGCATGATGTGCCTCTGACGCTGCCTGAGCATGCAAAGTTCCTCGTGGCGTGCAGTGCAAGGACAATCGCGTGGATACCGATCCAGGACGGAGGCGGCCTTGTGCTATAACGGGCGCTTTACTTCCCGCATGACGGATTCCCATGAAAGCCAAGGCAGATACTCCCTTCGTGCCGCTGAACATCGCTGTGCTGACGGTCAGTGACACCCGTGCGTTCGACACCGACACTTCTGGCCAACTGTTCGTCGACCGGCTCACCGCTGCCGGGCACCGGCTGGCTGAGCGTGTGCTGCTCAAGGACGACCTGTACAAGATTCGCGCCCAGGTCGCCACCTGGATTGCCGATGACCTTGTGCAGGTCGTACTGATCACCGGCGGGACCGGCTTCACCGGTCGCGACAGTACGCCGGAAGCCGTCGCGTGCCTGCTGGACAAGCAGGTCGATGGCTTCGGTGAGCTGTTCCGCCAGATATCGGTGCCGGATATCGGCACGTCCACCGTGCAGTCCCGTGCGCTGGCAGGTTTGGCCAACGGTACCCTGGTATGCTGCCTGCCCGGTTCGACCAATGCGGTGCGTACGGGTTGGGACGGCATTCTCGCCGAGCAACTCGACGCCCGTCATCGTCCGTGCAATTTCGTCGCTCACTTGAAGCAGGCACCGGCCTGTGAAAGTCGTGGCTGAGGTGGCTGCGAGCCGGCCCTTGATGCCGGTGGAGCAGGCCTTGGAGCGCCTGCTGGCGCTGGCCGAGGCGGCGCCTATCGAGGAAGTCGAGGAGGTCGCCCTGGGCGAGGCCGAGGGGCGCGTGCTGGCCCAGGCGCTGGTTGCCACCCTTGACTTGCCGCCTTGGCCGAACAGCGCCATGGACGGCTACGCCGTACGCCTGGAGGACCTGCACGATCAGCCTCTGGCGGTCAGCCAACGCATCTTCGCCGGCCATGCGCCGGCGGCTTTGCAAGCGGGCACCTGTGCGCGGATCTTCACCGGGGCACCGCTGCCCGAAGGCGCCGATTGCATAGAGATGCAGGAAAACACCGAGGTGCTCGCAGACGGCCGGGTGCGTTTCCTGCACCCGCTTGTCGCCCAGCAGAACGTGCGGCCCCAAGGCCAGGAAACCCGTGCCGGCGAACAGATCATGGCCGCGGGCACCCGTTTGGGGCCGATCGAGCTGGGTCTGGCTGCGACCCTGGGGCATGCCACGGTTCAGGTGCTTCGACGCCCGCGCGTCGCGGTGTTGTCGACCGGCGACGAACTGGTCGAGCCCGGACTGTCCCTGGGGCCCGGACAGATCTACAACAGCAATCGTCGACTGCTGGTCAGTTGGTTACAGCGCATGGGCTGCCAAGTGATCGACGCCGGGATCCTCGCCGACGATCTGACGCTGACCCGCCAATGCCTGGAGCATCTGGGCGAAGTCGATTTGATCCTCTCCACCGGCGGCGTTTCCGTGGGCGAGGCCGACTACTTGGGCATGGCGCTGCGCGAGGCGGGCGAGCTGGCACTCTGGAAGCTTGCAATCAAGCCTGGCAAGCCGCTGACTTGCGGGCAATGGCGGGGTGTGCCGGTGATCGGACTGCCTGGCAACCCGGCCTCCACCTTGGTCACCTTCGCCTTGCTGGCGCGACCTTACCTGCTGCGTCGGCTTGGCGTCAGCGAGGTGGCACCGTTGCGCTTCTCGGTCCCGGCAGGCTTCGACTGGCCAAAGCCTGGCAGTCGCCGCGAGTATCTACGGGCACGTATCGAGGACGGCCAGGTGTGCCTTTATCCCAACCAGAGCTCTGGCGTGTTGCGCAGTGCAGTCTGGGCACAAGGGCTGGTCGAGGTGCACGAAGGTCGCACCGTGGCCATGGGCGACAGTGTCCCGTTCATCCCTTTCAGCGAATTGCTCGATTAGCGTCCGACCTCAAGCAACTAAACCCATCCGGCAGGGATTAGCGCAGATTCGATCGACGGCGTGCAGCATTCGTCGATCTTCGGTGGTCGAGATTGCAATTGGCGTCTATCGGGAGAGTTTCGGATGCACGGGCACAAGGCGATGTTGATCCTGCACGGCAAGCAGGCGCTGAACGAAGAGGTACGCGAGGCGGTAGGGGCCGTGCGTGAACGTGGCCAGCATCTGGACGTGCGCTTGACCTGGGAAGCCGGCGATGCCCGGCGCCTGGTCGAGGAGGCGTTGAGCGCCGGCTACACGCAAATCGTGGCGGGAGGCGGGGACGGCACCTTGCGCGATATCGCCGAGGCCATTGCCCAATCCGATGGTCAAGCCAGCCTGGTGCTGCTGCCGCTTGGCACCGCCAACGATTTCGCCCGCGCGGCGGGGGTTCCGCTGGAGCCGGCAGCCGCATTGGCATTGCTTCATGTGCCCGCGCGGGCAGTGGACCTTGGGCGTGTCGGCGAGCAAATGTTCCTGAACATGGCCACCGGTGGTTTCGGCAGTCAAGTGACGGCCAGCACCTCGGAGGATCTGAAGAAAGTGCTCGGCGGGGCGGCCTATCTGTTCACCGGTTTGTCACGTTTCAGCGAGCTGCAGGTGGCTTCGGCCACCTTGCACGGCCCGGACTTCCATTGGCAGGGCGAGTTGTTGGCGCTGGCGGTCGGCAATGGTCGTCAGGCGGGCGGAGGTCATGTGCTGTGCCCTGAGGCCCTGGCTGACGATGGACTGCTGGAGGTCGCCATTCTGCCCGCGCCTCAAGCCATGGTTGGGGCACTGCGCGACTTGCTCAGTGGTGAGGAACTGTTCGTGCGGGCGCGGCTGCCTTGGGTGGAGATCGGCCAGGCTGAAGGGCTGGCGCTGAATCTCGACGGCGAACCGTTGAAAGAGGGCAGTCTGCGCTTCGAAGCCGTGCCGGGGGCACTGCGCGTGCACCTGCCCAGCGACTCCCCCTTGCTCAGTCATCCAGGCTGATGATGCCTTCGCGCACGGCGAACAGCACCAGGCCCGCCACATCGTAGATCTGCAGGCGTTTCATGATCTGCGAGCGGTGGGTCTCGACGGTCTTTATCGATAATCCCAACCCGTTGGCGATCTCCCGGGTGGATTTGCCGCGCACGATCAGGCGCAGGATTTCCAATTGCCGGGCCGTCAGGTGGTGCCGGTCGCTGGAAGACGGCCTGCTGCTCTGGGCGCGCAGCAGGGCTTGATTGATCACCGTGTGGGCGATGGCTGGGCTCAGGTAACGTTCGCCGCTGCACAAGGCACCTAAGGCGTGCTCCAGTTCGCTGGCGCTGGTGTCTTTCAGCAGATAGCCGTGTGCGCCGCTTTCCAGCGCGCGCATGATCAAGTCCGGCTCGGTGTGCATCGACAGGATCAGTACTTTGCACGCGCAGCCGCTGTCGCGCAGTTGGGTTAAGGCATCCAGGCCGTTGGTCGAGCGCATGGAAATGTCCAGCAGGACGATGTCCGGGCTCAAGCTTTGTACCCTCTCCAGAAGGTGCTGGCCGTCATCGGCTTCGCCCACCACTTCATACCCGACGAGGTCGGTGACCAGCGCACGCACGCCGGCTCGAATCAGTGAATGATCATCGATCAGCAGCAGCCTAATCATCGCAATGTGCCGTGCTGGCTCGTTCTTCGCGGCGTGCAGGCCAAGGGAACAAGACTTCGATGCGGGTACCTTGACCGGGCTGGCTGATCACCTCCAGGCGGCCTTGCAGCGCGGCTATCCGCTCCTGCATGCCGGCCATGCCGCCGTGGCCGCGCAGCCCTGTGACGTGGGTCGGCTCAAAGCCGATGCCATCGTCCTTGATGGACAGGCGCAGACCTTCAGGCGTGCGCTTTAGGCGAATCAACAGGTTGTGTGCACGGGCGTGGCGCAGCACGTTGGTGACTGCCTCCTGGGTGATGCGAAAAGCTGCCATGGTCACCGCTTCGCCGATACCACCCAGGCGCTGCTGGCATTCCAGGCTCCAATGCACGTCGCTGTTTTCCAGCGCTCGCAGTAGGTGAGCCCGCAAGCTTGCCTCCAGGCCCTGACTGTTCAGTTGTCGCGGATTGAGCAGCGCGGACACATCGCGCACGCTGTCCAAGGTGGTGTCGAGCGTGTCGCGCAAGATGTCGCAGTGCGGGAGCAGCGTGGTCGGCATCCGACGCCGTAGCCAGTCGAGCTGGAGCTTCGCGGCGGTGAGCGACTGCCCGATGTCGTCATGCAGTTCGCGGCTCAGGCGCTGGCGTTCGCCCTCCTGGACTTCGAGCATGCGCTCTGCCAGTTCCTCGGGCTGCAGATGAATCGCGCCCCTGCAGCGGCACAGTTGCCACGCGACGGCGAGCAGGGCGATCAATTGCAGGATGAGCGCCGCCGTCGACAAGCGTTGAGCGCTGGCATAGGCGACCACGCTGGCGATCAAGGAGGCCGCACAGAGCAACGCAGTCGCCGCAGGCAGCCAGGTGACGCGCGGGCGGCAATGCAGAGGAATCTTCAAGCGTGAAAGCATAGATTGGAAAGCCACTGGATAATTGCCGGCGCAGGTCGCGAAACACGCCTTGGCGCTGTGAATGACCTGCTTATTCAATCAACAATGAACACGCTGATTAGTGTGGAACCAGCGTGTGGTGGGTGTTGTTTAGTGCGCATGGTATCACTTCGAATCGATTTGGTCGCGGCTGCTTAGTTGCTCTGAGCCGAGTTAATACGGGGCGCGCAGAGGTTAAGTGAACCCTGGAGAAAATGGCCATGCGCTATTATCTCTACAGAATCAGAAACTTCTTGAATAACTAAGCTAATGCGCTATCACGGCCCTGACATTACTTGACCTATCCAACAAGTTACCGAGTGTTGATGGGGCAACACTTTGACTCGTTAGTGGGAATGGTCTCTTCACTCATTCAGGGAACGCGTTGCCGACGCGGGGGAGGGGCAAGGTTGGTCAAGGGCACTGGCCAAGGCGCCGACGAGCAATTGCTGCTCCGTGCCGTCCAAATGCAGTTGGCCTGTGTGTGGATCGACCAACTCCAGTTGCCAATCCAGCAGATCAAGACACTCCGCCAGCGCCGAAAGCGCGCCAGACGGTAACCGACAACCCTCGCAACTGGGCTGGAGTAACTGCCGCAGCACGGTTGAGTAACAGGATATTTCGCGCATCCCCGATGCGCTCGCGCCTTGGGCCAGGGTGTGCAGACATTCGTCCAGGCAGCGGCAGGCGTCGGGGTCGTTGCCGATCAGTGCCAGATGCTGCAAGCACTCCTGGGCGCGTTTGAGCAAGGCTTGCGCATCTGGCATAAATTCCCGCAACACGGCGGAGTTAGAGGGCCCGCGTTCCATCGTCAGCCTCCGCTGCGCGACGAGCAAGCAGGGGGTAACCACATCCAGATGTTCGCTGACAAAAGCCTGACTCCGTCCATGCACTGAGAATGGCGTCACATTAATGGCTAAAGGATATCGCGAATATCAGGTTGCTCCCGATTGAACCTAAGGGTTTCCCTGATGAGGTGTTTGCGAGGCGGCGCTAGGGCTTTGAAGTAGGTGGCAGCAGTTAAGCATGATGGTAAAGTGATATCAATCGCCGTTCGGGGATTTTGTCGCGTGCATCAAGCTCTGGCCAATTGTGCCGATACAGGTCAGATGCATCCAATATTTTCGCTTCAAAGCCTGGGGGTTGTGCAATGGCTGGCATTCTCGACACGGTAGATCAACGCACGCAATTGGTGGGCGAGAACCGCCTGGAAATCCTCATGTTTCACCTGGCCGGTCGACAGTTGTTCGCGATCAACGTGTTCAAGGTCCAGGAAGTGCTGCAGTTGCCCAAGCTGACGCTCATGCCGCAGCGCCACACCTTCGTATGCGGCGTGGTCAACCTGCGTGGGCAGACCCTGCCGGTGATCGACCTGTCCCAGGCGATCGGCATGCGTCCCCTGCAACCGGGGCCTGACAGCACCATCATCGTCACCGAGTACAACCGCTCGGTGCAGGCGTTTCTGGTCGGCGGCGTGGACCGCATCGTCAACATGAACTGGGAGTCCATCATGCCGCCGCCCACCAGCGCCGGCCGCCAGCATTACCTGACAGCCATCACCAAGGTCGATGACAAGCTGGTCGAGATCATCGACGTGGAAAAGGTTCTGGCCGAGATCGTGCCGTATAGCGCCAAGGTCTCGCGCGACAAACTCGAAGATCCGGTACTGGCCCGTGCTCGTGGTCGCGAAGTGCTGCTGGTCGACGACTCCAGCGTGGCCCTGGCGCAACTGCGCGACACCCTGTCGCAACTGGGGATGAAGCTGCACGTCGCCAGCGACGGTCTCAAGGCGCTGCGCCTGCTCAAAAGCTGGGCCGATGCTGGGGAGGATGTCTGCGAGAAATTGCTGATGATCTTCACCGATGCGGAAATGCCCGAGATGGATGGTTATCGCCTGACCACCGAGATCCGCAACGAACCTCGGCTGCGTGGGCTGTACGTCGTACTGCACACTTCATTGTCGGGTAGTTTCAACGAATCCATGGTGAAGAAAGTAGGTTGCGACAACTTCCTGTCCAAGTTCCAGCCAGACCGGTTGGTGGAAGTGGTGCGCGAGCGCCTGTCGCTCGATCACGCTGCGGTCTGAGCCCTGCACGCGACGTGCAGCGGGTATAAGCTTGGGCTTTGACGAGCGTGAGGCGGTTGGCATGTTTCTGAGTGCGTTGTACCGGTATCCGGTGAAATCAGGCCAGGCGCAGTGCCTGGCCGAATCGGCGCTCGACGCTCTTGGCCTGGACGGCGACCGACGCTGGATGGTGGTCGAGCAGGACACGGGTCGGTTTCTGACCCAGCGCGCCTGGCCGCAGCTTGGGCGGCTCAAGGCCTGCCCCGATGAAGACGGCGCTTTGTTGCTGGAGGCGCTGGGGCATTCGCCGTTGCAGGTGCGGGTGCCGGAAGCCGACGAAAATCTGCGAGGGGTCACTCTGTGGCGCGACACCTTGCGCGTGCCCGACGCTGGAGAGGCCGCCGCACAGTGGCTCAGCCAACTGCTGGACAAGCCCGTGCGCCTGGTGCATTGCCCACGCCAGCGGGCACGCTACTTGCCCAGCGGCTATGGGCTGGACACCGATCGAGCTGCCTTTCCCGACGGTTTTCCCTTTTTGCTGATCGGTCAGTCGTCGCTCGATGAGCTCAATCGACGCATCGGTCGTCCCCTGCAGATGTTGCGTTTTCGCCCTAACCTGGTGGTCGAAGGCGCCGAGCCCTTTGCCGAGGATGGTTGGAAGCGTATCCGTATCGGTGAACTGACCTTTCGCGTACTCAAACCGAGCGTGCGCTGCATCCTGACCACCCTTGACCCGGACACGGGCGAGCGCAGCGCCGATCGGGAGCCGTTGACCACGTTGAAGACATTCCGCGAGCGCGACGGCGATGTGCTGTTCGGGCAGAACCTGGCCGTCGATGGCCGCGGGCGTCTCGAGGTGGGCATGCCGGTGGAGGTGTTGGAGTAGCAGCTTGGGGGAGGCGACGGCAGGCGCTTGTCGCGCCATAATCGGCCCTTAATCGCACCCTGTTGCACTGCGCGTCCCATACCCGGAGATTCCCTTAAATGCATGTTCTGCTCTGCGAGGATGACGATCTGATCGCCAGCGGCATCTGCGCCGGACTGGCGGCTCAGGGGCTGACGATCGATCGGGTGGCCAGCGCCTCGGCGGCGCGGGCATTGCTGCAGGCAGCGCAGTTCGATGTGATGATTCTCGATCTGGGGCTGCCTGACGAAGACGGTCTCAAACTGCTGCGTCGTCTACGTCAGCAGGGCGAATTGCTGCCGGTGCTGGTGCTGACGGCCCGCGACGCCGTCACTGATCGTGTCGAGGGGCTTCAGGCGGGGGCCGATGATTACCTGCTCAAACCGTTCGACCTGCGCGAGCTCGCCGCGCGTCTGCACACCCTGCTGCGGCGCGTGGCCGGGCGTGCGGTCAATGTCATCGAGCATGGACCTTTGTGCTACAACCCCAGCAGCTGCGAAGCGACGCTGGCTGGGCGGCCCGTGGATCTGTCGCGGCGCGAACAGGCGCTGCTCCAGGCGTTTCTGCAGAATCCTGGTCGAGTGCTGTCCGGCGAGCAGCTCAAGGATTGCGTATACGGCTTCAGCGACGAGGTCGAAAGCAACGCTCTCAACGTCCATATCCATCACCTGCGGCGCAAGCTTGGCAACAGCATCGTCGAAACCGTGCGTGGCCTGGGCTACCGTCTCGGTCCAGCGCAGGTCAACGAGGAGCGCGCGCCATGAGCTTGCGCGTGCGCCTGTCACTGATTCTCGGCAGTGCCTTCATCCTGATCTGGATTCTGGCGGCGGCCTGGATGCTGCGCGACTTGCGCCAACAGATGATGTTTTCCCTCGACCAGCGCCTGGTGGCCTCCGCGCGCATGGTGGCGGGACTTGTCGATCAACTGCCTCAGCCGCTGACCGGCAAGGACCGTGAAGCGCACTTTGCCGCCGACCAGTTCAGCGTTCCAGACGGCATGGCCTGCCAGGTCAGCTCCCTGCGTGGTGAGATTCTGGCCAGCAACCATAAGCACGACGGCAGCATGGACGACCAGCGCAGCGGCTTTCGCGATCAGACCATCGATGGCAGTGCCTGGCGTACCTTTACCTACAACCACGGTGATGTGCGTATCACCACGGCCGATAGGCATCAGGAGCGCGAGGCGCTCAATCGCTCGATTTTGCTGGCGGCCTCGGCGCCGGTGTTGATGGCCCTGCTCGGCAGCCTGGGCCTGCTGTGGATCGGTCTAGGCAAGGGTCTGGAGCCGCTCAACCGCATGCGCGATGCCTTGCGCCGGCGCCGCGCCGACAGCGTCGAGCCGCTGCAGGTGGCGGGTATGCCCAGCGAGTTGCAGCCGCTGCTGGAAACCCAGAACCAGTTGTTCCTGCGCATCGCTCAGACGCTGGAGCGCGAGCGGCGTCTGACCGACGATGCCGCGCACGAGCTGCGCAGCCCCCTGACCGCGATCAAGACCCATCTGCAGGTGGCGCGCATGACCGACGGCCAGGTGCGCGAGCAGGCGCTGGAGCATGCCGAGCAAGGCACCGATCGCATGCACCGCACCTTGGAGCAGTTGCTGATGCTGGCGCGGGTCGAGGGCAGCTTGTCGTTCGACGATGGGGTGCAGTGCAGCGCCGAGCAGGTCGCACGCCTGGCGATGCAGGATGCCAGTGGTGGAGATAACCGGCGCATCGCGCTGCATTTGCCGCAGGAAGCGGCGCGCGTTTACCTGGGCATGCCGGCGCCACTGGCAGTAGCGGCATTGCGCAATCTGCTGGATAACGCGCTGCGCCACGGTGGCAGCGAGGCGGTGGAGTTGGAGGTGCAGATGGCCGAAGGCCAGGTGGGGTTCGTGGTGCGCGACCACGGTCCGGGTATCGCCGATGAAGATCTGGAGCATTTGACCGAGCGGTTCTGGCGCAACAGCAAGAGTCTGGGCAGCGGGCTGGGCTTGGCGATCGTGCAGGCGATCGTGCAGCGTTGCGCCGGCAGCTTGAAATTCGACAGTCGCAGCGATGGTCTGCGGGTGTGCCTGCAGGTGCCGGTGCGCGAGCTGACTTGAAGTAAGAAGCGGGCTAAATCCCCGCCTGGCTCAAGCGTTTCACAAGCAATGACTTCCCGGCACTCTCTGCGCTGACAGGCGCGTGACGGGCGTCTCTACTTGCTTGCGAGGGTTCGCCGATGTCGACCGTTTCCCGTCTCGCCCAGGCGCTGCCTGCCTGCGTGCCAGAGACCCTGTATACGTTTCGTGAGTCACCCCTGCTATTGCGTCAACAGCAGCAGGAGTCCAATGCGCGCAGCTATCCGCGGCGTATTCCGCTGGCACTCAAGCGCGCCCGTGGCATCCATGTGGAAGATGTCGAGGGGCGACAGTTCATCGACTGCCTCGCTGGCGCGGGCACCCTGGCATTGGGGCACAACCATCCGGTTGTGGTGGAGGCGATCCAGCGGGTGTTGGCTGACGAGTTACCGCTGCACACCCTTGACCTGACTACGCCGGTCAAGGATCAATTCGTTCAGGACTTGTTCGCTGTGCTGCCGGAGTCCTTGCGGCGGGATGCGAAGATCCAGTTCTGCGGGCCAACGGGCACCGACGCGGTGGAAGCTGCATTGAAGCTGGTGCGCACGGCCACCGGGCGCAGCACTGTGCTCGCTTTCCAGGGTGGCTACCATGGCATGACTCAGGGCGCGTTGAGCCTGATGGGCAGTCTGGGGCCGAAGAAAGCACTGGGGGCGCTACTGAGCAGCGGCGTGCAGTTCATGCCTTATCCGTATGATTACCGATGCCCGTTCGGCCTCGGCGGCGAAGCTGGCGTGCGGGCCAATCTGCATTATCTGGAAAATCTCTTGCTCGACCCCGAGGCGGGTGTGCAGTTGCCTGCTGCGGTCATCCTGGAGGTGGTGCAAGGTGAGGGTGGTGTCATTCCAGCGGACATCGAGTGGTTGCGTGGTGTGCGCCGAATCACCGAAAAAGCCGGAGTGGCGTTGATCGTTGACGAAATCCAGAGCGGCTTTGCCCGCACAGGGCGGATGTTCGCCTTCGAACATGCCGGCATCGTGCCAGACGTGGTCACCCTGTCCAAGGCCATTGGTGGCAGCCTGCCGCTTGCCGTGGTGGTCTACCGTGATTGGCTGGATACCTGGGCCCCGGGCGCTCACGCGGGCACCTTCCGCGGTAATCAGATGGCCATGGCGGCGGGTTCTGCGGTGATCGACTATCTGGTGGAACACCGCTTGGACGAACATGCGCATGCCATGGGGCAGCGGCTGCGCGGCCATTTGCAGCACCTGCAGCGTGATTATCCGCAGTTGGGCGATATCCGTGGGCGGGGTTTGATGCTAGGTGTGGAGTTGGTCGATCCGCAGGGTGCGCGGGATGCGCTCGGTCATCCGCTCGCCTCGCCGGAGCTGGCGCCCAAGGTGCAGCGCGAATGCCTGAGGCGCGGGCTGATTCTTGAGCTCGGCGGTCGGCATGGTGCGGTGGTGCGGTTCCTGCCACCACTGATCATCAGTGCCGAGCAGATCGATGAGGTCGCCGAGCGCTTCGCGCGTGCGGTACAGGCGGCGGTCGCCTCGGACTGAGTGAGCAGCCGTCTGTTCAGTTGGGCGATGGCTTAGAAGAAAGGCACCTTTTCAGGTGCCTTTCTTTATAGGGTGCCTCAGCCGTGCAGCTCTTCTGCTGCGTAGAGGGTGTTCTCCAGCAGGCAGGCGCGGGTCATGGGACCGACGCCGCCTGGAACTGGCGTGATCCATCCTGCACGCGGCAGGGCAGTTTCATACACGACATCGCCGACCAGCTTGCCGGCGTCCTGACGATTGATGCCGACGTCAATGACGATGGCGCCTTCCTTGATCCATTCCCCCTTCACCAAGCCGGGCTTGCCCGCCGCCACCACGACCAGATCGGCGCGGCCGACATGGCCTGCCAGATCCTGCGTGAAGCGGTGGCAGACGGTCACGGTGCAGCCAGCCAGGAGCAGTTCCATGGCCATGGGGCGGCCAACGATGTTCGAGGCACCCACGATCACGGCGTTCATGCCGTAAAGCTCCTGACCGGTGCTGTGCAGCAGGGTCATGATGCCTTTCGGTGTGCACGGGCGCAGCAGTGGAATGCGCTGGGCCAGACGGCCGACGTTATAGGGGTGGAAACCGTCGACATCCTTGTCTGGACGAATGCGCTCGAGCAGCAGCGAAGCGTCCAGGTGAGCAGGCAGTGGCAGTTGCAGCAGAATGCCGTCGACGGCTGGGTCGTCGTTGAGGCGGTCGATCAGATCGGATAGGGCTTGCTGCGTGGTATCGCTGGGCAGGTCGAACGCCTGGGAGATGAAGCCGACTTCTTCACAGTCTTTGCGCTTGTGCGAAACGTAGACTTGGGAGGCCGGATCGGTGCCGACCAGGATCACCGCCAGGCCCGGGGTACGCAGGCCCTGCTGGCGGCGTTGCGCGACACGTTGGGCGATCTGCTGGCGCAGGTTGGCGGCGATCGCCTTGCCATCGATAAGGTGTGCAGTCATAGACGCGTGATTAACCATCGAGAAGGGAACAATAAAGAGGGCGCATTCTCGCACGACCGCAGCCGAGGGCAAAGGCGCGTGGTCGGGCAAATCTTCTAAGCCCTTCAATAATTTAAATTTTTTTGAGAAAGGTGTTGACGCTAATACAAGGTGCCTATTAAGATTCGCCGCACTTGTCGGGCACAGCCTAGCACTGGTTGGTGAAGTCGGGCAGAATGGGTGGTTTTCTGATCGCTTGTTCGGTTTGGCATCAGCTCTTGCGCCCGTAGCTCAGCTGGATAGAGCATCCGCCTTCTAAGCGGATGGTCGCAGGTTCGAGTCCTGCCGGGTGCGCCATTAGGCAGCTTGGGCAAGCAAGTCGGTCTGTAAAGCGATATGGTGGGCGTAGCTCAGTTGGTAGAGCGCTGGATTGTGATTCCAGTTGTCGTGGGTTCGATTCCCATCGTCCACCCCATATTTTGCGAAGGCGCCTTGATGGTAAATCCGGCGCCTTTGTCTTGAGCGTCATGCGGACGTGGTGAAATTGGTAGACACACTGGATTTAGGTTCCAGCGGCGCAAGCTGTAAGAGTTCGAGTCTCTTCGTCCGCACCATGTTTCTCTAAGTTGTACGGTAACACTGCATTCTGGTGGGCGTAGCTCAGTTGGTAGAGCGCTGGATTGTGATTCCAGTTGTCGTGGGTTCGATTCCCATCGTCCACCCCATATTCATTCGAGGGCGCCTTGATCTTGCGATCGGGCGCCTTTGTCGTTTCTGCTCGGGTTGTTGCGGTGCTTGAGGCGTGTCTGTTTTGCCGCTCGCGCGAGTCTACTGGTGGCGCGAGCCTGGAAGCTGATAGATTTCAACCGGTTGAGAAGCGGGTCGTGGCCGGTGGAGGGCTTACCGATGATTGCAAAAGAAGCACGTCAGGCTTTGGCATTGCAGCGCTTCTGCCAAAGCCATCCGCAACTGCTCGAAGAGATTCGTGAGCTTGAGCCGCGCGAGCAGGCGCAGCAAATCGAATGGGCGTTCGAGGACGCGGCTCAGGAGCAGGGTGTCGAGCCCTGGGAGTTGGCGTTGCAACTGATTGCAGAAACGCCGGAGCAGTTGCAGGCCATGCGCCTGGAGACCCATCGCGAGGTCGCAGATGCGCTGGGTATGTCGTGGCAAGAATACTGCGGTTTCAATGACATCGAGCCGTCTTGAGCGACTTTGCGGCCAGCGTCGAGCGAGTGAGTTCCAGGGTGCCTGGGTGATCGCCCTCCAGGCCGCAATTAATGAGGCCTCAAGCGTTTCGTTACAGGTTTATCAAGGAAAACGACCGTCGTAGCGTTCGGTATTCTGGGTGGGGTGACTTCTGGTGTCTGAATCACTAGAATATTCGCCCTTGATTCTGGAGTCGGGCTATCGCCGGCTAACGTCTGTGCAACGAGGAATATCCATGCAAGTTTCTGTTGAAAACACTTCCGCTCTCGAGCGCCGCATGACCATCGCCGTTCCGGCCGAGCGCGTCGAGAACGAAGTCAACAAGCGTCTGCAACAGACTGCCCGTCGTGCCAAGGTCCCGGGCTTCCGTCCAGGCAAGGTTCCGATGAGCGTTATTCGTCAGCGTTACGAAGACGCGGCCCGTCAGGAAGCCTTCGGTGACCTGGTGCAGGCCTCCTTCTACGAAGCCGTGGTCGAGCAGAAGCTCAACCCTGCGGGTTCGCCGGCCGTCGAGCCGAAGTCGTTCGAAAAAGGCAAGGATCTCGAGTTCGTTGCCATCTTCGAAGTATTCCCCGAGTTCACCGTCGCCGGTTTCGAATCGATCAACGTCGAGCGCCTGAGCGCCGAAGTGGCGGATGCCGATCTGGACACCATGCTCGAAGTGCTGCGCAAGCAAAACGTGCGTTTCGAAGCGGTAGAGCGCGCGGCCGAGAAAGACGATCAGGTCAACATCGACTTCGTCGGTAAGATCGATGGCGAAGCCTTCGCGGGCGGCTCGGCCCAAAACACCCCGTTGGTATTGGGCTCCGGTCGTATGATTCCGGGCTTCGAAGACGGCCTGGTCGGCGCCAAAGCCGGCGAAGAGCGCGTGGTCAACGTGACCTTCCCAGAGGATTATCAGAACCTGGACCTGGCCAACAAGGCCGCCGAGTTCACCATCACCGTGAACAGCGTTTCTGCGCCGGTACTGCCTGAGTTGAACGAAGCGTTCTTCGCCCAGTTCGGTATCAAGGAATCGTCCCTGGAAGGTTTCCGCACCGAAGTTCGCAAGAACATGGAGCGCGAACTGCGCCAGGCCATCAAGACCAAGGTCAAGAATCAGGTCATGGATGGTCTGCTGGCCGCCAACCCGGTCGACGTACCGAAGGCGCTGCTGGAAAATGAAGTCAATCGTCTGCGCGTCCAGGCTGTTCAGCAGTTCGGCGGCAACATCAAGCCTGATCAACTGCCAGCCGAGCTGTTCGAAGAGCAAGCCAAGCGTCGCGTGGTGCTGGGCCTGATCGTTGCCGAGGTGGTCAAGCAGTTCGACCTCAAGCCGGACGACGCCAAGGTTCGTGAGATGATCGAGGAGATGGCGTCCGCTTACCAGGAGCCTGAACAGGTCATCGCTTGGTACTACAAGAATGACCAGCAAATGAACGAAGTGCGTTCGGTTGTGCTGGAAGAGCAAGTTGTAGATACTGTCCTGCAGAAAGCGACTGTGACCGACAAGTCGGTCTCGTACGAAGAGGCTGTCAAGCCAGCACAGGCTCCTGCCGAAGCTGAGTGATTTGCTACTTTGTAGGAAACCCCACAAGCCAGCCTTCGGGCTGGCTTGTGCGTTATTAAAGCCATGACTATTTGGGAGTGAGTGCAGGACATGTCCCGCAATTCTTATATTCAGCAGAGCTCTGACATCCAGGCCGCAGGCGGTCTGGTCCCGATGGTTATCGAGCAGTCCGCCCGTGGCGAACGTGCCTACGACATCTACTCGCGCCTGTTGAAGGAGCGTGTGATCTTCCTAGTCGGGCCTGTAGAGGACTACATGGCCAACCTGGTCGTGGCGCAGCTGCTGTTCCTTGAGGCGGAAAACCCCGACAAGGATATCCATCTCTACATCAACTCGCCGGGCGGTTCGGTGACCGCTGGCATGTCGATCTACGACACCATGCAGTTCATCAAGCCCGACGTTTCCACTATCTGCATCGGCCAGGCCTGCAGCATGGGTGCGTTCCTGCTGGCTGCAGGTGCCGCGGGCAAGCGTCATTGCCTGCCCAACTCGCGAGTGATGATTCACCAGCCGCTGGGCGGCTTCCAGGGCCAGGCGACCGATATCGAGATCCATGCCCAGGAAATCCTCAGCATCAAAGCCCGCTTGAACGAGCTGTTGGCTTTCCACACCGGCCAGGATCTGGAAACCATCAAGCGCGATACCGAGCGCGACAACTTCATGAGCGCCTCGCGCGCGGCCGAGTATGGTTTGGTCGACTCGGTCTACGACAAGCGGCAACTGGTGTCCTGAGCCCAGGCGCCAGAGCGGGCGGGCGCCCAAGGCGCCTGCCTGCGGACTTGAAAAAGCCCGCAATTGCCTTCATCTTGTGTTGCAAGCCTACCGGATTGGATCGATCGAATGACTGACACCCGTAACGGCGAGGACAACGGCAAATTGCTCTATTGCTCCTTCTGCGGCAAAAGCCAGCACGAAGTGCGCAAATTGATTGCCGGGCCCTCGGTATTTATCTGCGACGAGTGCGTCGACCTGTGCAATGACATCATCCGCGAGGAGGTGCAGGAAGCCCAGGCCGAAAGCAGCGCGCACAAATTGCCTTCGCCGAAAGAAATCAGCGGCATTCTTGACCAGTATGTGATTGGTCAGGAACGTGCCAAGAAGGTGCTCGCCGTAGCGGTGTACAACCACTACAAGCGCCTCAATCAGCGTGACAAGAAAGGCGACGAAGTCGAGCTGGGCAAGAGCAACATCCTGCTGATCGGCCCGACTGGCTCGGGTAAGACCCTGCTCGCCGAAACCCTCGCTCGCCTGCTGAACGTACCCTTCACCATCGCTGACGCCACCACCCTGACCGAAGCCGGTTATGTCGGTGAGGACGTCGAGAACATCATTCAGAAACTGCTGCAGAAGTGCGACTACGATGTGGACAAGGCCCAGATGGGTATCGTCTACATCGACGAGATCGACAAGATTTCGCGCAAGTCGGACAACCCGTCCATCACCCGTGACGTTTCGGGCGAGGGCGTGCAGCAGGCGCTTTTGAAGCTGATCGAAGGCACCGTCGCCTCCGTACCGCCGCAGGGCGGTCGCAAGCACCCGCAGCAGGAGTTCCTGCAGGTCGATACCCGCAACATCCTGTTCATTTGCGGCGGGGCATTCTCGGGCCTGGAGAAGGTCATCCAGAATCGCTCCACCAAGGGCGGCATCGGCTTTAGCGCGCAAGTGCGCAGCCAGCAGGAAGGCAAGAAGGTGGGTGAGTCGCTGCGCGAGGTCGAGCCGGACGATTTGGTCAAGTTCGGCCTGATCCCTGAGTTCGTGGGTCGCCTGCCGGTATTGGCGACGCTCGACGAACTGGATGAGGCTGCACTGATGCAGATCCTCACCGAGCCGAAGAACGCCTTGACCAAGCAGTACGCCAAGCTGTTCGAGATGGAAAGTGTGGATCTGGAGTTCCGCAGCGACGCGCTCAAGGCCGTTGCCCGCAAGGCGCTGGAGCGCAAGACTGGTGCGCGCGGTCTACGTTCGATCCTCGAAGGCGTTCTGCTCGACACCATGTACGAGATTCCTTCGCAGAAGGAAGTCAGCAAGGTGGTCATCGACGAGAGCGTCATCGAAGGTGCCTCGCAGCCGCTGCTCATCTATGAGAACAGTGAGCCGCAAGCCAAAGCCGCACCTGACGCCTGAGTCGGACGCGGCGTGAGTGAAGTCTGAAGGGGCCTACGGGCCCTTTCTGCTTTTCTGGCGCCAGCGCTTGTATTTTTGCCTACCTACCCCCACATTAGCCCCAAGCACTATTTCCACCGGTTTCCGGCCGACAGGCCGCTGTAGAGGCGAAATCATGAAGACCACTCTCGACTTGCCTCTTTTGCCATTGCGCGATGTCGTCGTTTATCCGCATATGGTTATCCCGCTGTTCGTGGGACGCGAGAAGTCCATCGAAGCACTTGAGGCTGCGATGATGGGTGAAAAGCAGATTCTCCTGCTCGCCCAGAAAAACCCAGCCGATGACGACCCGGGTGAAGATGCCCTGTACCGTGTCGGCACGGTCGCTACTGTCCTGCAATTGCTCAAACTGCCCGATGGCACCGTCAAGGTGCTGGTCGAGGGTGAGCAGCGGGGTGCGGTCGAACGCTTCAGCGAGATCGATGGGCATATTCGTGCCGAGGTCAGCCTGATCGACGAAGTCGAGACGGCGGAGCGTGAGTCCGAAGTCTTCGTACGTACGCTGCTATCGCAGTTCGAGCAGTACGTGCAGTTGGGCAAGAAAGTGCCGGCAGAAGTGTTGTCGTCGCTCAACAGCATCGAAGAGCCTGGACGCCTGGTCGATACCATGGCGGCCCACATGGCATTGAAGATCGAGCAGAAGCAGGAAATCCTCGAGATCATCGAGTTGTCGGCGCGTGTCGAGCATGTACTGGCGCTGCTGGATGCCGAAATCGACCTGTTGCAGGTCGAAAAGCGTATTCGCGGCCGGGTCAAAAAACAGATGGAGCGCAGTCAGCGCGAGTACTACTTGAATGAGCAGATGAAAGCCATTCAGAAGGAGCTTGGCGACGGCGATGAAGGTCACAATGAAATCGAGGAGCTGAAGAAGCGCATCGATGCCGCGGGTCTTCCCAAAGATGCATTCTCCAAGGCTCAAGCCGAGCTGAACAAGCTCAAGCAGATGTCCCCGATGTCTGCCGAGGCCACCGTTGTGCGCTCATACCTCGACTGGCTGGTCCAGGTGCCGTGGAAAGCCCAGAGCAAAGTGCGGCTGGACCTGACCAAGGCCGAAGAGATTCTGGACGCCGACCATTACGGCCTGGAAGAGGTCAAGGAGCGCATTCTCGAATACCTCGCTGTGCAGAAGCGGGTGAAGAAAATTCGCGGACCGGTGCTGTGCCTGGTCGGCCCGCCTGGGGTGGGCAAAACCTCGCTGGCTGAGTCGATCGCCGCTGCCACCAACCGCAAGTTCGTGCGCATGGCGCTGGGTGGCGTACGTGACGAAGCTGAGATTCGCGGACACCGCCGCACCTACATTGGCTCGATGCCGGGTCGTCTGATTCAGAAAATGACCAAGGTGGGCGTGCGCAACCCACTGTTCCTGCTCGACGAAATCGACAAAATGGGCAGCGACATGCGCGGCGATCCTGCTTCCGCGCTGCTCGAAGTGCTCGACCCCGAGCAGAACCACAATTTCAACGATCATTATCTGGAAGTCGATTACGATCTCTCGGATGTGATGTTCCTGTGCACCTCGAACTCAATGAACATCCCGCCGGCGCTGCTCGACCGGATGGAAATCATCCGTCTGCCCGGCTACACCGAGGACGAGAAGATCAACATCGCGGTCAAGTACCTGGTGCCCAAGCAGGTCAAGGCCAATGGTTTGAAGAAGGACGAACTTGAGGTCGATGTTTCGGCGATCCGCGACATCATCCGCTACTACACCCGCGAAGCCGGGGTGCGCGGTCTGGAGCGTCAAATCGCCAAGGTGTGCCGCAAGGTGGTCAAGGAGCACACTGGCCTGAAGCAGGTGAAAGTCAAGGTCACGGGCGATCAACTGGAGCATCTGCTCGGTGTGCGCAAGTTCCGCTACGGCCTGGCCGAAACCCAGGATCAGATCGGCCAAGTCACCGGCCTTGCCTGGACTCAGGTCGGTGGCGAGTTGCTGACCATCGAGGCTGTGGTCATTCCGGGCAAAGGCCAACTGATCAAGACCGGCTCGCTTGGCGATGTCATGGTCGAGTCGATCACCGCCGCGCAGACCGTGGTTCGCAGTCGTGCACGCAGCCTCGGCATCGCTGCCGATTTTCACGAGAAGCACGATGTGCACATTCACATGCCCGAGGGCGCTACGCCCAAGGACGGTCCTAGTGCCGGTATCGGCATGTGCACCGCGTTGGTTTCGGCGCTGACCCAGATTCCAGTGCGTGCCGATGTCGCCATGACTGGCGAGATCACCTTGCGTGGGCAGGTGCTGGCCATCGGTGGATTGAAGGAAAAACTGCTGGCGGCGCATCGCGGTGGGATCAAGACCGTGATCATTCCCGAAGAGAATGTGCGCGATCTCAAGGAGATTCCGGAAAATATCAAACAGGATCTGCAGATCAAACCGGTTAAATGGATTGACGAGGTCCTGCAAATTGCGCTGCAATACGCCCCGGAACCCTTGCCAGATGTGGCTCCGGAGATTGTCGCGAAAGAAGAGAAGCGCGACAGCGATGCCAAGGAAAGAATGAGCACGCACTAGTTCGTATCTCATTGGGGGGTTGATTGACACGCTTTCGTCGCCTCGCGCTGAAGCGCAGCGCCAGTGTCACCGAGCCACCCAATGATCGTTTCATGCGGTTTATTACATACTTAGAAACATACTCATTAGAGAGATAAGGGGACTTAGAGTGAACAAGTCGGAACTGATTGACGCTGTTGCTGCTTCTGCTGATATCCCGAAAGCTGTTGCTGGCCGTGCTCTGGACGCAGTAATCGAGTCCGTGACCAATGCTCTGAAAGAAGGTGACAGTGTGGTCCTGGTTGGCTTCGGCACCTTCGCTGTCAAAGAGCGCGCCGAGCGCACTGGCCGCAACCCGCAAACCGGTAAGCCGATCAAGATCGCAGCTGCCAAGACGCCAGGCTTCAAAGCTGGCAAAGGCCTGAAAGACGCCGTCAACTAAGTCGTCTCTTCAGCCGGATCCGGCCAAGTCGGTTCCGAGCACGTCGCGGCGGGGGCCGCAAACGTTCCCGCCGCCACGTTTGCTAAGAAAAGGCGCATCCTCGGATGCGCCTTTCTTTTATCAGGATTCTACCCACTCTCCGCGGTTGTCGATGCAGTGGTACGACCGTTTTTGGGGGACGCATGCTGCAGAATATCAGGGACAATTCACAGGGTTGGATTGCCAAGACCATCATCGGTCTCATCGTTGTGCTTATGGCACTTACCGGTTTTGAGGCCATCTTCCAGGCTGCCAGTCATAGCCAGGACGCTGCCAAGATCAACGGTCAAACCATCAGTCAGGCCGAACTGAGCCAGGCAGTGGACATGGGCCGCCGTCAAATCATGCAACGGATGGGCAAGGACTTCGACCCGGCAAGGCTGGACGAAAAAGTGCTGCGCGAGGCTGCACTGAAGCAGCTGATAGACCGCAAGCTGTTGCTGCAGGGTGCCGAGGATGCCAAGTTCGCCTTCCCGGAAACCGCGCTGGATCAGCTTATCCTGCAGATGCCACAGTTCCAGGTTGCTGGCGCCTTCAGTGCCGAGCGTTTCGACGGCGAAATTCGTCAGTTGGGCTATAACCGGATGCAGTTCCGCGAGGCGCTCAGCCAGGACATGCTGATCAATCAACTGCGTAACGGCATAGGCGGTAGCAGCTTCGTGACAGATCAGCAGGTCGATGCCTTCGCTCGTCTGGAAAATCAGACCCGCGACATCGCCACCATGACCTTCAAGGCCAACCCGGCAGCGGTGCAGGTGAGCGATGCAGAGATCAAGGCTCACTATGATCAGCACGCAAAGGAATTCATGACGCCCGATCAGGTGGTCATCGATTACATCGAGCTGAAGAAAGCAGCCTTCTTCGACCAGGTCTCGGTCAGCGACGATCAACTCCAGGCTGAATACCAGAAGGAAATCGCTAATCTTGCCGAGCAGCGCGATGCTGCGCATATTCTGATCGAAGTCAACGATAAGACTGACGACGCTCAGGCCAAGGCTCGAATCGAAGAGATCCAACAACGCCTGGCTAAAGGTGAAGATTTCGCCAAGCTAGCCAAGGAGTTCTCTCAGGATCCAGGGTCTGCTGCCAATGGTGGCGATCTGGGGCTGGCCGGCCCCGGTGTGTATGACCCGGCATTCGAAGCGGCGCTGTACAAGCTGAACAAAGATCAGGTATCCGCTCCGGTTCGTACCGAATACGGCTATCACCTGATCAAGCTGCTCGGCATTGAGGCGCCTCAGGTTCCGACCTTTGCCAGCCTCAAGGACAAGCTGACCCACGAGCTGAAAACTCAGCAGGTGGAGCAGAAGTTCGTCGAAGTCACCAAGCAGTTGGAGGACTCTGCCTTCGAAGCCTCGGACCTCGCCCAGCCTGCGCAGGAACTGGGCCTGAAAGTGCATACCTCGGCGCCGTTCGGTCGTGAGGGTGGGGAAGGTATCACTGCCAATCGCGCGGTCATCCAGGCAGCCTTCAGCGAAGAAGTGCTGAATGAAGGCGCCAATAGCAATGGCTTGGAGCTCGATCCGGAAACAGTGGTGGTCGTACGGGTCAAAGAGCACCGCAAACCTGAACAACTGGCCTTGGAAGCGGTGTCGTCCACCATCCGTGAGCATCTGGCCAAGGAGAAAGCCACTGCAGAGCTCAAGGTCAAGGCCGACAAGCTGATCGCCGGGCTGCGCGACGGCTCCATTGTGCCGGGCACCGCGCAGGAGGGTCAGCAATGGAAGGTCCTCGAGGCGGTGACTCGCGACCAGGAAGGCGTAGATCCTACCGAGTTGCAGGCGGCCTTCCGCATGGCCAAGCCTGAGTCCAAGGACAAGTCCGTCTACGCCAGCGTGGTGCTCAAGGATGGCAGCCTTGCGGTGTTGCAACTCAAGGGCGTCAACGAGGGTGCAGCAGCGTCCGAACTGGAGAAGCAGCAAATTCGTCAATACCTGGCCTCGCGCACGGGGCAGGCAGACTTCGCGGCTTATCTGAAACACCTGGAAGACACGGCAGACATCACTCGCTACTGAGGGACGCCTTGCTATTGAAACAGGCCGCTTTAGCGGCCTGTTTCATTTCAATACGCACACGTGTTCGCAGCGCCCTACCGGCAGATCAGCCATTGTGCGGGCCGTTGAGCAACGCTCGTTCAGCGTTTCTGTGCTTCGTGCCCGTCGAGTGTATCGCGCGCGATTTCCCGCCCCAGCGCGATGAGTTCGGGCGCCTTGTAGAACTCGAAAAAACGGCACACCCGCTTGGGCACGTTGATCAGCACGTCTGGTGGATAACCTGCAATCTTGTACTGGGCTAATGAGGTTTGCATGACTTCGAAGCTTTGGTTGATCAGATCGAGTAGGGAAGCAGGTCCGACGTTGTCGATGATGAACGACCCGGTCGCCGACTTGGGCGCCCCTTCACGCTCTGGCGCTGCGGCCGGCTGCCCCTGTTGGTCGGTCGGGTCGCTCAACCATGGGTTGCTCTGGCTCATGCGCTCGGCGACGATTTCCTGCTCGATGCGCATCAACTGCTCCGCAGGCTTGCGCCTGAATGGCATGCGCGAACCCAGCGAACTGATCACTGATTCGAAACGCATCCGAAAAGCCGCCGGGCGTTCGACGACCGGCAACTGATACTGTTTCTGATTGGTAGCGTTGAGGTTGACCGCGATGATCAGGTCGCAGTGACTGGAAACCACAGGCACGATCGGCAGTGGGTTCAAGATGCCGCCATCGACCAGCATGCGATTGCCCTGCATCACTGGGGTGAATAGGCTGGGGATCGCTGCGGACGCACGCATGGCCTGATGCAGGCATCCCTCCTGAAACCAGATTTCCTGCTGGTTTGTCAGATCGGCTGCCACAGCAGTGTAGGGGATACGAAGTTGCTCAATATTCATTTCCCCCACGATCTTGCGGATTTGTCCGAATACCTTGTCACCGCGGATGGCCCCCAGGCGAAAGCTCACGTCGACCAGGCGCAGCACATCCAGATAGTCGAGGCTCTCGATCCAGCGCCGATACTCATCGAGTTTGCCAGCAGCGTAGATACCGCCCACCACTGCGCCCATCGAGCAGCCGGCGATACAGGCGATCTCATAGCCGCGGCGTTCGATTTCCTCGATCACACCAATGTGCGCGTACCCTCGGGCGCCGCCCGAGCCAAGTACCAGTGCGACACGTTTGCTCATAGTTTTCCCCACGAGAGTCGGCGATGATCGCCACAATGCACGCTTTGGCGGTCGGGCTTCAATGGCGCTGTGCGCTGTGTCAGGGTCGACGGGCACTTTTCACCGTGCCGACCGTCGAAACAGCGACTGTTGTCCCTTCTTGAGGTATCACCCGATGAAAGCGTGGATCTTCGTTCCCTTGATGGCGCTGGCGGTAGCCGGTTGTGCAGGCAAAACGGCTTACCGCGACAGTTGCGCGACGCAACTCGATGCCGCCTGGAAAGAGCTCGATCTAGCCAAGGCCGAGGGGTTCGCCGGCACCGTTAGCTACTCCAAGGCGCTGTCCCTTCTGACTGGAGCCAAAACCCAGCAGCAGTTCGAAGCGTTCGAAGGGTGCAGCACCAAAGCCGAGCGTGCGCGCTTCTACATCCGTGAGTCCCGTGCCGGTCGATGACCGAGGAGAGTGGAAATGTCCGCGATGATGGATCATGTGGTTGCCCAGGTGCTGGCCCTGCACGTCCGTCTGCTCGCTTGTCGTGAGCGCCTGGCTGCTGATACCGACAGCGAGCCACTGCATGACCTGCGCACCAGTCTGCGACGCCTGCGCAGCCTGCTGCGGCCCCTGCGTGGCCTGCCTGGGATCGAGCAGCTCGAAGAAGCGGCACGGTCCCTGGGCACGTTGACCACGCCCTTGCGAGACCGCGAAGTGCTTGCTGCGCAGTTGATCGCCAGTGGACACCCCGAGCCTGGCCAGCGGCGACTGCAGGGCAGGGCGGCCACCTTTGCCAGCGTTGCTGCCAGCGCACAATTAAGGCGTGTCCTGGCCATTCTCGATACATTCCCGCTGTTCCTGCGCGCCGCCGATCGCGAAGGTTTGGCCCACGAACTGCGTACCCGGGTCGATAAGCGGCTAGGCAAGCAATGGCGCAAACTCCAGGCCGGCATTGACGACCCGGCGCATGATCGTCATCGCCTGCGTCTGTTGATCAAGCGGGTGCGCTACGGCGATGAGGCTTATCCGCAGTTGCGCCATGCGAAGAAGCCGCTGCAGCGCCTGCTCAAGCAGGCACAGGCGGATCTTGGCGACTGGCATGATCGTCTCCAGTGGCTGCTGCAGGTACGTGAGCATGCCGATTTGGCGCCCTGCGCCGAAATGTGGGAGCTGCAGTTGCAGCAAGCCGAGCGTCATTGCGATGTCACGCTCAAGTCGCTGCGCAAGGCGCTGTCACACCGATAGTCCCTGTAAATGACCGATATGTAGGCTGTCACCGATCTGTGCGCTGGATACTCTGCAGCCTGGTTGCACTACGAACGAACAGGGCTGTGAGCGCCATGAATCTAGATGAACTGCTGGTTGCCGTGCGTAACCACCCCGAGAACCTGAGCATTCCAGCCAGTTGGGGCCAAGGCCGCGCGTGTTTTGGTGGTCTGATGGCGGCTCTGGTGCATGAAACGATGTGTTTGAAAGTCGGCGGTGACAGACCGGTACGGTCGCTGGCCATCACGTTCGTGGGCCCTGCGGTGCCCGAGATGCCGATTCGCTTCGACGCCGAGGTGCTGCGAGAGGGCAAGGCCGTGACCACCGTCCTGGGCAGGGCCGTTCAGGCGGGTCAGGTGGTGACGTTAGTGCAAGGCAGTTTCGGTGAAAGCCGTGCGTCTGAGGTGCAGGTGGGGGCCGGCTCGGCGACGCCTATCAAGCCTCTCGCAGAAGCGACGCCAGAGTTACCCTACATCGCTGGCGTCACTCCGGCGTTCATGCGCCACGTTTCGTTGCGTTGGGCACTGGGTGGTCTGCCATTCAGCGGTAATGACTCACGAGAAATGGGCGGCTGGGTGCGCTTGCGCGATGTGGCGAAGGCGCCTCTGAGCGTCGGACACCTGTTGGCGCTGGTAGACGCCTGGCCGCCCAGCGTGCTGCCAATACTGAGCAAGCCGGCTGCCGGTAGCACGTTGTCATGGACCATTGAATTCGTTCAGCCCATACCCGAGGTCAGCACTTCGGATTGGTGCCAGTACCGAGTCGAGACTGAGCATGCCAGAGACGGCTATGGCCACGCTGCCGCCAGGTTATCCTCGGCTGACGGCAGGTTACTTGCACTGAGTCGTCAAACGGTGACCGTCTTCGCCTGAACGGGCCACGTCAGCGCCGGAGTCTGTGGCGCTCACGCCAGGCGCGCAACCATCCACCTGAAAGCACAAAGCGCGGAAAGGTCACGAACTGTTCGGTCAGCAGACGTCTGAAAGCATCGCTTCTATCGCTGAACGGTTCGGGCTGCTCAGCCTCCAGTCGATGACCCTGACGTTGCATGCCAAGCGCTGCGATCAGCGCAAGAGCGCCCACCGCCAATTGAGTGAGGTCCATCGCGAACAGGCCCGAAAGCAGCAGTAGAAACGCCAGGATGAACAAAGGGACGGCGATCAAGTGCAGCACCAGATTGGCCGGATGGCGGTGGTGATGATGATAGCCGCGCCATTGCCAGGCGGGCAGGTTGGGTAGACGCTTGCTCATGGACATCTCCTCTCGGTCATGTCCAAAGCTTAGTGCGGCCCCTGGATCGGGGCCAATCGATGCCCTTTATGGGGGCTATAGCTTGAGCTGGCCGATGGCTTTGTTCAGCTCGCCGGCCAGCGTTGCCAGCTCGTTGCTGGTGGTAGCCGAGCCCACGGTCTGCTGTACGGTTTGCTCGGTGACGTCGCGGATGCTGACCACCGCCCGGTTCATCTCTTCGGCCACTTGACTCTGCTGCTCTGCAGCCACCGCGATTTGGGTGTTGCTTTCGCGCATTTGAGCCACTGCCTGGGTGATCTCGGCGAGGGCGTCACCCGCTTCACGTGCCTGCTGCACGCAATCGTCGGCTTTGAAGGAACTCTCCTGCATGAAGTCCACTGCATCGCGGGTCCCATCCTGCAGTGCCGAGACCATGGTGGTGATCTCGTCCGTGGAACTTTGTACCCGCTTGGCCAGGTTGCGCACCTCATCGGCGACCACCGCGAAGCCCCGACCCAAGTCCCCCGCCCGCGCTGCTTCGATAGCCGCGTTGAGTGCCAGCAGGTTGGTCTGTTCGGCAATGCTGTGGATCACGCTGACCACACTGTTGATCTTCTGGCTGTCGTCGGCCAGTTGGCGAATCATCTCGGCAGTCTGCTGTACGCCGCTGGACAGGCCAGAGATGGAGTCCTGGACGCGGGTCACCACTGCCTGTCCACTGCCGGCAAGGGTATCGGCGCTCTGCGATAAATCGCGAGTAGCGCCTGCATGCTGGGCAATGTGGTGGACCGTGGCGGACATCTCGTTGATGGCGGTGGCAGCCTGGTCGGTCTCGCTCTGTTGGCCGATCATGCCGTGGCGCACTTCGTTCATGCTGGTCGCCAAGCGTGCGGCACCTGCGTCGAGCTGTGCGGCCGTTCGCGCCACGGTGCTCACCACGCGGTGGTAAGTGGTCTGCATGGCATTGAAGGCACCGGCCATCTGGCCCACCTCGTCGCCGCAGGCCAGCGGCACCCGGGCCGACAGGTCGCCGGTGCGTTCGACATGCAGCATCACGTCCTTGAGCATGTTGAGCTGACTCAGCAGGAAGCGGATGAGCAATTGCGAGGCGCAGAGCATCGCCAGCATGAGGATCAGCACGCACAGCGCATATTGGGTGAAGCGGTCAAAAAATACCTGGCGCAGGCTGGGTGACTGCGCCAGCACGGCAATGTGCTGGTCGCCCAGGCGTAGTACCTGGGCGCCGCGCAGGGGATCGGTGCCGAGCAACCAAGCTGCCGGTAGATCGACCCAGCCTTGCGCCTCGCGCAGTGACTCGAGGGACTGCCCTGCGAACGTAGGGTTTTGGCCGGTTTGCCAAGTGATGATCTGAGCCAGGGGAGGAAGGGGCTGGTTGGCGGGCCATCTGGCCAGCACCTCAGCTTGAGCCAGGGCCTGCGCGTGTGCCGCCTCGGCACGGGCCTGTTGCTCGAGATTGACGGCGTAAAGTACCAGCAGCAAGGTCGTGACAAAGGCCACCGCATTGACGGCCCAAAACTTGTACTTCAAGGAAATATTGCTAAGCCAGGCACCCATGGAAGGTCTTCTCTGAGTTGAGCGGAAACATTATTGGCAAGGTGCCATCATTGTGCGCGCTCGATGAGTCGACTGTCATGATGTGCATCAAGGGAGTTTGAAGAAAGCCTTTGCCGTCGCCGTCGTGTGTTCAGCGCACTGCTCGACGCTCTCGTTACGGTGCATGGCAACCTCGCGCAGTACGTAGGGTAGGTAGGCGGGTTCGTTGCGTCCACTTTTGGGCTTGGGGCGCAGGCTGCGTGGGAGAAGATAGGGCGCGTCGGTTTCCAGCATCAGTCGGCCCTGGGCAATGTCGCCGACCAGCGGATGCAAATGCGTACCACGGCGTTCGTCGCAGATCCAACCTGTGATGCCGATGTGCAGGTCCATGTCCAGATAGGCGAACAAGGCGTCGCGTTCTCCGGTAAAGCAGTGCACCACTGCAGCGCTCAGATGGTCGCGGTAGTCCTTGAGAATGGCCAGCAGACGTTGACTGGCGTCACGTTCGTGCAGAAACACCGGCAACTGCAGTTCAGCTGCCAGCGCTAACTGCGCGTGCAGGGCACTTTCCTGCAGGGGACGAGGAGAGAAGTCGCGGTTGAAATCCAATCCGCATTCACCCACCGCTCGCACGCGTGGCGCTTTCAGCAGTTCGCGCAGACGGCGCTCGCTTTCTCCACTCCAGGTGCTGGCCTCATGGGGGTGGACGCCGGCCGTGGCGAATAGGCACTGACCCTGCGCATCGAGTTGCTGACACAGCTCAAGTGCTTGCTCGCTCACGTCCAGGTTGGTGCCGGTAACCACCATCTGCGCCACGCCGGCCTCACGGGCGCGTTCGATGATTGCCGCTTCATGTTGATGGAAGCTGCTGTTGGTCAGATTGACGCCGATATCGATCAGTTGCATGGTGCTGTCTCATGCTGCGGGACGGCCACGATAGCAAAGTCCGCCATTTCGCGGGAAAACCAAGAACTTCGCACAAGATTGGTGGTCTTTTGCCATCATCTCTTGGCCGTTCCCGGATGTACTTCCCATGCTGCGATTGTTGCTGACGACTCTGCTGTTGCTCGGCCTGCTCAACGTGGTGCCTGCCTTCGCGCGTGAAGCCGGTCCGGTGCAGCACGCGCCAGCTTCTCAGGTTCGTGACCTGCCGCAGATCCGCGCCAGCAAGGTGCTGAGGGTGCTGGTCAATCAGAGCCGTAACAGCTCAGGTGAGGTCAAGGGTGAGCCGGTCGGCGTCGAGTACTACCGCTTGCGAGCACTGGAGCATGCACTCAACGCACGGATGGATGAAGGACAGCGAATAACCTTCAAGGTCGTTCCCAGAGCCAAGGAGCAGCTCATTGGCGCATTGCGTCGCGGCGAAGGCGATTTGGCAGCGCCTGGTGAGCTGCTCGATGCGGCGCTGGTACATGAAGTGGGCGTCAGTGCACCCGTGGTCGATCAGGTAGCACTCGTGCTGGTCGGGCGCAAAGGTGATCGGTCTTTCAGTCGGATCGAACAGTTGTCTGGACGCACGATTGCGTTGACCACAGCCAGTGCGGCGGGACCTGTGATCGAGCAGATCAATCAGCAACTGGCGCTGCGCAAGCGTGCGCCGGTGAGGATCGAGTGGGTAGACCCGACCCTGGCGGTGGAGGATGTGCTGGAAATGGTTCAGGCCGGCATCTATCACCTGACCGTGGTAGAGCGTCCCATTGCCCAACGTTGGGCGCGTGTGATGTCCAAACTGCGGCTAGACACGCGCTTGCACCTTGGCCAGCCACAGGCCATGCGTTGGTATGTGCGCAAGGATGCCACGCAGTTGCTCAGCAGCATCGACCGCTTTCTGGCGAGCTATCGTGCCCCAGATAACCAGGATGCCGCGTTTGAGCGAATCTATCGACGTCAGTACCGCGTCCATGATCCACTGGCTCGGCAAGATCGCCGGCGCTTGGTATCGGTGCGTGCGGTATTGCAGAAGCATGCGGCCGAGCAACAGATCGATTGGCTCAACCTGGCCGCCCTGGCCTTCAAGGAGTCGAGCCTTGACCCCAAGGCGCGTGGCGTGGGTGGTGCTCACGGCCTGATGCAGATCACTCCCTCTGCTGCTCAGCGAGTGGGCGTGAGCGATACCTCGACGGTCGATGGCAATGTTCAGGCGAGCGCGCGCTATCTGGCCATGATTCGTCGCAAGTTCTTTTCCAGCCCCCAACTCAATGAGCGTGAGCGCATGGCCTTTGTACTCGCGGCTTACAACCTTGGTCCCGAGCGGGTTCAGGCCATGCGGGCGCAGGCGCGTCGGCGCGGGCTGAACGCCAATCAGTGGTTTTTTCAGACTGAGCGAATCGCGATGGAGCAGGTGGGGATGGGAACAGTCAACTTCGTCAACAGCGTCAACAAGTACTTCCTGGCATTCAACCGTGAGCGATCGGGACTTGAACAGGGGATAGGGCGGCAATAGGTTCTAATTAATCGATAGGTGGGTTCGGTTATTTGCGGTTTCCGTATCTTTAAAATCGATTAATATCGCGCTCATTCCCCACATCCGTTCAAGGAAACTGCAAGATGAGCCCTACCATCAAAGCCCTCCTTTCCACCCGCGCCGGTTTTGGCGTCAGCTTGTTGCGTGTTCTGATTGGTTTTATATTCATGGCGCACGGCGCACAAAAGCTCTTCGGTTGGTTCGGCGGCTACGGCCTTGAGGGGACCGGCCAGTGGATGGAAAGCATCGGACTGGCACCTGGTTATCTGATGGCCATGCTTTCCGGCAGTGCCGAGTTCTTCGGCGGGCTGGGTTTACTGCTCGGGCTGCTGGCGCGTCCCGCGGCGCTGGTGCTGAGTGCAACGTTGGTCGTGGCAATTTTCACTGTGCACATTAGCAACGGCTTGTTTATGGCCAACAATGGCTATGAGTTCGCGCTTGCGTTGATGGCCGGCACCCTCGCCATTCTCTTAGAAGGCGCCGGTCGGGTGTCGTTGGATCGCCTGATAGCCCGCTGACATATGCCTGCAAACCGTTAACGGCAAACTGCAAGTGAGCAGCCACTTGCAGCTTGCCATCAGACGCTCTAGGATAACGCTTGCGCCGATTTAAACAGCTACTTGCGGGGCGCAGGAAAGGTCTGCAAGGCCATCCGAAATACCGCTAAAGCGCTGGTTCGGTGACGCCTCCCACCGCTGCCCAGCGGGATCTGCGAGGCGGAGAGATACTCCATGAGTTGCCCACGTACCAGCGTCTGCTTGACTCCACTGCCAGCCGATCAGGCCGCACGCACGCCTCGCATCCTTTTAGGTGGTCAGCACCAACCCACACTGCTGCGCAATCTCGATGGATTTTCCCGCCGCAAGGGTCAAGCCCGCGCCTTCCTCATCCAGTTCGCCGAAAACGCCTGCGACCTTGCCCGGTACGCCAGTGACCGCTTTGATCTGGCAGTCATCCAGGCACCGACGGGCGAACACGCTGGCGAAATCATCGGTCACCTTACCCGCATTGCTCGCCAGGGATTGATTACGCGCGGCTGATTCTCTGGCAGATGTCGTGCGCTGTGTTTTTTCGTTAAGCTCCCAGCCCCGCCAGGCCGATGTCGCCTGCGCAGGTAGTCGTGAGGAGAGCGAGCGGTTTGAGCACCAATATCATCACCATCGAAGGCCATGAGGCGCTCAAGAAGGAGCTGGATCATTTGTGGCGCGTCTACCGTCCGGAGATCACGCAGAAGGTGACGTGGGCGGCGTCTTTGGGCGATCGCAGCGAGAACGCTGATTATCAGTACAACAAGAAGCTGCTGCGCGAGATCGATCGTCGGGTCCGCTATCTGCGCAAACGTCTCGAGGACGTCAAAGTGGTGAGTTATTCGCCACAACAGGAGGGGCGCGTGTTCTTTGGCGCCTGGGTCGAGATCGAGAATGACGAGGGGCAGACCCTGGCGTTTCGTATCGTCGGCTACGACGAGATCCATGGCCGCAACGACTATATTTCCATCGATTCGCCCATGGCCCGTGCTTTGCTTAAAAAGGAGGAGGGCGACGAGGTCCGAGTGCATACCCCAACCGGTGATGCGACCTGGTACATCAATCGCATCCACTATGGCGCGACCTGAGCACGCCATGGCGGATGGTGGTCAGGTGTCTCGCAACACGCTCAAGGGTGATGCATTGAGCGCACGCCGGGTGCCGAAGACGCCGGCGGCGCCCACCAGCAGTGCGCCGATCAGTGGCAGCACCAGTAGCCACGGATGCGGTGCCCATTGCAGGTTAAAGGCGTAGCGGTACAGCCCCCAACTGATCAGCTCGCAGCCCAGTGCTGCCAATACACCGCTGGCCGCGCCGAGCAGGCCGAACTCGATGCGCCGGGCCTTGACCAGTAGAGCGCGTCCGGCACCGAGTGCGCGCAGCAGGGCGCCTTGGCGAATGCGCTCGTCCAGAGTGGCCTGTAATCCAGCGAGCAGTACCGTCACACCCGCCGCCAATACGAACAGCAGAACGTACTCTACAGCCAGGGTGACCTGGGCCAGGATGCTGCGCAGTTGCCCCAGCAGTGCATCGACCTGCAGCAGGGTCACGGCCGGGAAGGCGCGTGACAGTGCGACCACTTCAGCATCGTGGCCTGGCGCGAGGTAGAAGCTGGTCAGGTAGGTGGCTGGCAGTCCTTGCAGCGTACCCGGCTGGAAGATCATGTAGAAATTGGGCTGGAAGCTGTCCCAATGTACGGTCCGCAGGCTGGTGACCTGTGCCTGACGCTGCTCGCCCCCGATATCGAAGGTCAACAGGTCGTTAAGTTCCAGGCCCAGGCTGGCAGCTAGATCGGCTTCGACCGACACGCCGGGAGGCCTGTTATCGGGGGGTGATGATTGCCACCAAGTGCCGTCGACTATGGCATTGCCCTGGGGCAGATTGGCGGCCCAAGTCAAGCTCAGATCACGCTGTACGGCCCGCTCCCCAGCAGAGTCCTTGCTCACCCGTTGCTGGACCGATTGCCCGTTGATCTGCGTGAGCCGGCCTGGCATGACGGGATACAACGGGGCGGACGTGGCGTTGAGTTCGCGTAACCGCTGAGTAAACGGCTCGCGGTCGTCCGGCAGAATGTTGAGGGCGAAGTGATTGGGCGCGTTTTTGGGCAACTGGGCCTGCCAGTTGTCGAGGAGCTCCGCGCGCAGCAGTGCGATCAGCGCCATGGCCAGCAGTATCAGGCCGAAGGCGAGTGCCTGTCCGGCGGCGGCCAGCGGGTGACGCAGCAGTTGACCCAGGCCCAGTCGCCAGGCAAGCGGGGCGGCGGACAGCATTCGCCTCAGGCTGCGCAGGGCCAGCAGCAAAAGGCCGGCGAGCAGGGCTGCGGCCACGATCCCGCCGCCGAGCAGGGCGAATGTCAGGATCAGGTCGAGGCTCAGCCGCCACATGATCAGCCCCAGAGCAAACAGTGCGGCGCCGTACACCAGCCAACTGCTGGGCGGGGTGGGTAGCAGGTCGCGGCGAAGGACGCGCAGAGGCGGGACCCGTCCCAGCGCGGCCAAAGGTGGCAGAGCGAAGCCGGCCAGCGCGACCAGTCCGGTGCCGATGCCGGCCAGCGCCGGCGCAAGATTGCCGGAAGGGACCGCACTGGGCAGTAGCCCTTGCAGCAACGCGAACAGCCCAAGTTGTGCCAGCCAGCCCACCCATGCACCGCTCAGCGATGCGACCAGGCCCAACACGGTCAACTGCAGTGAAAAAAGGCCCAGTGCCTGGTGGCGTGACAAGCCCAGGCAGCGAAGCAGGGCACTGGCATCGAGACGGCGAGCGGCGTAGCGGCTGGCTGACAGCGCCACTGCCACGCCGGCCAACAACACCGCCACCAGGCTGGCCATGTTCAAGTAACGCTCGGCGCGACCAAGAGCGCCACCGATCTGACGATTGCCATCACGGGTATCGAGCAATCGCTGGTTGGCGGCTAACTGCTGCTCAATTGCCTGCCGATAGCTTTCCAGCGCTTGGGGCTCGCCGCGCCAGAGGTCGCGATAGGTAACCCGGCTGCCCGGTTGGATCACTCCAGTGGCCTCCAGATCGGCCATGTTCATCAGTACGCGCGGGGTAAGGCTGTAGAAATTGCCGGCACGATCCGGCTCGTACGTGAGCACACGGGTCATGCGCAGGGGTTTCATGCCCACGTCGATGCTATCGCCGAGTGACAGCCCCAGCGCCGTCAACAGGCGCGCTTCTACCCACGCCTCACCCGGCGCAGGGCTACCTCCTGGGCTTTCGCTGCCGTAAGACGTGGCTGCGCTGCGCAGCTCGCCGCGCAACGGGTAGGCCGAGTCGACAGCCTTGATGCTGGAGAGCTGGATGCCTGCGTCGGCGGCCACCACACTGCTGAACTCAACCACGCGGGCGTGCTGAAGACCGCGTGATGTACCCGCGTCGAGTTGCTCGATTCGGATGGGGGAGGAGCCTTGCAGCACCAGGTCGGCTGCGAGGAATTCGCTGGCCCGCAGTTGCATGGCGCTGTTGAGGCGAGCGCCGAAGTAAGCGATGGCGGTGCTGGCTGCTACTGCCACCAGCACCGCCAAGAACAGCACTCGCACTTCGCTCGCGCGAGCATCGCGCAGCAGTTGGCGCAGGGCCAGCGCGCACAAGTGCTTGACCGACAGGCGCGTCATTGAGGCGCCTGCGGCGCGACGAGGCGACCGGCCTCGAGGTGGATCAAGCGGCGGCACCGCTTGGCCAAGCGCTCGTCATGGGTCACCAGGACCAGGGTGGTACCACGCTCGCGGTTCAGCTCGAACAGCAGATCACTGATGCGCTCGCCGGTCTGGCTGTCGAGGTTTCCGGTGGGCTCGTCAGCGAACAGTACCGCCGGATGTGCAGCAAAAGCCCGTGCAATCGCCACCCGTTGCTGTTCACCGCCGGACAGTTGCCGAGGTGTGTGACTCATTCGATGGCCCAGGCCGACCCGATCGAGCAAGGCGCGCGCTTGTTCGCGTGCGTCGCGGCGACCGTCGAGCTCCAGGGGTAGCATCACGTTTTCCAGGGCGTTGAGGCTGTCCAGAAGCTGAAATGACTGGAACACGAAGCCGACATGCTCGGCGCGCACCTGGGCGCACTGGTCCTCGTCCAGTGCGCCGAGGTCGTGGCCGGCCAGCAGTACATTGCCCCCGCTGGGCCGATCAAGACCGGCGAGCAATCCGAGCAGGGTCGACTTGCCGGAGCCGGACGCGCCAACGATCGCCAGGCTGTCCCCTTGGCTGAGATCCAGCGACAGGGGGTGGAGGATGGTAAGGTCGCCTTCCGCGCTGGAGACCACTTTGCTAAGGTTCTGCGCAACGAGAATGCTGGGGCTCATGGAGAATCCAATGCGAATGTGGTGGTTGAGCGCCGGTCTGGCCCTGTGCGGCCTGGCTCAAGGCGCGGCGGCGGGGACGGTGCTGATTGTCGGCGATAGTATCAGCGCAGGTTTTGGCCTGGATACCCGCCAGGGCTGGGTCACGCTGCTGCAGCAGCGCCTGCATGACGAGGGATTCGCTGATCAAGTGGTCAACGCGTCGATCAGTGGTGACACCAGTGCCGGGGGGCAGGCGCGGCTACCGGCGCTGCTTGCGGCGCACAAGCCGGATCTGGTGGTGCTCGAGTTGGGCGGTAACGATGGGCTGCGGGGACAGCCGCCGCAGCAATTGCAACAAAATCTTGCATCAATGATCGATCGCTCGCGGGCCGCGGGTGCCAAGGTGGTATTGCTGGGCATGCGTCTGCCACCCAATTATGGTGTTCGCTATACCTCCGCATTCGCTCAGGTCTATGAGCAGTTGGCTAGCGACAAGAAGGTGCCCTTGGTGCCGTTTTTCCTCGAGGGCGTCGGTGGCGTCCCGGCGTTGATGCAGGCCGACGGTATCCATCCGGCCGAAGGCGCCCAGCAGCGCCTGCTGGACAATGCATGGCCGACGATAAAACCCATGCTCTGACGCTTTCAACGGGGAACGCTTTCGGCTAATGTTGCGCCCCCCGTTTCGAGTGCCCCCGATGCCCCGCCCCGCCTGGTCCCTGTACGCCTATCAACTGATCGAGCCCGACGAGCAATTGGATCTGTTCGCGTGTCAGGAGGTGCGTGTTCATCTCGCCGCGCGTCAACTCGAACTGGGTGCTCCAGCCGACCGCACCTTGTGTGGCGGATTGCTGCCAGCGCAGCCGCGCTGGTCTTCGGTGCAGCGTACGGTCTATCGCGATGAGCGCCTTTGCCCTTTGTGCCGCGCAATCCTCGATGCCCAGCGGCGGGGCACCCGGCCGGTGTGGCCTGAGCTCTGAGTACGCCTTTCATCATTTGTCATTCTTGCGTACCCGGCCGATGCCTCCCCCTCGGCAACAGCCGAGTGTACAATCGAACCTCTTGAACCCTCTGTCGAAGGATTTACCGGATGCTGCCGCGCTTTACCGCCGTCACCCGTTGCCTGTCCCTGGCTGCCCTGCTGATGACCGGTCCCGCCGTCGCGCTGGAATTGCCACTGCCACCGCCCGGAGAAGATGTCGTCGGCCAGGTGCGCACGATCAAGGCCAAGTACGAGGACACCTTCGCCGACATCGGCACCGCCAACGACCTGGGCTACCTGGAAATGATCGCGGCCAACCCCGGCGTCGATCCCTGGCTGCCGGGTGCCGGTACAGAGATCATCCTGCCGACGCGCTATATCCTGCCACCGGGGCCGCGCGAGGGGATCGTTATCAATCTGGCCGAGTACCGCCTTTATTACTACCCTAAAGGGCAGAATGTGGTGTACACCTTCCCGCTGGGTATCGGTCGTGAGGGCTGGGGCTCGCCAGTGGCCAATACCAAGATTACCGCCAAGACGCCCAACCCTACCTGGACCCCGCCAGCCTCCATCCGTGCCGAGCACGCCGCTGACGGGGATATCCTGCCCGCCGTAGTGCCGGCCGGCCCCGACAACCCACTGGGGCCCTTCAAATTCACCCTGGGCCTGCCGGGCTATCTGATTCATGGGTCGAACAAGAAGTTCGGCATCGGTATGCGCACCAGTCATGGCTGCTTCCGCATGCTCAACAACAATGTGGTCTCGCTCTCGGAGATGGTCCCTGTGGGCACGCCGGTGCGCATCATCAACGAACCCTACAAGTTCGGCGTGAGCGGCGGTAAGGTGTACCTGGAGGCGCATACGCCCTTGGACGAGCAGGGCAATCCTTCGGTCGTGGACAAGCACACGGCTGTCATCAATGCATTGCTCAAGCGCGAAGATCTCGCCAACAATCTGCGCATGAACTGGGACATGGTGCGCGACGTGGTCGCCGCCGAAGATGGTATCCCTGTCGAGATCGCTGTACCCGGCACTGGCCAGGGTGGCACCTCGATGGTGTCCGAAATTCCGCCCGAGATTCAGTAGCCGTAGCGATGTCTAGCCAGGCCCGCCTCATGGCGGGCTTTCTTCATCCTGAGCTTCTGTGTCGGCGGATGGACGCGCATAAAAAAGCCGACCCACGAATGGGTCGGCCTCTCAATAATCCGTGAGGACTATTACTTCCGGCTGGCTTTGTCCAGCATACGCAGAGCGCGCTCGTTGGCTTCGTCAGCGGTCTGCTGAGCCTTCTGAGCGGCGGCCAGAGCGTCGTCAGCCTTACGATAGGCTTCGTCAGCACGGGCTTGAGCGCGAGCAGCTGCGTCTTCGGTCGCAGTCAGACGAGCTTCGGTTTCTTTGGATACGCTGCTGCAACCGGTAGCCAGAACTGCGGCCAGAGCCAGAGCAGAGAATTTCAGAACGTTGTTCATCGTGTTCCCCTTCAAGGACTTTCTATTAAATAGCCATCTCTCGGAAAAGAGAAACTGGCCGGCGTACATACTACCCATTACTTGTAGTAAGTAAACTGACTGAGCGCAAGAAGCGTAAAAAAAATGTTGCCAGAAGCCCCGTATGGCAAGCCTTGCGATGAAGTTGACGCTGCTGATCCATCCGCCTCTCAGCGCTGCCTCAAGAAACTTTTCGTTGAACTAAGGGTGACTTGCACGGTCATGCAGCGTCTCAGGTACTAGAGCATCCGGCTGGCAGTTTGGTATTGATCGATGCCCGTCAGGCGATCCTTCTGCGCGCCATTGTTAGTCTGCACGGCTTGAGCAACGGCGCCTTGTCCGCCTACTATCTACCGCATCAGCGACCGCGAACGATTGCCAATGCGTAGTGGTCGAAGTGGCATTGGGTGGCGTCGAGCGCGCTCCGCCGGATAAATCATCGTTCAAGGCCAAGGTCTGCCATAAGGCCTGCGAGGAGTAGTGATGAGTGAAGCGCTGACCATCCACCATGACCAAGTCGGTCATCAGTTCGAGACCAATGTCGACGGTCATCGTGCTTATCTCACCTACATGGATCTGGGCAAGCAGACGCTCGATATTTATCGCACCTTCGTTCCAAACGCGCTGCGCGGACGTGGCATCGCTGCCGCGTTGACGGAGAAAGCGCTGGAGTATGCCGAGCAGATGGGATACACCGTGATCCCCTCATGTTCCTATGTCGAACGCTACATGGAGCGTCAGCAGCGGCATTCCAGCAAGGCCTGATCGGCTTACACCTACGAAAACGCCGGGCAATTGCCCGGCGTTTTCGTAGGTGTTCCGTCACTGCGATGCATCAGCCACGCTGACGTTTTGGCAGTACGTCCTTGAGTTTGGCGTGCATGCTGCGCAGGCTTTTCTCGGTCGCGGCCCAATCGATACAAGCATCGGTCACGGAGACGCCGTACTGGAGATCTTCCAGGTTTTTCGGAATCGCCTGACAGCCCCAGTTCAAATGGCTTTCCACCATCAGGCCGATGATCGACTGGTTGCCCTCGAGGATCTGGTTGGCCACGTTGTCCATGACCAGAGGCTGCAAAGCAGGGTCTTTGTTGGAGTTGGCATGGCTGCAATCGACCATGATATTGGGCTTGATCTTGGCTTTGGCCAGATCCTGCTCGCACAGCGCCACACTGACCGAGTCGTAGTTGGGCTTGCCATTGCCGCCGCGCAGTACCACGTGGCCATAGGCGTTGCCTTTGGTAGTGACGATGGAGACGCCACCTTCCTGGTTGATGCCCAGGAAGCGGTGCGGCTTGGAGACCGACTGCAGGGCATTGATCGCAACGGTGAGGCCGCCGTCCGTGCCGTTCTTGAAGCCAACCGCCGACGACAGTCCAGAGGCCATTTCACGGTGGGTCTGGGATTCAGTGGTGCGCGCGCCGATGGCCGACCAACTGATCAAGTCCTGCAGGTACTGGGGTGAGATCGGGTCCAAGGCTTCGGTGGCGGTGGGCAGGCCCATCTCGGCCAGGTCCAGCAGTAGCTTACGACCGATGTGCAGACCGTCCTGGATCTTGAATGAGTCATCCAGGTACGGGTCGTTGATCAGACCTTTCCAGCCAACAGTGGTACGAGGTTTCTCAAAGTACACGCGCATGACCAGATAGAGCGTGTCGGACACTTCTTCGGCCAGCACTTTGAGGCGCTCGGCATACTCATGGGCAGCCTTGATGTCGTGGATGGAGCATGGGCCGATCACGACGAACAGGCGGTGATCCTTGCCGTCGAGGATGTCGCGTACCACTTCGCGGCCAGCCGTCACGGTCTGCAGGGCCTTGGCGCTGAGCGGGATTTCTTTCTTCAGCTGATCGGGGGTGATCAGGGTCTCGTTGGAGGCAACGTTGAGGTCATCGATCGGTAAATCAGCCATCGTGTTACTCGTCAGGTCACGGGTGCCGGCCGCCAGCAAACCCCGTGCGGCCCAGCAGCAGATTGTTCGCAGCGGGGGGAGCCGAACCTTAGCGCGTTACGTCGGGCGCGACAATGGTCATGGCCCTGTCCAGGAGGATTAACCCTGCCGACGGAGACGCTAGGTATAGTGGCGCGATCAAATGGCGGTCGCTGCCTGCAGGCATGCGGTCGAGCAGACTTCGCCTGGACAGGAGGGCAGCATGGTTTCCCGCACTACACGCATCGGCATCATCGGTAGCGGTGCAATCGGTGGCTTCTATGGATTGATGCTGGCCCGCGCTGGTTTCGATGTGCACTTTCTGTTGCGTAGCGAGTACGCGGTGGTGCAAAAGGATGGGCTGAGTATCGATAGCGCCCTCCATGGAGCACTGCACATGAAGGTGCAGGCCTACGCCTCGGCTGGCGACATGCCGCCCTGTGACTGGCTGCTGGTCGGCGCCAAGGCCACCAGTAATGCCGAGCTGGCGCCGCTGCTCGTCCAGGCCGCAGCACCCGGTGCCCGTGTCGTATTGCTGCAGAACGGACTGGGCGTCGAGGAGCAATTGCGCCCTGCGCTGCGCGACGACATGCATCTGCTCGGCGGGCTGTGCTTCATCTGCGTGAATCGCCAGGCGCCCGGGGTCATTCGCCATCAAGCGCTGGGTGCGATCAACCTGGGCTACCACAGCGGTCCGGATGGCGTTGATGCTGGCGTAATCGCTGCTGAAGGCGCTGGGCTGTTCCGCGCCGCAGGGGTTGATTCGCAGCCGATGGACGACGTTGGCCAGGCGCGCTGGCAGAAATTGGTGTGGAATGTGCCTTACAACGGACTCTCAGTACTGTTGCAAGCCAGCACCAAAGCACTGATGAGCGATCCAGACAGCCGTGAGCTGGTGCGCGCGCTGATGCACGAAGTGGTCATCGGGGCTCAGGCCTGTGGGCAGGTTTTACCTCAGGGCTATGTCGAGCACCTGTTGCGCGTGACCGATCAGATGCCCGAATACTGGCCGAGCATGTACCACGATCATGTTCATCGCAGACCGCTGGAACTGCAGGCGATCTATGCCGAGCCACTGGCCCGTGCGCGGCAGGCCGGTTGTCATTTACTGAGGATCGAATCCCTGTACCAGGCGCTGACGTTCATCGACCGACGTAACCGCGCCGACTGAGCGACTTCCGCAACTCGGCCCGCGACGGCGAGACGCTGCCGCGCAGGCGCTGCTAAGCTCAAGCGTGCTCTGCCCGCCGAGGCAGTCGAGGAGGCCGTATGATCCGCTCCATGCTGTACGCCACCGATCTTGGCGTCTACGCGCCTTTCGTCATGCAGCATGCTCTGGCCCTGGCACGCACGTTCGAGGCGCAGTTGTATGTGATCCACGCTGTCGAGCCGATGGGTCAGTTCGCCGAATCGCTCCTGCAGAGCTACCTCGATGAGCAGACGCTCGAGCGGTTGCACTCCCAGGGAGTGAATACGGTCATGGCCAACATAGAGCAGCGTGTGCTGGAAAGCTTTCGCGACGAGCTGGGCGAGGATGCTGACCTGGCCGTGATCAAGGCTGTGCGCGTGCGTCAGGGTGATCCGGCGCAAGTCATTCTAGAGCAGGCCCAGCGTCTGGCGGTTGACCTGCTGATCTTCGGCAGTCACGCCGAGGGCGCAGGGGTCGACGTGCCGATTGGAAGGACTGCGGTGCGGCTGCTCCAACTATCGCCTGTACCGGTGTATATGGTGCCGTTGGCTCAGCACCTGGGTCGTAGGAAAGGCTGAAACTGGCAGTAGGTCTTTTCCGTCAGACGTAACAAAATAGTTCTAGATTTCTTCATCTGACCACTAATATAGTTATAACTCGTCGCTGCCAGCAGCCGGTGACCTACCGCTGATCCGAGGGAAACCTATGAAGCTTCAACAACTGCGCTACATCTGGGAAGTGGCGCACCATGACCTCAACGTCTCTGCCACTGCGCAGAGTCTTTACACCTCGCAGCCGGGGATCAGCAAGCAGATCCGCCTTCTGGAGGATGAGTTGGGGGTCGAAGTCTTCGCCCGCAGCGGCAAGCACCTGACCCGCGTCACGCCGGCCGGTGAGCGCATCATCACGACTGCCGGTGAAATTCTGCGCAAGGTCGAGAGCATCAAACAGATCGCCCAGGAATTCTCCAACGAGAAGAAGGGTACGCTGTCGATCGCCACCACCCACACCCAGGCGCGCTATGCGTTGCCACCGGTGATCAGCAATTTCATCAAGCAGTACCCTGAAGTGTCCTTGCACATGCACCAGGGCTCGCCGATGCAGATCGCAGAGATGGCGGCCGATGGCACCGTCGATTTCGCCATCGCCACCGAAGCGCTGGAGTTGTTTGGCGATCTGATCATGATGCCCTGCTACAAGTGGAATCGTTGCGTTGTGGTGCCTCAGGGGCACCCGCTTACCAAGCTGCCCAAGCTCACCCTTGAGGCGCTGGCCGAGTACCCCATCGTCACTTATGTGTTTGGTTTCACCGGTCGCTCGAAGCTGGACGAGGCGTTCAATCATCGCGGTCTGACGCCGAAGGTGGTGTTCACGGCGGCTGACGCTGATGTGATCAAAACTTACGTACGCTTGGGCCTGGGCGTGGGTATCGTGGCCAAGATGGCGGTCGATGCGAAGCTTGACAGCGATCTGGTCTGCCTGGACGCCAGCGAGTTGTTCGAAGCCAGCATCACCAAGATTGGCTTCCGTCGCGGCACTTTCCTGCGCGGCTTCATGTGCGACTTCATCGAAAAGTTCGCCCCTCACCTGACCCGCGAGGTGATGGCCAAAGCCATCCAGTGCCACAACAAGCAGGAGCTCGAGGCCCTGTTCGAAGGCGTCGAGCTGCCGGTGCACTAGAACGGTAGCTGCAAGCTATAAGCTTTGAGCTTCAAGAAAGAGCAGGCCGTGTGTGGTCTGCTCTTTTTGCTTGCAGCTTACAGCTTGCAGCTTACAGCTTGCAGCTGTTCAGCCTTTGCTGATCAGGTTGCCCGCATGCAGGCCGCATTCCTTCTGGGTCGATTCCTCCCACCACCAGCGGCCTTCGCGTTCGTGCTGGTTCGGTAGCACCGGGCGGGTGCACGGCTCGCAGCCGATGCTGATGAAGCCGCGTTCGTGGAGGCTGTTGTAGGGCAGTTCAAGCATGCGGATGTAACCCCAGACTTCCTCGCTGGACATCTGAGCCAGGGGGTTGAACTTGTACAAGTTGCGCTCGGCTGTGGAGAAGGCCGAGTCGATTTCCAGTGCTGCCACCTGGCTGCGAGTGCCGGGGCTCTGGTCGCGGCGCTGACCGGTCGCCCAGGCGCTGACGCCCGCCAGCTTGCGGCGCAGAGGTTCGATTTTGCGAATGCCGCAGCATTCGCCGTGGCCGTCCTTGTAGAAACTGAATAGCCCTTTGTCCTTGACGAAGGGGTCGAGCTTGGCGCGATCCGGGCTGAGAATTTCGATCGGCAGGCGGTAATGCTCGCGAACCTGATCGATGAAACGGTAGGTTTCCGGGTGCAAACGGCCGGTGTCCAGGCTGAAGACCTTGACCTGCTTGTTCAGCTTCCACGCCATGTCCACCAGTACCACATCTTCAGCACCGCTGAAGGAGATCCACAGGTCGTCACCGAAATGCTCGAAGGCGAGCTTGAGAATATCCTGGGGGGACTTGCTGGCGTAGGTCGCCGCCAGGGTGGCGACATCGAAGATTTGGCTCATCAGGCGGTTTCCATCGTGTGTATGGCGCTGTGCGCTCGTAGTGGGGCGATGGTAACAAAAAATGGCGTGGCAGACGCTTCCATCTCCGTCTGTCCGACCGCAATCACAGTCCTTGCAGGGTTTGCATCAGCACGCGGACTTTGGCGATGGATTCTTCGTATTCGGCTTCCCAGTTCGAATCGGCTACCACCGCGCCGCCTCCCCAACAACTGACTTGGCCGTCTTTGACCAGCAGGCTGCGGATGGCGATGGAGCTGTCCATTTCGCCACGTACGTCGATGTACAGCAGCGAGCCGCAATACAGCGCCCTTCGGGTCGGTTCCAGCTCGTCAATGATCTGCATGGCGCGGATCTTTGGTGCGCCGGTGATGGAGCCACCGGGGAAGCTGCCGGCGATCAGGTCGAGCGCATCCTTGTCGTCAGCCAGTCGGCCAGTGATGCTGCTGACCAAGTGATGGACATTCGGATAGCTTTCCAGGCTGAACAGCTCCGGTACCTTCACCGAGCCGATCTGGCAAGTGCGCCCTATGTCGTTGCGCAGCAGGTCAACGATCATCAGGTTTTCGGAGCGGTCTTTTTTGCTGGCTTGCAATTCGCGCGCGTTGCGCAGGTCTTCGGCAGGGTCTTCGGCGCGTGGGCGAGTGCCTTTGATCGGCCGGGTTTCGACCTGCCGCTGGCTGACGCGGACGAAGCGCTCGGGCGAGAAGCTCAGTAGTGCGCTATTCGGGGTGAGCTGTTGGAACCCCGAGAAGGGCGTCGGGCAAGCGGCGCGCAGTGCCTGATAGGCATGCCACGCGTCGCCTTGGCAGGGTGCGCGAAAACGCTGGGTCAGGTTGATCTGGTAGCAATCGCCCGCTTGGATGTAGCGCTGCACTTGGTCGAATGCAGCTCGGTAGTGTTCCGGTGCGAGATCGCCCTGCATGGGGGCCAGCAGCCTGAAGGTTTCGACTGAAGGTGACTCTGTTTGCTCGAACAGGTCGATCAGGCGCAGACGTTCAGCGTGTGGGAGTGCCGGGTGAAACATCAGTTGCGAGGTATGCAGCGCATGGTCCGTGATCATCGCCCAGGCATACAGGCCCAGTTGCGCATCGGCTAGTTTGAGGTCGTCCGTGGCCAGCTCGGGCAGGCGCTCCAGCCGTCGGCCGAAGTCATAGCTCAGATAACCGATCAGACCGCCGGCAAAAGGTAGCTCGCTGCCGTCGGGGAGTCTGGCTTCACCCAGTTCGCTCAGTCCCTGGCGCAGTCGATCCAGGAATGCCTGGCCGCTTTCGCCGTCGGCGGCTTGCAGTTGCTGAATGGGCCAGGCACTGAACAGGTCGAAACGCCCACGCTCGGCACTCGGGCGCGCGCTGTCGAGCAGAATGGCGCCCGGAGCCTGACGCAGGCGACCGAAATAATGCCCTGGATCGGGTCGGTAGGGCAGGGGATGAAGGGTGCAGGTCGGCATCGGCATCGGCGGCGCTGAAAAACAAGGAGGGGGATTGTAGGCCGCTGTAGGACGGGTGCCTAGCACCCGCCCTATTGGAGCCAGTACCTCACTGCTGAACGACGTGGCCGAACAGGTTTTGCGCCACATGCACGCGGGTCTCGGCATCTTCGCTGATACCGTCCTTGGCCAAGGCCTCGATGTGCGCCTCGATGGCATGGGTCCGTTGGGTCAGGCCGCAGTCGTTGGCGATCTGAATATTCAAGCCCGGGCGGGCGTTGAGTTCGAGGATCAGTGGACCCTTCTCCTGGTCCAGTACCATGTCCACGCCGATGTAGCCGAGGCCGCACAGTTCATAACAACTGGCCGCCAGCTTCATGAAACCGTCCCAGTTCGGCAATTGCACACCGTCCACCGAGTTGGTGGTGTCCGGATGCTTGCTGATGATGCGGTTCAGCCAGGTGCCCCGAAGGGTGACGCCGGTGGCCAGGTCGACACCCACGCCGATTGCGCCCTGGTGCAGGTTGGCCTTGCCGCCGGATTGCCGAGTAGGCAGGCGAAGCATGGCCATCACCGGATACCCCATCAGCACGATGATGCGGATGTCCGGTACCCCTTCGTAGCTGATGCTCTTGAAGATCTGGTCCGGCGTCACCCGGTACTCGATCAACGCGCGGTCGCGATGCCCGCCCAGCGAGTACAAGCCGGTGAGGATGCTGGAGATCTGATGCTCGATCTCTTCATGGCTGATGATCTTGCCCGACACCGTTCGATAGCGATCCTCGAAGCGGTCGGCGACAACCAATATGCCATCACCCCCTGCGCCTTGGGCGGGTTTGATCACGAAATCGCTGCGACCGCCGATGATCTGGTCGAGCTTGTCGATCTCTTTTTCGGTCTCGATGACGCCGTACATTTCCGGCACGTGAATGCCGGCTGCCAGTGCACGCTCCTTGGTGATGATCTTGTCATCGACGATCGGATACAGATGGCGCTTGTTGTACTTGAGTACATAGTCCGCGTTGCGCCGGTTGATGCCCATGATGCCCCGGGCTTCCAGGGCCTTCCAGGTCTTGATCAGTCCGAACATCAGGCGTCAGCCTTCTTCAGGAATGCCTTGAAGCGCACGAGCTCGGTCAGGCGGTAGCCGCGGTAGCGACCCATCGCCAGCATGAAGCCCACCAGAATCAACAGCACCGCCGGGAAGGTAAATACGAAGTACACCGCTTCCGGCACGGTCATCAGCAGGTGCGCCAGCGAGGCGGCGAACAAGGTGCCGATGGCGACTTTCATCGCATGGCCACCACCGCGTTCTTCCCAGGTGATCGACAGGCGTTCGATGGTCATGGTCAGGATCACCATCGGGAACAGGGCTACCGACAGTCCGCGTTCCAGGCCCAGCTTGTGGCTGAACAGGCTGATGGCGGCGATCAGTACCACCACGAAGGTCAGCACCACCGACAAGCGCGGCAGCATCTGCAGTTTCAGGTGTTCGAGATAGGAGCGCAGCGACAGGCCCAAGGCCGTGATCACCGTGAACAGCACGATGCCGAAGCCCAGCTGCGTCTCGCGGAATGCCAGGGCGATCAGTACGGGGGTGAACGTGCCCAGGGTCTGGATGCCGATCAGGTTGCGCAGCACCAGGATTACCAGCACGCCGATCGGGATCATCACCATGATCATGAAGGTCTGCTGGGTTTGCAGTGGCAAGCCGTACAGGGAGTACTCGAGGAAATCGGCGTCGGTGTTCTCGTCGGTCAGCTTGGCCAGGCGAATGGCATTCATCTCGCTGTTGTTCATGCTGAAGGTGACAGTGGCTTTCTTGCCGCCGTCGACGGTGATCAAGTTGTCATCGCCCGTCCACCACAGCAGGCGATCGGTGGGCAGGCCTTGCTCGCCGGTTTCCGGGTTGAAGTACAGCCAGTCATTGCCGTTGAAGCTGCGCAGCCACAGTTCAGGGCTCTGCGGCGTATCGGCCACCAAGCGCACGGTATGGACCTTTTCCATCGGCACGTGGGCGATCGACAGCAGCAGGTCGATGACCTGGGCCTTTTTCAGCGGCGAGCTGTCACCGGCCAGCAGGAGCTTGGCGTTGTCGTCATTGGGGTTGTTGACGCGCTTGATGGTCTCGCTGACGAAGGTCTCGACGTCGGCCGAATGCTGGCGAATAGGGGCCATGAGCGCTTCGGCGGCGATCTTCTCCGGACCCTCGACGGCCAGGCTGTCGCGGAAAGTCGGGCCTTTGATCTTGGCCTTTTCGGTGCTGTAGCGCTTGGTCAGGACCAGGCGGTAGTAAAGGGTCTGGTTACCGCTGGCGCGACGGGCCGACCAGGTGACCTTGCGGTTGCCGTCAGCGCGGTTGACGCTGACGCCATAGTTGTTGGAGATGAAGCTCTCGTTGAGGCTGACGTAATCACGGTTCAGCGGCGGAACGTACATCTGGATCTTCACCGGGTCCTTGGGACTGGCGACGAACTCGACCTTGGCGTCGATGTTCCACAGATCGTCCGTCTCGTCTTCGGTCACCGGGATGCCGAGGACGAAGATCTGATAGCAAGTGACCGTCACGCCCAGCAACACCAAGATGGTGATCAGGACTTTCAGGTGCAGGGTCAGAGAGCGCATCGGGGTTACTCTACTTTGGGAGCTTCGGTGGCGCAGGCAGGTTTGCCGGCCGCGTATTTGAGGCTAGGGTCGACCAGCGCGTCGAAGTGCTTGAGCGCCTCGGAGCCGATGAGCAGCGGGAACTGGAACGCGCTGCGGTCGGTGAGGTTGACTTCGATGGTGCGCAGGGCCTGACCCATGCAGATGTTCAGTTCGATCACCGGGCGATTGGTGTAGGCCTTGCCCTGGTCGGGATCGTAATCGCTGGCGCGTCGCTTGATCTTGCTGATACGGGCCAGGGGACGTTCGATGGGGTGCTTGTGGGCGGCGTCGATGGCCAGGTAGAAGCGTACCCAGCTCTCCCCGTTGCGCTTGAAGCGCTTGATGTCACGGGCGCTGAGCGACGCGGTCTTGGCGCCGGTGTCCAACTTGGCGGCCACTTCGAGGTCCAGGTCGCCCAGGCGGGCGTATTCGTTCAGGCCGTACACGGTCTTCTCGCCCGCGTGGCCGAGCGCCGGCAGTGCGGCGAGGCAGAACAACAGTGAAGAAAAAATGGGTCTCATAGTCCTGGCGCGGTGCTGTCTGAGTTCGGGGCAGGGCGCGAGCGCCTCGTTCATCTGTCAACAGCATGAAATGATGACAGGCACACTATCCGTGATCCTTCGGGAGCGCGGCATTCTATCACGCCGACGTCTTGACGCCAGCGCGCTGCGATCAGACCGCAGCGTTGGGCGGTAAGTTCTGCGTTGGTAGATTGTCGACAATATGGTTTTCGCCTTTGACTATAAGTCGGTTTGTGGCTAAATTCAGGGTCGTAAGCCTTAAAGGTGTCGACAATAATGCTACAAGCACCCTCAGCCTTTGCCCCGGCTGCCGAGGATGGCGAAACCCTGTCCGAGCATGTGTTTCGCCGCATCCAGGCGGCCATCGTCAAGGGCGACATCGCGCCCGGCAGCAAGATCTCCGAGCCCGAGCTGGCGCGCACCTATGGCATCAGCCGTGGCCCTCTGCGCGAGGCCATCCACCGTCTGGAGGGGCAGCGTCTGCTGGTGCGCATCCCCCATGTCGGTGCGCGGGTGGTCTCGCTCGATCCTGCCGAGCTGGTCGAACTCTATGAAATCCGCGAGTCGCTCGAAGGTATGGCCTGTCGCTTGGCCGCCGAGCGCATGAGCGTGGAGCAGATCGACGAGCTGCGCCGCGTGCTCGATACCCACGAGCGCGACGCAGCCTTCCAGGCAGGGCTGGGTTACTACCAGCAGGAAGGCGATTTCGACTTCCATTATCGGATCATCCAGGGCAGCGGCAACCAGACCTTGGTGAAGATGCTCTGTGGCGAGTTGTATCAACTGGTGCGCATGTACCGTATCCAGTTCTCGGCCACGCCCAACCGGCCGCGCCACGCCTTCGCCGAACACCACCGCATTCTCGATGCCATCGCCGAACGCGATGGTGAACTGGCCGAACTGCTGATGCGTCGCCATATCGCGGCGTCCAAGCGCAACATCGAGCGTCACTACCAAGGCGCCGACAACACTAGTCCACGAGGTGAGTCATGACTGTGAAGAGCACTCCCGGCCAGCGTTTCCGCGATGCGGTCGCCGCCGAACATCCGCTGCAGGTGGTCGGGACCATCAACGCGAACCATGCGCTGCTGGCCAAACGTGCCGGATTCAAGGCCATCTACCTGTCTGGAGGGGGCGTCGCCGCCGGTTCCCTGGGGTTGCCTGACCTGGGCATCACCGGGTTGGACGACGTACTCACCGATGTCCGTCGGATCACCGATGTCTGCGACCTGCCGCTTCTGGTGGATGTGGACACCGGCTTTGGCGCCTCGGCGTTCAACGTGGCTCGCACGGTGCGCTCCATGAGCAAGTTCGGAGCTGCAGCCATTCATATCGAGGACCAGGTCGGCGCCAAGCGCTGCGGTCATCGACCGAACAAGGAAATCGTCTCACAGCAGGAGATGGTCGATCGTATCAAGGCGGCGGTCGATGCCCGGACCGATGACAGCTTCGTGATCATGGCGCGCACCGACGCGCTGGCAGTCGAAGGGCTGAACGCGGCCCTGGACCGCGCTGCGGCCTGTGTCGAGGCGGGCGCCGACATGATCTTCCCCGAGGCCATTACCGAGCTGCAGATGTACAAGACCTTCGCTGGCCGAGTGAAGGCGCCTATCTTGGCCAACATCACTGAGTTCGGCGCTACGCCACTGTTCACCACCGAGGAGTTGGCAGCCGTCGACGTGTCCTTGGTGCTGTATCCGTTGTCGGCATTCCGCGCCATGAACAAGGCGGCCGAGAACGTCTACACCGCGCTGCGCCGTGATGGCACGCAGAAGCAGGTGGTGGACACGATGCAGACGCGTATGGAGCTTTACGATGCCATTGGCTACCACGCGTTCGAGCAGAGCCTCGATGCGTTGTTCGCACAGAAAAAAGGCTGATGACCGAACAGGTCAGGCCCGATTAGCCAGCAAGACTTCATAACAATTTCAAGAAAGGAGAACCATCCCATGGCCGAAGCAAAAGTACTCAGCGGTGCCGGCCTGCGCGGCCAGGTGGCCGGGCAGACCGCGCTGTCGACCGTCGGCCAGGCCGGTGCCGGCCTGACCTACCGTGGCTACGACGTGCGTGATCTGGCAGCAGGTGCCGAATTCGAGGAAGTGGCGTACTTGCTGCTGTATGGCGAGCTGCCGAGCAAGGCCGAGCTCGCCGACTACAAGCACCGACTCAAAGCGCTGCGTGACCTGCCGCAGGCGCTCAAGGAAGTCCTCGAGCGTATCCCGCGCGACGCCCACCCGATGGATGTCATGCGCACGGGCTGTTCGCTGCTCGGCACGCTGGAGCCGGAGCTGACCTTCGATGCTCAGCGCGACAGGACCGACCGTCTGCTGGCGCTGTTCCCGGCAGTCATGTGCTACTGGTATCGCTTCAGTCACCACGGCGTGCGCATCGACTGCAGCAGCGACGAGGACAGCCTGGGTGGTCATTTCCTTTACCTGTTGCACGGCAAGAAGCCCAGCGATCTGCACGTGAAGGTGATGAACGTCTCGCTGATCCTTTACGCCGAGCACGAGTTCAACGCCTCCACCTTCACTGCGCGCGTTTGCGCCTCGACATTGTCCGATCTTTATTCGTGCATCACAGCGGCCATCGGCGCGCTGCGCGGACCGCTGCATGGCGGCGCCAACGAGGCGGCGATGGAGCTGATCGAGCGCTTCCAAAGTCCGCAGGAGGCCAGCGCCGAACTGCTGCGCATGCTTGAGCGCAAGGACAAGATCATGGGCTTCGGCCATGCGATCTACAAGGAGTCCGATCCGCGCAACGAGGTGATCAAGGGCTGGTCGAAACAGCTCGCCGACGAGGTGGGTGATACCGTGCTCTACCCAGTCTCCGAAGCCATCGACAAGACCATGTGGGAGCAGAAGCGGCTTTTCCCCAACGCCGATTTCTACCATGCCTCGGCGTATCACTTCATGGGCATCCCGACCAAGCTGTTCACACCGATCTTCGTCTGTTCGCGGCTGACCGGCTGGGCCGCGCATGTCTTCGAGCAACGGGCGAACAACCGCATCATTCGACCCAGTGCCGAATACACCGGTGTCGAGCAGCGTCAGTTCGTGCCGATCGATCGGCGCTGACTCACCGGTCGTGGGGCTGCCTTGCAGCCCTGTTGCGATCCAAGACCGCTCCCGCAGGGGCGGCGCTGTACCTGTGGGAAGCGGCCTTGGGTCGCGAAAGGGCCGCGCAGCGGCTCCCGATGCCCGGCAATGCTCCTGCTACCGATCACCGTGACGAGCCTGATAACGAAATGAACAGTGCATACCGCAAACTCCTGCCAGGCACCGGCCTGGATTATTTCGACGCTCGCCAGGCGGTCGAGGCGATCACGCCCGGCGCCTACGACCGTCTTCCCTACACCTCGCGCGTACTGGCCGAAAACCTGGTGCGCCGCTGCGACCCCGCGACGCTGAACGCCTCGCTGGCGCAGTTGATCGAGCGCAAGCGCGACCTCGATTTTCCCTGGTACCCGGCACGTGTGGTGTGCCACGACATTCTTGGCCAGACTGCATTGGTAGACCTGGCTGGCCTGCGCGACGCCATCGCCGACATGGGCGGCGATCCTGCACAGGTCAACCCGGTGGTGCCGGTGCAACTGATCGTCGACCACTCGCTGGCCGTGGAGTGCGGCGGCTTCGATCCGCAAGCGTTCGAAAAGAACCGCGCCATCGAGGATCGGCGCAACGAAGATCGTTTCCATTTCATCAACTGGACCAAGCAGGCGTTCAAGAACGTCGATGTGATCCAGCCGGGCAACGGCATCATGCATCAGATCAACCTGGAGAAGATGTCGCCGGTCATTCAAAGCGACCATGGCGTGGCGTTCCCGGATACCTGTGTCGGTACCGACAGCCATACCCCGCATGTCGATGCCCTGGGGGTGATCGCGATCGGTGTGGGCGGTCTCGAAGCCGAGAACGTGATGCTGGGGCGTGCGTCGTGGATGCGCCTGCCGGAAATCGTCGGCGTTGAGCTCACCGGCAAGCTCGACCCAGGCATCACCGCCACCGACCTGGTGCTCGCGCTGACCGAGTTCCTGCGCAAGCAGAAAGTGGTCGGCGCCTACCTCGAGTTCCACGGCGTCGGTGCCCAGGCGCTGACCTTGGGCGACCGCGCGACCATCTCCAACATGGCGCCTGAGTACGGTGCCACGGCGGCCATGTTCGCCATCGACCAGCAGACCCTCGACTACCTGCGTCTGACCGGGCGTGAGGATCGCCAAGTGCAGTTGGTGGAGACTTACGCCAAGGTCGCCGGCCTGTGGGCCGACAGCCTGGCCAAGGCCGAGTACGAGCGCACCCAGAGCTTCGATCTGTCGAGCGTGGTGCGCAACATGGCCGGTCCGTCCAACCCGCATGCCCGCGTGGCCACACGCGACCTGGCAGCCAAGGGCATCGCGGGGGCGTGGGAAGACGTGCCGGGACAGATGCCCGATGGGGCGGTGATCATCGCGGCCATCACCAGTTGCACCAACACCAGCAATCCGCGCAACGTCATCGCCGCCGGTCTGTTGGCGCGCAACGCCAACCGCCTCGGACTGACACGCAAGCCGTGGGTGAAGTCGTCTCTGGCGCCGGGTTCCAAGGCGGTCCAGTTGTACCTCAAGGAGGCGGGCCTGGAGCAGGAACTGGAACAGTTGGGCTTTGGCATCGTCGCTTTCGCCTGCACCACCTGCAACGGCATGTCCGGCGCACTGGACCCGGCGATCCAGCAAGAGATCATCGACCGTGACCTGTACGCCACTGCCGTGCTATCGGGCAATCGCAATTTCGACGGACGCATCCATCCCTACGCCAAGCAAGCGTTCCTGGCCTCGCCACCGCTGGTGGTGGCCTACGCCATTGCCGGGACCATCCGCTTCGATATCGAGAAGGATGTACTCGGCGTCGTCGACGGTCAGCAGATCCGCCTGATGGACCTGTGGCCGAGCGATGAGGAGATCGACGCCGTGGTGCGCGCCTCGGTCAAGCCTGAGCAGTTCCGTCAGGTGTACATCCCCATGTTCACCATCGAGGAGGACACCGGGCCGAAGGTTGCGCCGCTGTATGACTGGCGCCCGATGAGCACCTACATCCGTCGCCCGCCTTACTGGGAGGGGGCCCTGGCCGGTGAGCGCAGCCTGCGCGGCATGCGCCCGCTGGCGGTGTTGCCGGACAACATCACCACCGATCACCTGTCGCCCTCCAACGCCATCATGCTCGACAGCGCTGCCGGCGAGTACCTGGCCAAGATGGGCTTGCCGGAGGAGGACTTCAACTCCTACGCCACGCACCGCGGCGATCACCTGACGGCTCAGCGCGCCACCTTCGCCAACCCGAAGTTGTTCAATGAAATGGTGCGCAGCGAAGACGGGAGCGTGAGGCAGGGTTCGCTGGCGCGCATCGAGCCGGAAGGCAAGGTGACGCGCATGTGGGAAGCGATCGAGACCTACATGCAGCGCAAGCAGCCACTGATCATTGTGGCCGGTGCCGATTATGGCCAAGGCTCCTCGCGCGACTGGGCCGCCAAAGGCGTGCGCCTGGCGGGGGTCGAAGCCATCGTTGCCGAGGGCTTCGAGCGTATTCACCGCACCAACCTGATCGGCATGGGTGTGTTGCCGTTAGAGTTCCATCCTGGAACCACGCGCCTGACCTTGGCTTTGGACGGCAGTGAAACCTATGACGTGCTTGGCGCGCGTACACCGCGCGCGACCTTGACCTTGGTGGTCAACCGACGCGATGGCGAGCGCCTGGAAGTGCCGGTTACCTGTCGACTGGACACCGCCGAGGAAGTGTCGATCTATGAAGCCGGTGGCGTATTGCAGCGCTTTGCCCAGGACTTCCTGGAAGGCAAGGCCTAACCCACCTCTAGCCCCTGTAGGAGGGGAATCGGACATGACACATGCAGCGCAAATCAAAATCGCCGCCACCTACATGCGGGGCGGCACCAGCAAGGGCGTGTTCTTCCGTCTGCAGGATCTTCCCGAGCGTGCTCAGGTGCCTGGGCCTGCGCGCGACGCCTTGCTGTTGCGGGTCATCGGCAGTCCCGACCCGTACGCCAAGCAGATCGATGGTATGGGCGGCGCGACCTCCAGTACCAGCAAGACCGTGATTCTTTCGCCAAGCACACGCCCCGATCACGATGTCGACTATCTGTTCGGTCAGGTGGCCATCGACAAGGCTTTCGTCGATTGGAGCGGCAACTGCGGCAACCTGTCGGCGGCGGTCGGCTCGTTCGCAATCGCCAGCGGTTTGGTGGACTCGACACGTGTACCGCATGACGGCGTCGCCACTGTACGGATCTGGCAGGCCAATATCGGCAAGACCATCATCGCCCATGTGCCGATCAGTGCAGGGCAGGTGCAGGAAACGGGTGATTTCGAGCTGGACGGCGTGACCTTTCCCGCAGCCGAAGTGCAGTTGGCGTTTCTCGATCCCGCCGCGGATGAAGAAGGTGAGGGGGGCGGGGCGATGTTTCCCACGGGTAATCTGATCGACGACCTGGAGGTGCCCGGCATAGGAACCTTCAAGGCGACGCTGATCAACGCCGGGATCCCGACCATCTTCGTCAACGCCGCAGACCTTGGCTATACCGGTACCGAGCTTCAGGAAGCGATCAATGGCGATGCCGAGGCGCTAGCGCGTTTCGAGACGATCCGTGCCCAGGGGGCGGTGCGCATGGGACTGATCAACCACATCGAGCAAGCGGCCGGTCGCCAGCACACGCCAAAGGTCGCCTTCGTGGCGCCCGCCACCGGGTACAACGCTTCCAGCGGCAAGGCAGTGGCTGCCAGCGATATCGACCTGGTGGTGCGGGCGCTGTCGATGGGCAAGCTGCATCACGCGATGATGGGCACCGCTGCGGTGGCCATTGGCACCGCTGCTGCGATCCCGGGCACGCTGGTCAATCTGGCTGCCGGCGGTGGCGAGCGCAGTGCCGTCCGTTTCGGGCATCCCTCCGGCACCTTGCGGGTCGGGGCCGAAGCGCATCAGGTCAATGGTCAATGGATGGTGACCAAGGCCATCATGAGCCGCAGTGCGCGGGTGCTGATGGAAGGGTGGGTGCGGGTCCCGGGAGATAGTTTCTAGGTCATCCAAGCGTCTAGTCCTGAAGGGAGGTCAAAGGTGTAAACCTTCTTCAGGATGGGACACACAAAAAAGCCCGGCACATTGGCCGGGCTTTTTCTTGTCGCTTGCAGCTTCTAGCTTGCCGCTGCCTTAGGCCTGAACCACCGGGATCTGGGCGTTGGCCGCTGCTTCGCGGAACTCGGCGATCTGGTCGAAGCTCAGGTAGCGGTAGACGTCGGCAGCCATGCTGTCGATGTCCTTGGCGTACTGCAGGTACTCCTCGACGGTCGGCAGTTTGCCGAGAATCGAGGCGACTGCCGCCAGCTCCGCCGACGCCAGATAGACGTTGGTGGCATCGCCCAGACGGTTGGGGAAGTTGCGGGTCGAAGTGGACACCACGGTCGAGCCAGTCTGGACGCGTGCCTGGTTACCCATGCACAGCGAGCAACCTGGCATTTCCATGCGTGCGCCGGCCTTGCCGTAGATGCCGTAGTAGCCTTCCTCGGTCAACTGGTGCGCGTCCATCTTGGTGGGCGGCGCCAGCCACAGGCGAGTCGGGATACCGCCCTTGACCTTCTCCAGCAGCTTGCCGGCTGCGCGGAAGTGACCGATGTTGGTCATGCACGAGCCAATGAACACCTCGTCGATCTTCTCGCCCTGGACCTGCGACAGCAGGCGAGCGTCGTCCGGGTCGTTCGGCGCGCAGAGCACAGGCTCCTTGACGTCAGCCAGGTCGATTTCGATGATTTCAGCGTATTCGGCATCGGCGTCGGCCGACAGCAGTTGTGGATTGGCCAACCAGGCCTCCATGGCCTGCGCGCGGCGCTCCATGGTGCGTGCATCACCGTATCCTTCGCTGATCATCCAGCGCAGCAGGGTGATGTTCGACTGCAGGTACTCGGCGATGGCCTTTTCCGGCAGCTTGATGGTGCAACCCGCCGCCGAGCGCTCGGCCGACGCATCGGACAGCTCGAAGGCCTGCTCGACGGTCAGTTCGTCCAAGCCCTCGATCTCCAGGATGCGACCGGAGAAGGCGTTTTTCTTGCCCTTCTTCTCGACGGTCAGCAGACCCTGTTGGATGGCGTAGTAAGGGATGGCATGGACCAGGTCACGCAGGGTGATGCCGGGTTGCAGCTTGCCTTTGAAACGCACCAGGACCGACTCCGGCATGTCCAGCGGCATGACGCCGGTGGCAGCGGCGAAGGCGACCAGGCCGGAACCGGCCGGGAACGAAATGCCGATCGGGAAGCGGGTGTGCGAGTCGCCGCCGGTGCCGACGGTGTCAGGCAGCAGCATGCGGTTCAGCCAGCTGTGGATGATGCCGTCGCCTGGACGCAGGGACACGCCGCCACGGGTGCGGATGAAGTCCGGCAGGGTGTGGTGGGTGGTGACGTCGATCGGCTTTGGATAAGCAGCGGTGTGGCAGAACGACTGCATGACCAGATCGGCGGAGAAGCCCAGGCAAGCCAGGTCCTTCAGCTCGTCGCGGGTCATCGGGCCGGTGGTGTCCTGAGAGCCGACGGTGGTCATCTTCGGTTCGCAGTAAGCGCCCGGGCGAACGCCTTGGCCTTCGGCCAGGCCACAGGCACGACCGACCATCTTCTGCGCCAGGGTGAAGCCCTTGCCGGTGTCGGCAGGCTGCTCGGCTTTCTTGAACAGGTCCGAGGCACCCAGGCCGAGTTCGGCGCGGGCCTTTTCGGTCAGGCCGCGGCCGACGATCAGAGGGATACGGCCGCCGGCGCGGACTTCGTCGAGCAGCACTTCGGTCTTCAGCTCGAAGGTGGTGACCAGTTCACCGCTGTCGTGGCGCTTGACCTCGCCCTTGAATGGGTAAACGTCGATCACGTCGCCCATGTTCAGGTTGGTGCAGTCGAATTCGATCGGCAGAGCGCCGGCGTCTTCCATGGTGTTGTAGAAGATCGGCGCGATCTTGGTGCCGAAGCAGAAGCCGCCAGCGCGCTTGTTCGGCACGTTGGGGATGTCGTCGCCGAAGAACCACAGCACGGAGTTGGTGGCCGATTTACGCGAGGAACCGGTACCGACCACGTCGCCGACGTACGCTACCGGATGGCCTTTGGCGCGGACCGCCTCGATTTGCTTGAGCGGGCCGACGGAGCCGGGTTGTTCTGGCTCGATGCCGTCACGGGCCATCTTCAGCATGGCCAGGGCGTGCAGCGGGATGTCCGGGCGCGACCAGGCATCGGGCGCAGGAGACAGGTCGTCGGTGTTGGTTTCGCCAGGCACCTTGAACACGGTCAGGGTGTACTTGTCGGCGATGGCCGGGCGCGAGGTGAACCACTCGCCAGCAGCCCAGGATTCCAGGACGGCCTTGGCGTGCACGTTACCGGCCTTGGCTTTTTCCGCCACGTCGTGGAAGGCATCGAACATCAGCAGGGTGTGCTTGAGCTGTTCGGCCGCGACGGCGCCCAGTTCGGCGTCATCCAGCAGCGCGACCAGCGTTTCGATGTTGTAGCCGCCTTGCATGGTACCCAGCAGCTCGGTGGCGTGCTTGCGGTCGATCAGGGGCGATTTGGCTTCGCCTTTGGCGATCGCGGACAGAAACGCGGCCTTGACGTAGGCCGCTTCGTCGACGCCTGGCGGAACACGGTTGGTGATCAGGTCTACGAGGAAGGCTTCTTCGCCGGCCGGCGGGTTTTTCAGCAGCTCGACCAGGCCTGCAGTTTGTTCGGCGTTCAGCGGCTGGGGCACGATACCCAGGGCGGCACGCTCTTCGATGTGTTTGCGGTAGGCTTCAAGCACAGTTATTACCCTCATCAGTGGTCCCTAAAGGGAGTCCGGGACGCTCATCCAGCATTCCCCACACCCATGCGCGGTTCACGGCTTTTTGAGCCGTCCAGCCAGGGTCGCAGAGAATCCTTACAGAAGCTGCTTTCAAAGTTTTACGCCTGTAGAACGGAAGGCTGATGAGGGGTTGGCGCGGCCATGCAAGGGGCATGGTCCGGGCCAACGCCGTTCTACCGGATCAACTGTGCTCGTGACGCTTTGAAAACAGCTTCCAACGGACATGGTTGCCTTGAAAAGGCGGGGTGATTCTACGGCAAAAAAAGGCGGAAGGTAAGTTGCCGTCGCTGACTTTAGCCCGTGACCCCGGTTAGACAAAGGGCTAACATGCCCGGGTGTGCCACCCCCAGATCATTGTTTTCTCATGTCCAACCAGTCCATCAAAACGCCCTGTGTCGGTCTTTGCTCTACCGTGTATGGCGATACCGTCTGTCGGGGCTGCAAGCGTTTCCACCATGAAGTGATTCATTGGAACGGATACGACGAAGCGCAGAAGCGGGCTGTCTGGCAGCGACTGGAACAGTTGCTGGTGCAGGTCATGATGGCCAAGCTGGAAATATTCGACAGCGACCTTCTGCGCCAGCAACTGGAGCAGCGCTCAATTCGCTTTGTGCCGCAACAGTCGGTGTATTGCTGGGCCTACCAATTGATCGCTCGCGGTGCCCGCATGATCCGTGATCTGGACGCCTATGGCATGGCCCTGCTGCCTGAGTTCCGCGAATGGGAGCTGCCCCAGTTGCGCGACGCTATCGACCGCGAGTTCTTCCTGCTGTCCGAAGCGCATTACGATCGGTACATAGCCCCCGCCTTCCTCAAACAGACGCAGGGGTAGCGATTTCTACCTGCCTGACGCTGCACACAACCGCCAGGGTAGTGCCTCATCTCGAGGAGGCACCTGTCATGGATTCATTGAAATTCGAGCCACTGATCAGTTTCACCGCCCGCTGCCAGTGGCAATTGGACGAGGCGCCAATGCATTCTGGGCAGTGGGACGAAGACAGCGATTTGCTGCGCCCCTTCTGGGTCGAATTCGATGATTGGAATGGCAACGATGGCTGGTTGATTACCAGCACCGACTACAGCGAAGAGATGATCCAATCATTTCTGATCGACCAGTTGCTGGGCCCCCAGGCACGGCAGCGGCGTTTCTGCGACAGTTTCTGGTTCGGCGTGTATCGCCACGCCACCGGCTTTTTCTATGAGGTCCGGCCCGCCTACGAGGGAGACAATGTGGACTCGTGGCCACTCTTGGACTACTGGCTGAATGTCAGTCGCAACGGCTACTTGGGCTTCTACACGGCCCGCTCACCGGCGGGAAAGTGTGTGACCGAGCAGGCTCGCCTGGAAGTGCGTGATCCCTTTGGTGTTCGTGCCGGGATGACAATGCCAATCGACCCACCGTTCGAGATCGCCACCCCTCTCTACACGCTCACCTGCTCACGTGGAACACCTTTGTGGCATGTCCCCGAACTCGATCCTTCGGACTTGGAGGCTGGCGACGTGCTGACCAACCTGACGCTTCACAGTCCGTGGGGGCGACGCGTCAGGCGGGTTGCGGAAGATGTCGCCTACCTCAACGATCACCAAGGCACGAGCGGACGCTTCAGTTTGGTGATTCAGAACCCCTGTGTGCCCCCACACCCCAAACCCAAGGCCTGACTGCAGGCTCAGTCGCCGGTGTACTCGCAGCCGCTGGTGCAGGTCTCGTGGATGCGCACCTTGGACAGCTCCGGCAGCAACGGCTTGACCTGCTCCCAGATCCACTTGGCGATCACTTCGCTGGTGGGGTTCTCCAGGCCGGGAATGTCGTTCAGGTAGTTATGGTCGAGGCGTTCGTAGATGGGTTTGAAGATCGCCTTGACCTCTGCGAAGTCGCGGATCCAGCCGGTATGCGGGTCGAGTGGGCCGGTCAGGTGCAACGCGACCTTGAACGAATGGCCATGCAGGCGTCCGCACTTGTGGCCGGCGGGAACGTTGGGCAGGCGGTGGGCGGACTCGAAGGTGAACTCTTTGAAAATTTCCACGCTGGCAGAACTCTGTGTGAATCGACAATGCGCGCAGTCTACCAGCATGCTTCCTACAAGGCTTGCAACCGTTCGTGCAGGTGCCCGCTGGCGATCAGTTCGAGTAGCTCATCGCCTAGGCGCTGGCTCTCGGCAATCGCCTTGTACCAGTAACGCTTGCGTGCCGGCGCATCACCGTTGAATCGCTTGAAGTCGCCACGGTCTGGAAGCTTGCCGTAAGGCAGGGTTGCCAGATACTGCGGTGATGGCGTCATCAGCAGCACGTTCTGCAGGCGCGTCGCGTCGCCCCGGCGCCAGGGCAGTGCCTTGTCGAACCAGCCGGGTATCACTTTGTCGGTGAAGTGCGGGTAAAGCACCAGATCGTCGCCGCAGTAGGGCAGGTCCAGGTGATAGTCCAGCAGACCGCCGTCGCGATAGGTGCCAGTGCCAGCGCCGGGAATGTCTCGTACCCCCTCCATCACCATGGGGATGGAGCCGGAAGCGAGCAGGGCTTGGCGCAGGTTGTCCAGGTGCAGCGGCAGGCAGCGTGACGGGAAGTCGGTGAGCGCATCCAGTGGAGGCGCGCAGCGGCCGTCGTGAAGGATCACCCGTTCGAAATGCCGAGCCAGGCGTGAACGGCCTATCAGATTGCTGGCGATGACTGAGGACAATCCCGCGCCGAGTGTCGCCCTACCGTCAAATGCCAACGCTCCATGGCTTTTGACAGCCAGAATGTTCAGCCGGTAGTTGGGGTTGGCAAGGATCTCGCTGTCCCGGCCTTGCAGTAAGTCGTCGAGCATGCGCTGGCAGCTCTGGGTCACTTGCGCCGGAGTCACGCCCCTGGCGAAGTCCTGTTCGGTGTACAGCTCGCCCAGGCGGCGCAGGCCGGCAATGGGGTCGTTCAGGCAGGCGCTGGCGAAGCGCCAAGCGCCTATCGAGGCGCCGATCAGCGAGCGCTGGCGCGGCGCGGAAGGTAGCAAATGGCCGAAGATCGCCAGGTCCAGGCCCTGGATGCCCAAGGGTTTGGGGCCTCCTGCGGCGCCAGGCAGTGTGCCGATATCGCCAGCGCGCAGGCCGCGTTCGCGAATGTGTACCAAGGCGCGTCTGCCCGCTTTGAAGGTCAGGGCGGGGTACTTGATATGGATGGCGCTCATGGCAGTCTCTAGTCGGGCAGGCACGCATTATAGGCAAGTCACCTGGGTGTGTGCCGAAGTGCTGGATAACGGCGCTATCATGTCGCCCGTTATTTTCAGGTTGAGTTAAGGGCTAATGATTAATCTCAATGCCGTAGACAACTCGTAAAGTTCGATGGAGAAACATCATGAAAACCCTGACTGCTCTGTTCGCCGCCGCTGCTCTGACTTTCGGCACCACTGCCGCGTTCGCCAAGGATGTCCAGCCCGACCAAGTGGTCAAGCTGGTCAACGAAAAGACCATCAAGTCGCTGGATGAACTCAAGGCGGCTGCGGTGGCCAAACATCCCGGCTCAACCGTTACCGACAGCGAGCTCGAAGAGGAATATGGCCGTTACATCTACAAGGTCGAACTGCGTGATGCGCAGAACGTCGAATGGGACGTGGACCTGGATGCCAAAACCGGCGAAGTTCTGAAGGATGCGCGAGACAGCTGATGGACACCTTGCCGCGAGCAGTGCCTTGCCTGGCCTTGGCACTGCTGGTCGCCTGCCCACTGGCAAGTGCCCGAGACCTGGATCAGGATGAGGCCCTGGCGTTGCGCCAGCAGGGCGTTATCCTGCCGCTCGAACAACTGCTCGAAGCCGCCCTGGGGCGTCACCCCGGGGCGCGCTTGTTGGAGGCCGAGCTTGAGGAAAAACATGATCGCTACGAATACGAGGTCGAACTCCTGACCCCGAATGGCGTGGTTCGCGAGATCAAGTACGACGCCCGCACTGGGGTCTTGATCAAAGACGAGGAAGACGACTGAATGCGCCTGTTGCTTGTCGAAGACAACGTCCCGCTGGCCGATGAGCTCACGGCCAGCCTGCAGCGCCAGGGTTACGCCGTGGATTGGCTGGCCGATGGTCGCGACGCGGTGTTTCAGGGGCAGAGCGAGCCCTATGACCTGATCATCCTCGACCTCGGTCTGCCTGGCCTGCCCGGGCTCGAAGTGCTCGAGCAATGGCGCGCTGCCGCCCTCGCTGTGCCAGTTCTCATCCTCACAGCCCGTGGCTCGTGGGCCGAGCGTATCGAAGGGCTCAAAGCAGGGGCCGATGACTATTTGAGCAAGCCTTTTCATCCGGAAGAGTTACAGTTGCGCATCCAGGCGCTGCTGCGCCGTGCTCGCGGCCTGGCCAACCAGCCGCGGCTGGAGGCTGCCGGCCTGCATCTGGATGAGGGGCGGCAATGCGTTACACGCGACGGCGTCGACATCCAGTTGACCGCTGCCGAGTTCCGTTTGCTGCGGTATTTCATGCTGCACCCGCGTCAGGTGCTTTCGAAAAGCCATCTGGCCGAACATCTCTACGACGGCGAGACCGAACGCGACTCCAACGTGCTTGAGGTGCATGTCAATCACTTGCGACGCAAGCTGGGTCGTACTGTGATCGAGACGCGCCGGGGTCAGGGCTATGTGTACGCCGGGAGTGCCGGCGGGTGAAGTCGATCCAGGCGCGCCTGAGCCTTGGTCTGGTGGTGGTGCTGGTGGTGGTCGGCGTGGCGGTGGCGCAGGTGACCCTTTGGCTTTTCGAGGCGGGCCTGCAACGTTACCTTGAAGCTGGATTGCGCAAGGAAAGCGAAAACTTGCTGGTGGCGCTCGTGCATGGGCCGCGCGGCTTGCAGCTGGACGAGCGACGAGTGTCGGCGGCGTACCACCGGCCGTTTTCAGGCTACTACTTTCGTATCGACTTCGCCCAAGGTACCTGGCGTTCACGCTCGCTCTGGGATCTGGACATGCCCAAGCCGGAGCGGCCAGGCCTGGATGATGGACATGAGCTGGGGCCCGAAGGCCAGCAACTGCTGGTCTATCGCGGCGATTACCGGCGTCTTGGCCAGCAGGTATCGATCAGTGTCGCGCAGGACTATTCACCTGTAAGTGCAGCGTTCAGGCGCCTGCAGCAGGTAGGTCTGGGCATGGGCGTGGTGGCCTTGGCGCTGATCCTGATCCTGCAGCGCATCACCATCACCCGCGCGCTGCGCCCCCTGGAGCGTGCCCGCCAGCAGATCGCCCAGTTACAGCAGGGTCAGCGTTCGCAACTCGATGCCGAGGTGCCAAGCGAACTGCAGCCGCTGGTGGAGCAGATCAACCATTTGCTCGCACACACCGAAGACAGCCTGCGCCGCTCGCGGAACGCCTTGGGCAATCTCGGACATGCCCTGAAAACGCCCTTGGCGGTTCTGTTGAGTCTGGCCGGGAGCGAGCGCCTGCGCGACACGCCTCAGCTCCAGTCGCAACTGCGCGAACAGCTGGAGCAGATCCAGCAACGTCTGACGCGAGAGCTCAACCGCGCGCGGTTGGCCGGCGATGCTTTGCCTGGTGCCCGGTTCGATTGCGATGCTGAACTCCCAAGTCTTCTGTCGACCTTGAGCATGATTCACGGCACCGGGCTTGCGATCGAGCAGGACGTTCCAGCGCGTTTGCAACTGCCATGGGACCGTGAAGATTTGCTGGAACTGCTGGGTAACTTGCTGGACAACGCCTGCAAGTGGGCGGACAGTCAGGTTCGCCTGTCGATCCGGTCAACGCCGCAAGGTTATAGGCTTTGGGTGGACGATGATGGTCCAGGTATTCCTGACCAGTCTCGACAGCAAGTGCTCGAACGCGGCTCTCGCCTGGACGAGCAAGTGGCGGGGCACGGGCTGGGCTTGGGTATCGTTCGCGACATTGTCGAGGCTTGGCAGGGCCAGATCGAGCTTCAGGAAAGCCCGCTGGGAGGCCTACGCGTCGATATCCGCTTACCGCGCAAGGGCCGCTGATCAACAGCAAGCTGTTCGTCGTTGCCTGCCCACCGCTATGCTTCAACCTGTCCATGCCCGAGCTTTGCCCACATGACCTTGCTGCCGCTCCAGCTTAGCGCTGCCCGCGATGCCGACCGCGATTTCGCTCGCGACTTGACCCGCCGAGCCATGCTTCCCTATTACCAGCAATTCGACCTGCTCTGGGTTGAGGACGCCTTCGATCAGGCCTGGGAATGGCGCGAGCAATGGCTGATTACCTCGGGCGGACAGGTGATCGGTTTCTGCAGTTTGAGCCAGGATAGCCAGGCACTCTTCATTCGCGAACTGCACCTGTTGCCTGAGTTTCGTGGTCAGGGCGTAGGTAAATGGGTCCTCGGTCAGTTGGCCTGTTGGGCGCAGCAACGCCGTATGCCACTGCTGCGCCTGATGGTCTCCAGCACCAACCCTGCTCGGCGACTCTACGCAGCTACCGGTTTTGTTGAAATGGGCGAGGATGCCTGTTTCGTTCGAATGCAGCGCTGGGTCGACAGATCTGCCGCCAGCACCACGTGAGAGTGTTTCTGGAGGGCTGAGAGGATCGGCTCGGACGGGTGGTAGGTGCTCGGCTTGTGTTCATTGGATCCAATGTGCATAGTGCGACCTTGGCACCGAGCTGAGCGCCCGTGGCTGCCTGCATCCCAGGGATGTCGGATGAGTCGATAAGGACATCAAATGAAAGGTTTTGGACTGCGGTTAAGGGAAGAGCGTGAACGGCTGGGCATGACCCAGCGGGTATTCGGCGACATTGGCGGGGTCGAGCCCAACGCGCAAGGCAAGTATGAGAGCGGGGAGCGTACTCCGCGGATCGACTATCTGGCCGCAGTAGCCAGTAAGGGCGTCGATGCGCTCTATGTATTGACGGGTACGCGCACACTCGCGCCGTTGGAGTGCTTGAGTGCCGAAGAGAGCCGACTGCTGCGCGGCCTCAGGCAGTTGATGCCGGCCGATCGCGCCGCCGTCTGGCACTTGCTCGGTCGCCTAGTTGCGGACGGCCATTTGCAGGGGAGCGGCCTGCAGCGCAGAGGAGAGGGTCAGACTTATCTGCATGACGCGTTGCGCTAGGTTTGCGGTGAAATTTTTTGTTAAGGTGGCCGGATCCAATCGCCCCACTACGAGGTGTCTGCTTGATTAGGGTACTGGTGGTCGATGACCACGATCTGGTGCGTACCGGCATCACCCGTATGCTGGCTGATATCGATGGCCTGCAGGTGGTGGGCGAAGCGGACTCTGGTGAGGCAGCCCTCAAGCTGGCCCGCGAACTCAAGCCGGATGTAGTGCTGATGGACGTCAAGATGCCTGGCATCGGTGGCCTTGAGGCAACACGCAAGCTGTTGCGCAGCGATCCGGACAGCAAGGTGGTGGCGGTCACCGTCTGTGAAGAGGATCCGTTTCCTACGCGCCTGCTTCAGGCCGGGGCAGCAGGTTATCTGACCAAAGGCGCCGGGCTCGACGAAATGGTCCAGGCCATTCGCCTGGCCTTCGCGGGACAGCGCTACATCAGCCCGCAGATCGCCCAGCAACTGGCGCTGAAATCGTTCCAGCCGCAGGGCTCGCCGTTCGATGCGCTGTCGGAGCGGGAAATTCAGATCGCGCTGATGATCGTCGGCTGTCAAAAAGTGCAGGTCATCTCTGACAAGTTGTGTCTGTCCCCCAAGACCGTCAATACTTACCGTTATCGGATCTTCGAAAAACTCTCGGTCACCAGCGACGTCGAACTGACATTGCTGGCCGTTCGCCACGGTATGGTTGACGCAAGTCTGTAATCCCTCATGTCCCAACTCTTTGATGCCAGCGCGTTCCTGGCGACCTGCAGTGGTCGCCCGGGCGTGTACCGAATGTTCGACGCCGAGTCGCGGCTGCTCTATGTGGGTAAGGCGAAAAACCTCAAGAAACGTCTGGCCAGCTATTTCCGCAAAGCTGGCCTAGCGCCGAAGACGGCTGCCCTGGTGGCGCGCATTGCCCAAGTCGAAACCACCATCACTGCAAACGAAACTGCAGCGCTTCTGCTGGAGCAGACGCTGATCAAGGAATGGCGTCCGCCCTACAACATCCTGCTGCGCGACGATAAGTCCTATCCCTATGTGTTTTTGTCCGATGGCGAGTTTCCGCGCCTGGGCATTCACCGGGGTGCCAAGAAGGCCAAGGGCCGCTACTTTGGGCCCTATCCCAGTGCTGGGGCGATCCGCGAAAGCCTGGGTCTGTTGCAGAAGGCCTTTTCGGTGCGCCAGTGCGAGGACAGTTACTACGCCAACCGAACTCGCCCCTGCTTGCAGTACCAGATCAAGCGTTGCAAGGCGCCGTGCGTGGGTTTGGTCGAGCCCGGTGACTATGCCGAAGACGTGCGCCATTCGGTAATGTTCCTCGAGGGCCGCAGCCAGCAATTGGGCAACGAGCTCAACGCCGAGATGGAGCAGGCCGCTATGGCACTGAACTTCGAGAAGGCTGCCGAGTTGCGTGATCAGATCGCGCTGTTGCGCCGCGTTCAGGACCAGCAGCATATGGAAGGCGGTTCAGGCGATGTCGACGTGGTCGCCGCCTTCGTCAACCCGGGCGGCGCCTGCGTCCATCTGATCAGTGTGCGCGGCGGGCGGGTGTTGGGCAGCAAGAATTTCTTCCCGCAGGTGGGTATCGAGGAGGAAGTTTCAGAAGTGATGGCCGCGTTCCTGTCGCAGTACTACGTCGGCAACGCCGAGCGCGAACTGCCCAGCGAACTGATCGTCAACGTGGTGCATGAGGACTTCGAAGCAATCATCGAAGCGGTGCAGAGCCTGCGAGGCCGTGAGCTGAGCATCAGCCATCGGGTTCGTGGCACGCGTGCGCGCTGGCAGCAGTTGGCGGTCACCAATGCTGAGCAAGCGCTCAATGCCCGTTTGGCGAACCGTCAGCACATGGCCGCGCGCTTCGAAGCGCTGGCGCAGGTGCTGGACCTGCCGGAGGTGCCGCAACGCCTGGAGTGCTACGACATCAGCCATTCCAGTGGCGAAGCGACTGTGGCGTCTTGCGTGGTATTTGGTCCCGAGGGCCCGATCAAGTCTGACTACCGCCGTTTCAACATCGAAGGTGTGACGGCCGGCGACGACTATGCCGCGATGCAGCAGGCCCTGACTCGCCGCTTCGGGCGCATCAAGGACGGGGAGGGTAAGCTGCCGGATGTACTGCTGGTCGATGGTGGCAAGGGTCAGTTGAATATGGCGCGAGAGGTCATGCAGTCATTGGCCTTCACCGACCTCACCCTGCTCGGGGTGGCCAAGGGCGTGACCCGCAAGGCCGGTTTCGAAACGCTGTATCTCAACGATGCAGCCCACGAGTTCACCCTCAAGGGCGACTCGCCGGCGCTGCACCTGATCCAGCAAATTCGCGACGAGGCTCACCGCTTTGCCATCACCGGTCACCGTGCGCGACGCGGCAAGGCTCGCCGAACGTCCAGCCTGGAGGATGTGGCTGGGGTCGGCCCCAAGCGCCGTCGCGACCTGCTGAAACATTTCGGCGGCCTGCAAGAGCTGAACCGGGCAAGTGCCGATGAGATCGCCAAGGCGCCCGGCATCAGTAAAAAGCTTGCCGAGTCGATTTATGCCAGCCTGCATAGCGAGTAGAATGCCGGGCTCAACCTGCAGCCAGTCGTATCGATGAATATTCCAAACCTGCTCACCGTTCTACGCGTCCTGCTCATTCCGATCTTCATCCTGCTCTTCTACGTGCCTTATCACTGGAGTTACGTAGCGGCCAGCAGTGTGTTCGCGATTGCTGCTGCGACCGACTGGCTCGACGGCTATCTGGCGCGTCGACTGCAACAGAGCACGCCTTTCGGTGCGTTCCTGGATCCTGTGGCAGACAAGCTGATGGTCGCCGTCGCCTTGGTGCTGCTGGTGCAGGTGCATGCCAACTTCTGGCTGACGCTGCCAGCGGCCATCATCATCGGTCGCGAGATCGTGGTCTCGGCGCTACGCGAGTGGATGGCCGAATTGGGCGCAAGGGCGCACGTGGCGGTGTCCAACCTCGGCAAGTGGAAGACTGCTGCGCAAATGCTGGCGCTGGTGATCCTTCTGGGCAATCCGCCAATACTGACCTTCTGGGTCGCGTTGGGCTACGCGTTGCTGCTGGTGTCGGCAGGATTGACGCTGGTGTCGATGGTGCACTACCTGCTGGCGGCGTGGCCGCACTTGCGCGAAGGCTCGGAGCAGAAGTAAAAGTTTTTTTGAATCAAGGGGTTGACCTTCGCTGGCAGCTCGTTAGAATGGCGCCTATCACGACGCGGGAATAGCTCAGTTGGTAGAGCACGACCTTGCCAAGGTCGGGGTCGCGAGTTCGAGTCTCGTTTCCCGCTCCATTTATAGATCTACAGATTTCCATGGAAGTCTGTAAGTCGTTGAAATTAGACGCTTCGGCGTCTTTTTTCGTTCCAGTCAAAGCCACTCCGATCCATGGGCATCCAGACTTTTTTAGTCCAGAAATTAGTCCATGAAATCCGGACTTCCACCGTGGCGGTTTGTTGCTGGGAAGGAGCGTCGAGCGTTACGAGCATCTAGCCCTGAATTTCATGTTCAGGAGCTCGTACATGGCACTCTCAGATGCAACCGTCCGCCAGGCCAAGGCCACTGGCAAGGACTACACTCTCGGCGATAGCGATGGTCTTTCACTCGGCGTGAGCGGAGCTGGCGGCAAATCGTGGCATTTCCGCTACTCATGGGCTGGCAAGCAAAAGCGCATGTCCCTCGGTACCTATCCCGAAGTCGGTCTGCGTCAGGCACGCTCGCTGCGCGACGAAGCGCGGCGGCTGATCGCCCAGGGCACCAACCCCTGCACGCATCGCCGGCATCAACGCCATACCCACAACCTTGCAGAGCAGAACACCTTCCAGGCGATGTACGCGCTTTGGCTTGAGCACCGCAGTCGTGTGCTCAAGAAGGGCCGGCAGAGCACGCTGGAGCAGATCGAGCGCATCTTCAACAACGACGTGTTGCCAGCCTTGGGCAAATCTTCGATCTACGCCATCAAGCGGCACGATTTGCTGGATGTGTTGGCCAGGATTGAGCTGCGTCGAGCCTATACCGTGGCCGAGAAGGTCAGGACCTGGTTCATGCAGCTGTTTCGCTTTGCACTGGTTAAGGCACCGGGCTGGAGCTGAACCCGGCCTCGGACCTTGATGTGGTGGCAGCGCCCAAACCGCCTGTAACCCACAATCCATTCCTGCGCCTTCCTGAGCTGGCTGACTTGCAGCGCGCCATTGCCGGGTATGGCGGTGCCTTGCAGACCCGTCTTGGCCTGCGCCTGCTGCTATTGACGGGCGTGCGCACCGGCGAACTGCGGCTTGCCACGCCGGACCAGTTCGACTTGCAGCAGGGAGTGTGGACGATCCCACCCGAGGTGGTGAAGCAGCTGCAGCTGGAAATGCGCAAGGAGGGACGCCGGGCGCAGGAGATTCCCCCCTACATCGTGCCGTTGTCCGAGCAGGCCAAGGACATCGTGCGGCAGTTGCTGCAGGAGGTGCGGCCAGCGCAGAAGTACCTGTTTGCCCATCGCTACGATCTCAATGATCGGATGAGCGAAAATACCCTCAACAATGCCTTGCACCGCTTGGGCTATACCGGTCTGCTGACCGGGCATGGGATGCGCGGGACGCTGTCCACGGCGCTGCATGAAATCGGCTATCCGAAGGCCTGGATCGATGCCCAGCTCTCGCATGCGGACCCTGACAAGGTCAGTGCTGCGTACAACCACGCTGAATATGTGAAGCAGCGGCGCCGAATGATGCAGGACTGGGCCGATCGGCTCGATCTGTGCGTAGAGGGCAACATCGAGGCAGCGACCAGACAGTTGACCGTCTATCTGGATGGTCTGGCGGTGGAAAGTGGGTTTCGTGCGGCTAGACATGTCGCGATGCCAGAGCCGCGAGCGGTCGCCTTCGGCACACTGTGAAGCAGCGAACCGCGGGGGCTCTTATCAAAGCAGCCCCTGCGGGAGGTGGTGGTTGATCAGATGATCAATAGAACGATATTGAGAATGATGCCTGCTACTGCGATAGCCGCAGTGGTCATATCCGAGATTGGTTCGCTACGAAACGTGGCGAGTTCTCGCTTGAATTCAGCGCGCAGCTGATCCGCCTCTCAGCGCGTGATGCCTTGCTCGAAAATCGATTGGTTCCACTGGGATAGGGCGAGTGAGCAGCAACCTCCGAAAGGAAGGTTGCTGCTTGGTGATCAAGGATCGTGAGGCTCACAGATACTTCAGGACTGCGATCAGAATACCGGTGCTCGCGGAGAGCATCATGCCAGTGCGCAGCAGCAACTTGTTTTCCTGCTGAGCCAGTTGGGCTAGAAGCTCGCCGCGAAGGGCGGCCAGATCTGCTTTGGTTACCAGGAGCGTCGTCAAATCTGCCTCCAGAGCTTCTATGACAGCAGTGGCTTTGGACTCTGGAACGTTGATTGCGATCAGCGCTTGATACAGAGCCAGTTCCGTTTTCATGATAGGGCCTCCAAAAAGAGAAAGGCCCTCCCTCGACGGATGGGCTCGTCGAGGGTGTGGATTGCAGTGCTTCCATCGATCTGAGGGTCGATTGATCGCGGGAGCGGAAGCGATGCGATCAGGGCTGGATCTGTGCAGTGAACCACTGCACCGCCACCTTGAAGATCCAGATGGCCTGGGCGTGTGCTAAATGCATCAGCGTCACAGGCAGAACATTCAACCGCGCAGGCTACCTGTGTCAACGCATGAAAGTGTTTCGCGACACTTCGTATTGTCGTATCAGGTGACGGGCGGCACGGTTTGTTCTGGATCGGGCTCCGGTGGTAGCAGTTGCAGGTAAGGGTTGTTGAAGGCGATATCGCCCATCAGATCCTTGGGATCCTTGAGCAGATAGCCGTGCAGACGCCTCGATCTGCGGGGGCCAGTGACTTGGCAGGTCCAGATGTTCAAGCCGTTCGGCTGCTTGCGATGAGCGCGCTGGCGCTCGAACTGGCGCTGCAGCCATTCCCAATCCTGTTGCTGATCTTGCTTGGCCAAGCTCGCAATATCGGGGTGTACGCGACAGTAGCGCTGGAGGATGCTCGGGGTAGCCAGGTACAGGGTGTCCGCCACCGTGTGGACCAGGGCTTTCGCGTCATTGACGATCAGCCGATGCGAGCGGATGCCCTGTTCCAGCCACTGCAAGAAGGCTTGGCCGGTGGAGATATCTTCTGCGCCAGCTCCCGGGAGCGGTGCCTCATCGAGAAACACCGGCAGGAAGTCCATCAGGGCTTCCTCAGGGGCGGTGGGCGTGGACGGTGATTCAACTTGAACGGGTGGTTCTGCCTCACCAGGGGGCGGAGCTTCGTCAGACAGCGGATCGACTGTGACAGTCCCCGCGAAGGGCGCCGGGCGCTCGTCGCTGCCCCAGATCAACGCCGGCGAGAGCTTCAGGAAGGTCAAACTTTGCGACCAGCCACTGTCACTGGTGACAGTCGCTTTCCATATGGCTTTAAAACATTGAACACGGCGGTGTTGCGCTCCGGTATGCCTTCGATGCCGTGCTTCAACAGGTGAGCGCGCAATTTGTCGGAAACAGTCTTGCTTACCAGCCTGAGGGCGTCATCGGTGAGCCAAGCATCCGAGGCCTGAGGCTGGTTGAGCTTGAGCTCTTCCCTGAGCAGGTAGCGCAGCCGCAGCCGACCATCGGGTGCATGCAAGAGCAGAGTGTTCAACTGGCCTTGTGCGTCATTCGAAACCACCAGGTCCAGGCCCTTGATGGCGGTCCTGCAGATCAGTTGGGACGGCCGGCTCTCGTTGTAGGCCAGCAGCTCGTAACAGCCGGCCGGTGCCCGAGCGGGGAGGGTATAGTAGCTGGACAGAATGGGCTGCACATCCAGGTCCAGCAGCAGAACCCGCAGCCCTGCATCGGCGGCCAAGCCGCCGAGATTGGCAGCGGTGGTGGTCTTACCCACCCCGCCTTTGGTCGAGACGATCGCAGTCACGTGCATGACGGCGGCCCTCAGTCGCGCGGTGAAACGCGGTCGATCAGCCAGCGCTCGACCTCCAGCGAATCCCAACCGACCGCACGCACACCGAGCTTGATGGGCTTGGGGAACTTGCCCTGAGCGATCAGCGCATAGATGTGCGCACGCTTGAACCCGGTCTTGCGCTCCACGTCGGGGCGGCGAAGGATGCGGTGTTCGGTGTCGAGCACCAGTGCCTGGATGGGCTGGGTCATCATTGACTCTCCTGGACGTCCGTTGACGTCGATTGAGGATGTGCCCGCATTCGGCGCTTGCCGCAGCGACTGCGCAGCAAACAATGCGGAACACGCACTCACCGGATTGATGACCGCGCCGTGCTCACAAGACGTTCAGCAGAAATCCCCTACAACCTATCCCGTGGTCTTCTGGCATGGATGCGTCGCAATCCAGCGACGAACGCCTATGCAGCGCTTGGCGTGAAACGGCGGCAAGACGAAAGACGTTTGAGCGATGCCCAAAAAAGGGCGGCTCAACGAGCAGATACAAATTGTCTGAAACAGACGCAACAAGTCTTAGTCGCAAAGCATTGAGTTAGAGGACCTGCAGCTCAGCGGCCTACACGAAGTTGTCGCATGAGGTTTCGCTTCCGATGCTGAGTTTGTCTGCTGCAGACCGATCGGGTCCGCGCACGGCGAACCATTAGCGCGGTGCGGCCGCTATCCGTCGTGCGCGATGGATAAAGCGCGACAGGGGCGTGTCGGGTTCGTACGCCGCGTAGAGCAGGTGCGTTGATAGCCGAACGGGCTCACCGGCCAGTGGGCGCAGTACGATGTCTTCAGTGGCGTGCGCCTTCAACTGAGCGGCACAGCTCAATCCCACGGCGTACCCTGCGGCTACCAAGGAGATCAGCATTTCTTGGCTGGAGGCATGTGCGGCCACGGTGATTGCCGACTCCGTGCCGGTCAGCAACGACATGACCTGCTGATGCAACCCGGATTGCAGATCGGGATGGAACAGCACCAGGGGGCAGGCTTTCAGCTCGGCCACGGGCACGTGCTTGTGAACCAGCAAGGGATGACGGGGAGGGAGGGCAACCATCAGTTCGGTCTGCCACAGCGTTTCGCTGCAAATCCCATGTGGCTCGCCTGGGACACAGGCAAAGCCGACATCGAACAGATTGTGCTGCAGGCCTTTGAGCTGTTCGCCCAGGGGGACCTCGCACAGCTGCAGGTGGATATCGGGCTCTTCCTCACGGCAGCAGGCCAAAAGCGCCGCCAGACGCTTGGGCAGGATGCCGTCGGACAGGGCGATGCGCAGTGTCGCACGTGAACCGGCTGCGGCGGCCAGCGTGTTGCTTCGTGCTTGATCGACCAGCCTGAAGATGCGCGGGGCAGATTCTGCCAGGGCCTTGCCTGCGGGCGTCAGGCAAGTGCCGATACCGGCGCCGCGTTCGAACAGCGTTACGCCCAGATCGTGTTCCAGGTCTCGGATGATGCGGGATAGTGGGGACTGTTCGATGTGCAAGCGATCGGCTGCACGGGTGAAGTGGCGTTCTTCGGCTACGGCAAGGAAGCATTGCAGTTGGCGCAGGTTCATTGCGAAACCCAAGCGGTCATCGGCTGAGGCCCGAAGGCGAAGAGTAAGCAGTCTTGGTGGCCAGGGAGGCTGTAATCATGGGCGATCCAATTTTTTGTTCCACTCAGCTTGGCATTGTTGGGCGTGTGCCCTCAATGCCAAGGGACCTCCATTTCTCACAGGGTCGCAAGACCTGCGGAGCGTTCGGTGTCCGGACGTGTAGAGATATCGCTTTGGCAAGGACAGTCAAGGGCGTGGAAGTCGCCGCGATACGACTCTGCCTTGGGTTCAGTGTTGCTGGAGTTCGCGCCGTAGTTCATACAAGCCTTGCTGAAAAATCACATGGGTAGTGTTTGTCAACAATGAGGTCTTGCTCGCTAATGTGAGTTAGTTCATGTGTCCTATTGACTGTTTTGGGGAATGGTGTAGCTCTATTGAATTTGTCGGAAGTTTCCGATTTTGTGTCGACTTATGGAAATATTTAGCCTTCTGTGCATGTTGGTAATTTTTGTTCGCGAGGATTTTTCTACTGATATAGATCAATGCGCTGATGATGCTTTGGTTGCTTTATTGGAGTGAAATTGTTGGCATCCTGGCGTTTTACTCCGGATATTTATTGTCTTTTTGCGCATGATTTGTAGGAAGTTTCTCTGTTTTTTAAAGAAGCTGGCGCAGCGCGAAAAGATGGGGCACGGTTATAGGGAAAGCACTCCCGTGCAGTGCTTTCGGTCAAACGGTCGTGCGCGATAGCTCGACCGGCTCTGATCAATTTTGTTGGGGGTCCGATGGTGCTCATTTGAGGCGCTGGTTCCCGCTAGGAATCCAGTTCGCAGGAGGTGATATGGCTTCAAACAGCTTTCAGAATGAAGTGCCGAAGGCACGTGTCAATATCAAGCTTGATCTGCACACAGGTGGTGCCCAGCGCAAGGTGGAGCTTCCGCTTAAGCTCATGCTGATGGGGGACTACAGCAACGGCAAGGAACAGCGCCCGCTGTCAGAGCGGCCGAAGGTAAATATCAACAAGAATAATTTTGATAGTGTGCTGTCCGACCTCTCTCCGAGTCTCAAGCTTATTGTTGAAGATACGTTATCGGGCGACGGTGGCGAGACACCGGTCGAACTGGGCTTTCAGCGTATGAAGGACTTCGAGCCAGAGCAGGTTGCTCGACAGATTCCTCAGTTGCGTGCGCTGTTGGCGATGCGAAATCTGTTGCGCGAGTTGAAGGCCAATCTTCTAGATAACGCGACGTTCCGGGCAGAGCTGGAGCGGATACTTAAAGATGAGGCGCTGAGTGATGAGCTGCGTAAGGAGCTAGCCGCCCTTGCACCTCAAGACGAGCGCTAGAAAACCATCATCACGATTGACGGGAAGCCAAAAATGTCCGAAGAACAATCTTCTGCGCAATCGCGTGGCGCCACTGTGCAGGTGGAAGAAAACCATAGTGTCTATCACGCGTTATTCGAAAGAATAAACCTTGAACCACTTGACCAAATGGGAAGCATTGAGTCATTCCAAAGTGTGGAGGTGCTATCGGAGGCGACGGCTAATGAGCGCGTTACTGCATCGGTACGTGTTTTCCTAGACCGGCTCAAGCAAGTCTCCCCGAAGGTAGAACGGCTGGACAGGGCGTTGCTGGATGAGCACATTGCTTCAATTGATGCCCAGATCAGCAGTCAGCTAGACGCGGTCATGCATCACCCGGATTTTCAGCGTGTCGAGTCAATCTGGCGCGGTGCGAAGTCGTTGATTGACCAAACGGACTTCCGTCAAAACGTCCGAATCGAGCTGCTTGATATCAGTCAGGAGCATCTGGCGCAGGACTTTGAGGACGCGCCTGAGATCTCGCAAAGCGGTTTGTATCTGCATACCTATACTCAGGAATACGATACGCCTGGCGGTGAGCCCATCGCGGCGGCGGTTTCGAATTACGAGTTTGGGCGAGAGCCGCAAGACATTGCATTGTTGCGGAATGTCTCGAAAGTGGCAGCTGCATCGCATATGCCATTCTTGTACTCGGTTGGTCCGGAATTTTTCGGAAAGAACACCATGGAAGAAGTGGCCGCGATCAAGGATCTCGGTAGTCACATGGATCGGGCTGAGTATATTAAGTGGAACAGCTTCAGGCAAACTGACGATGCCCGTTATACGGGCGGGATGACACCGCGCACATTGGGGCGTCTTCCCTATGGGGCTGCTACGAACCCTGTGCGATCTTTCAACTATGAGGAGCGAGTCAAGGGGCCGGACCACAGCAAGTATTTGTGGATAAGTGCAACGTTCGCGTTCGCGGCCAACATGGTCAAGAGCTTCATCGCTAATGGATGGTGCGTGCAGATCCGAGGGCCGCAGTCCGGTGGCGCTGTTACAAACCTGCCGATCCATTTGTACGACATGGGGACAGGTAGCCAGGTCAAGATCCCTTCGGAAGTGATGATCCCGGAGACCCGAGAGTTTGAGTTTGCCAATCTGGGCTTGATTCCGCTCTCATATTACAAGAATCGTGACTACGCATGTTTCTTCTCGGCCAACTCAGCGCACAAGCCGGCCATCTATGACACGGCGGAGGCCACAGCGAATAGCCGCATCAATTCGCGTCTGCCCTATGTGTTCCTGCTTTCACGCATTGCGCATTATCTGAAACTGATCCAGCGAGAGAATATTGGTACAACCAAAGACCGTAGGTTGCTGGAGCTGGAACTCAATAGGTGGGTCAGTGGCTTGGTCACCGAGATGACCGATCCAGGCGATGACTTGCAAGCCTCTCACCCGCTGAGACAGGCAAAAGTGGTTGTCGAAGATATTGATGACAACCCGGGCTTCTTCAGGGTCAAGTTATTTGCTGTGCCGCATTTCCAAGTGGAGGGTATGGACATCAACCTATCACTGGTTTCGCAGATGCCCAAAGCAAAATCTTGATTGCGGTTGCAGGAGTATATGACGTGAAAATCGATCGGCCTTTATGGGCGTCCGGAGTGGTGTTGTCTGCGCAGCAATTTCAGCAGCAGGCCCGCTTTGAATCGTGGACAAATCATAGTATTGCCTCACTGGCCCTGGTTCACCCTTGGGGCATCCGCCATGTGGCGTTTGATGCAGAGGCGCTGAGGTTGGGCAAGCTGATGGCCACTCGGCTTCAGTTGTGCCTGCCAGACGGTACTTTGATTGACACCGATCGGTTGGATCGACTGCCCAGTGCCCTGGAGCTCTCTCGGGTATTGTCCGGCGATGTCCAGACGGCAACGGTTGTGCTCGCTTTGCCACTGGAACAGGCCAATGGTAACAACTGCCTGTTTGAGGGTGGTAGCGCTGAGCGGCCCATCAGATATCACCAGGTATGGCGTGATACCAAGGATCTCTACACCGGTGAAATGCAGTCAATCAGCGTGCTCGAACATGCGCTGAGCTTGCGTCTGGCGGATAACGATAATGCGGATTACTTGACCTGCCCGGTGGCTCGTTTGCTGTGTGATGGCAAGGATGGGTGGGCAATTGATGATACCTACATCCCACCGTTGTTGAGGTTTGATGCTCATGCTGGGTTGTTACTTCAACTCGACAACTTGTTGACCCAGCTGTCCGCCAAGCGTGAGCGTTTGATGGGGATGCGCCGGGAGAGCAACCAGCGCATGGCGGACTTTGCTGTTGCGGATGTCACGTTGTTCTGGTTGCTCAACGCACTGAACACCTACCAGCCTGTGTTGGCAGACCTGAAAGCGCAGCCTGCTCGGCATCCGGAACAGGTGTATCAAGAGTTGGTGAAGCTTGCAGGTGGTCTGCTGACCTTCTCGTTAGACCAGCACATAGAGGACATACCTGCCTACCAGCATGCAGATCTCGAGGCTGTTTTCCCGCCGTTGATGCGTACCCTTTCGACGTTGCTGGAGGCGAGCCTGCCGTCCCGTGTGCTGGCCTTGATCCTGGAGGCGCGCAGCGCAAATCGCTGGCAGGTTTCTCTGAGCGATCCACGTCTGCTTGAGCCGGATGGTGCTGACTTCTATCTCTCGGTTCGCTGCCGGCTTCCGGCCGTTCAAATTCAAAGCCAGTTCCCCCGGCTGTGCAAGATCGGCTCTCCCGATGACGTGGACCATCTCGTCAATGCGGCGCTCGATGGCGTTCCTCTGAAACCTTTGAGCCATGTACCGGCGGCAATACCGCTACGGCTGGAGAATCAGTACTTCGCACTCGACCTCAGTCATGAAAAGGGGCGTGCCATGCTGGTTGATGGGGTCTGTGCGCTCTATGTCCCGAGTGTGTTCCAGGAGGTCAAGCTCGAATTATTCGCGGTACTTCGCTCATGAACCGTATGGCACAGAAGAGCGCCCCATCCAAGGTGGATATCGATGCGTTGCTGCAGGACACCTATCTGCTGGTCGTCGAACTGCGACACGGTACCGAGGCGCACAGTAGTCCGGAGCTTTGGTCACGTTGCGTAGCTGATGTCGAGCATGTGCGAGCCACGCTACAGGACGGTGGCCTTGATCGCCGTAGCATCGATCTGATCAGTCATGCGCAATGTGCCCTGCTGGACGAGACGGTGCTTGCTTGCGCCGAGGGGCAGGCCCATGAGGATTGGGCGATGGAGACCTTGCAGGCAAAGTTCTTCAGCAGCCACCAGGCGGGTGAGTCGCTCTACGAAGATATGCGCGCTGTGCTACGTGAAGCAGCCGTGCACCCTCATGTACTCACGGTCTTTCAGCGGGTGCTGATGCTTGGTTTCCTCGGCCGCTATCGAGATGCCAACCACCCAGAGCGGCAGCAGTTGTTGACTGCCATCTCTGCTGAGGTGCCACCTCTGGTCCCAAGCCAGTCGCTGGTCATCCCGCTAGACACTGGTCCACGGATACCGATCTGGGGATGGCTGCGCGCTCCTCTGGTTCACATCGTGATGGCCGCTGCCCTGTTGGTAGGCGCCTGGTGGGGGCTTGATAACGCGTTAGGTGAAGCAGTGGCCTCACTCTTGCCGGTGCAGGAATGAGCGTAATGCCGCAGATACACAAGCAAGGGCTTTGGCTATGGGCCGGTGCGCTGTCCTTGTTGTTGATTGCCACGTTGCCGCTGGCTGTAGAGCTGCAAGCCATCGCTGTTCTGGTAGTCGCTGCTTTGGTGGTGTTGGGTTGGCGCCGGATTTCGCGTGCTGCAAAACGTACACAGCTGCAGTGGTGCAGTGGTGTCAGCCTGCCTGCCGGATCGTACCGTCATCCCATGGTTATAGTGGTCGGCGATGGATTGCCCGAACTGTTTGAGGCCTCGTCTGCTGAGCATTTGGCGCCACGGGTAACAGGTGAGGGATGTTATGTGCCAGTGCCCGATCTTTTGAAGTTGTCCGCAACTGTAGCCGATCTCTTGCTGGAGCGGCCGTCGTGGGACGGGCAGCTCAGTGTCATGTGGCTTGTCAACCCCAGTGCCCATACTGACGGCGCAGTGCTTGCGAACCAGATACACAGCTTGTGCCACCAGGTTGCGATAGTGCGCAAGCGAGGTATACCGCTTCGGCTGCTGATTGTGGGCTACTTCCCGAGCGCAATTGGGGCGTCGCCCTGGTTCAGCTGGGAGGCTGAAGCATCGCCTGTGCGAGTTCGTGAGGCGGGTGAGTGCCTGACACTTTCCGAATGGCAGTGCAGGGGCACAGAACCAGGAATCCAAGCCGATCGACTGCGAGCCACAGTGCAGTTGAACGCAGCCGTTGGTTGGCTGAACGAAGCGTGCTTGTCCGAAATGGGCAGGCGTGATTCTCACGCAGAAATCGCAACTGCGTTCGCCGTTGCGGTTGCATTTGTTCCCAGGTCTGAGGGGGCGCGTGACAGCAACCTCTGGCACCGTTGGCTGCAGGAGCGGACAGGCCTTTCCTTCAGTGGTGTGGCTAATCATGCCAACGCGCCATTGCCCTTTCCCGATACGCTCCTCCATTTGCTGCCCGGCAGGGCTCAACACAGTCGGCGAAGCGGGGCCGTGGTGATTGGGGTCTGGTTGTTCGTGCTGACGGCTTGCGTCGCACTGATCAGCTCTGCCAGGCAAAACACACTCCTGATACGCCAGGTCACCGATGACTTGCGACGCTACAGCACTGTTTCGCTGAGCTCCGATGCGGACAAAGTGTCGCAGCGCCAGGAGGCACTGATGGTGCTTCGCCAGGATGCGCAGCGTCTGGATCACTACTACCGCCAGGGGGAGCCGTGGTCACTCGGTATCGGGCTGTATCAAGGCGAAAGATTACGTCCTTCACTGCTGGCTGCGATCAACGGCCACCGCATCCCGGCACTGCCTCAAGGCGTGCCTGACAAGCCTCGCACGGTTCGCCTGGACAGCTTGTCGCTGTTCAACAGTGGCAGCGCGCAGTTGAAGCCAGCGTCGACCAAGTTCCTGGTGAATGCGTTTGCAGGCATCAAGGCCCAGCCAGGTTGGTTGATCGTGATCACGGGCCACACCGATGCGACGGGCAGTGACGAACAGAACCTGCGCTTGTCACGAGCACGCGCCGCAGCAGTTCACGACTGGATTCAACACATGGGTGACATACCCAGCAACTGCTTCGCAGTGCAGGGCTTGGGGGCGAGTGAGCCCGTTGCAAGCAATGACACGGAACAAGGACGGTCGGCTAATCGCCGAGTTGAAATTCGCCTGGTGCCGGAGGCGGGGGCTTGTCAGCCCTCGACTACGGCCTCGGGATTGCAACCCTTGTCGCACTCCGCGACTCCCAACGCTTGAATGAGGAACTTCTAAATGGCTATTCCTGTTTATCTGTGGCTGAAAGACGATGGCGGAGCCGATATCAAAGGCTCGGTGGATGTAAAGGGTCGTGAGGGTAGTGTTGAAGTGGTCGGTCAAGATCATGATCTCTATATCCCCACTGATAACAATACTGGCAAATTAACCGGGACGCGCATCCATACGCCTTTTGTTTTCACCAAGGAGATAGACGCGTCCTCTCCTTATCTCTATAAGGCCGTGACTACTGGGCAGACGCTTAAAGAGGCGGAGTTCAAATGGTACAAGATCAATGATGCTGGGCAGGAAGTGGAGTATTTCAACACCAAACTGGAAAACGTCAAGGTCGTGAAAGTTGCACCAAAAATGCACGACGTCAAAGATCCAGCGAAAGAAAAGCACAATCACTTGGAATTGGTCGAGCTGCGCTACGAAAAGATCACCTGGGCATTCAAGGATGGGAACATCATCCATTCGGACTCTTGGAATGAACGCCCTAGCGCCTCTGCGGCAGGGTAAGTCCTGGTTGTCAGCCCTGGCTGGTTGACTGGTTCCAGTGTCTTGGGTTGAGCGTCCGTGCGCGGGCGTTCAGCCAAATACACCTCAGAGATTCAGACGCGCTCGCATTTGTGGCGACATGCTGAACATTGACGACAAGGATGCCCTGTATGGCGCACGATCCTACACGCTTGCTTCGCCGGCTCAACTCATATTGTACCCAGGCACTCACGGCGGCGGCATCTTTATGCCAGGCACGTGGGCACAGTCATATCACTGTTGAACATTGGCTGTTGAAGTTGTTTGAGCAAGGTGAAGGCGATCTCGTGGTCATCGCCCGCCGTTACGAGTGGGATATGGATGCCATCTGGGAGGGACTGCTTGATCACTTCAATACATTGCCGCGCAGCGTTCTCAGCAAACCTCAGCTGAGCGGTGAAGTGCAGCAACTGATCACCAATGCCTGGTTGCTGGCATCGTTGAATCGCGACTGTACGCAATTGCGATCCGTTCATTTGCTGGAGGCGCTATTTGAAACGCCAACCTTGCTGAAATGTTCAACCGCTTGGCCTCTGTCGAGCATCGCTACAGTGCAATCGAAGCAAATGGAAGCGCTGCTTGAATTCAATTCGGAAGAAGGTCAACCGAAGCAGGCATCACTGTTCGAGTCAGAAGTGTCAGATGAGTCCAAGGCCGTAGTCGCCTCACGTGGTGATGCGGCATTGCTCGCTATTCTGGACCAGTTTAGCCATGACGTGACTGCCAAGGCCGCAGCAGGGCAGATTGACCCGGTGTTCGGCCGTGACGATGAGATTCGCCAGGTGATCGATGTACTGAGCCGTCGGCGCAAGAACAACCCCATTCTGGTAGGCGACCCGGGTGTCGGAAAAACCGCACTGGTCGAGGGGCTGGCTTTACGCATCGCCAGCGGCGATGTGCCCGATAGCTTGAAGCCCGTGTGTATTCGTACGCTGGACCTGGGGTTGCTACAAGCGGGCGCAGGTGTCAAAGGTGAGTTTGAGCAACGGCTGAAAAACGTGATCGATGCCGTTCAGCGGTCGGAAACTCCGGTGCTGCTCTTCATTGATGAAGCGCACACCCTGATCGGCGCGGGCAATCAGGCAGGGGGCGCAGATGCGGCGAACTTGCTGAAGCCTGCCTTGGCACGTGGGGAGCTTCGCACCATCGCTGCCACCACCTGGAGTGAATACAAGCAGTACTTCGAGCGCGATGCTGCGCTGGAACGCCGCTTCCAGATGATCAAGGTCGATGAGCCAAATGATGCCAATGCCTGTGTGATGCTGCGAGGGCTCAAAGCGCGGTATGCCAGCTATCACGGTGTGCATGTTCAAGACGCTGCGGTGCAGGCCGCAGTCAGCTTGTCTCGCCGCTTTTTGACGGGGCGCCGTTTACCCGACAAAGCTGTAGATCTGATCGATACCGCCTGTGCGCGGGTACGCATGAGCTTGGACTGCGAACCTCAGGCTCTGGTCCAGCTGAAGTCGCAGAAGATGGCCTTCACGGCAGAGCGGATGGCGCTGGAAGACGACGCACAGCTTACCGGTAATTCGGATGAGCGTCGCTTGGCGAAGATCACTGCTCAACTGGTGCAACTGGAGAGTCAGCAAGGCGCGTTGGAGCTGCAGTACCAGCAAGAGCTTGATCTCACCCATCAACTGCTCAACGCTCGCCAGGCCGAGCAGGTCGATACAGCTCTCTGCGCTCGGCTTCAAGCACAACTCAGCTACGTGCAGGGGAGCCGGCCACTGCTGTCACTCGACGTGTGCGCACGCAGTGTCGCTGAAGTGATCGCCGACTGGACGGGCGTGCCTCTGGGCAGCTTGCTGAAGGATGAACATGCCAGCTTGTTGAACCTGGAAGAGCAGTTGGCCGAGCGTGTTGTTGGTCAAGACCCCGCGCTGCTTGCTCTTGCCCAACGACTGCGCGCCGCCCGAACGGGCCTCACTGACGACAAATCACCGATGGGCGTGTTCCTGCTGGTCGGGACCAGTGGTATCGGCAAGACGGAGACGGCCCATGCATTAGCCAGCAGTCTGTTCGGTGGCGAGAAGTCATTGATCACGCTCAACATGTCTGAATACCAGGAGGCGCACACCGTCAGCCAACTCAAGGGGTCGCCGCCGGGTTATGTGGGCTACGGCCAGGGTGGCGTACTCACCGAAGCTGTTCGCCAGCGTCCCTATAGCGTCGTGTTGCTGGATGAAGTCGAGAAGGCCCACCGTGATGTGCTCAACCTGTTCTATCAGGTATTCGATCGCGGTTTCATGCGAGACGGTGAAGGCCGAGAGATCGATTTCCGCAACACGGTCATCTTGATGACTTCCAACCTGGGTAGTGACCTGCTGCAAGGCAGTGTCGAGCGGCAGCCAGACATTGAGGACGCGGTACTGCACGAACTACTGCGTCCCGTGCTGCGCGAACACTTCCAGCCTGCGCTGTTGGCGCGCTTCCAGACCTTGATCTTCCGCCCGCTGGGGAGCGATGCACTCAAGCGCATAGTCGCCATCAAGCTTGATCAAGTGGCCAAACGCTTGCTACGCCATTACGGCCTGCAATGTGAGGTTGATGACTCGCTCTACGAAGCGCTGGTCGCCGCCTGCCTTTTGCCCGATACCGGCGCTCGCAATATCGATAGCTTGCTTAACCAGCAGATCCTGCCGGTCCTCAGCCAACAGTTGCTGCAGCGCCAAGCCCTCGGTCAGCCAACACAAGCTGTGACGCTCGGGTACTGCGAAGACGCTGGTATCAGTTTGAGCTTTTCGGATGAACACGATACAGCGCTGCTGGCTACAGAGGGGGCTTGATCATGGCGAAGCCAACAATGGGTTCCACCCATAACCAGTACCAGCTTGAAGTTGAAGGCCTTGCCGCCGAGCTCGATGTGCTGTCGTTCAAAGGTGAAGAGTGGCTCAGCCAGCCGTTCAAGTACACCGTCGAATTCACCTCCCCTGAGCAGGATATCGACGTTGGGAAAATCCTGGGGAAGGATGCCAGTTTCCATCTGGGCAAGTCTGCACTGACCGCACAACTTCCAATGCCTGACGGCGCCTCACGCACAGTGCATGGCGTGATGACCGGCTTCAAGCGTGTCTCCGACTCCCGGGATGGAGCACGCTACGAAGTCACCCTTGAAGCGCACCTGGCATTGGTCGGGCGTGGCAAACAGTACCGAATCTATCAGCATCAATCGGTACCGGAAATTGTCGAAAGCATTTTGCGCAGTCGCCATCAGCTGGAAGGGCAGCACTTCGTGTTCGACCTGGCGCGTGAATACCCCAAGCGTGAACAGGTCATGCAGTACGGCGAGAGCGATCTGGCCTTCATCAGCCGTCTGCTGGCGGAAGTCGGCATCTGGTATCGCTTCACTCACAACGATCGGCTGTACATTGATGTCGTCGAGTTTCACGACCATCAACGGCACTACCAGTTTGGCGTCAAGTTGCCGCATCGGCCTCTGTCGGGTTTGACCAGCAATGGGCAGGACGGCGTGTGGGCGCTGCAGGTTGAGCATCAGGTCGTGGAGCAGCACATCAACGTGCGTGCCTACCACCACCGGGACGGGGCTGCGTTCCTGGATGGTGAGGTTGATCACAGCCGCGGTGACACCACTACGTACGGCGAAGGCTATCACTATGGCGAACCCTATACCGCGCTGGGTGACGCAATTGACCAAGACGAGGACCTGCTCAGCGAAAGCGGCTACTTCTACGCACGCCTGAATCATGAACGCTTTCTCAACGACAAGACCCGTTGCAACGGTGTCAGCAGCAGCGTGACGCTGGCCCCAGGTCAAGTGCTGACGGTCTCTGACGGGGCGCCGCAGGTCTTCGAGCCTGGCGTGGTCATCACCCATCTGACCGTCGAGGCAGCACGCGACCGTAGCTTGGAAGCCAAGTTCGACGCAATTCCCTACTCGGAGACGATAGGCTTTCGGCCAAGATTGCTGGGCAAGCCACAGATTGCCGGAACGGTGCCGGCGCGGGTCACGAGTACGCAAAAGAACGATCCTTACGGCCATATCGACATGGAGGGGCGCTACCGGGTCAACTTTCTGTTCGACCGGGACACCTGGCGAGCAGGCGAGGAGAGCGTCTGGCTACGACTGGCACGGCCTTACGCGGGTGACACCCATGGCCTGCACCTGCCGCTGATCTGCGGGACCGAAGTGGCGGTGGCGTTCGAGCAAGGCGACCCGGACCGTCCCTACATCGCCCATGCCTTACACGACAGTGAACATCCCGACCACGTGACGCTGCGCAACTACAAGCGCAATGTGCTGCGGACCCCGGCCAATAACAAGTTCCGCCTGGACGATACGCGTGGGCAGGAGCACATCAAGCTCAGTACCGAGCACAGCGGCAAGAGCCAGCTCAATCTGGGGCATATGGTTGACGCTGAGCGCAAACCCCGAGGGGCGGGGGCGGAACTACGCACCGATGGGCATGTCGCCATGCGCGGTGGCAGCGGCATCTTCATCAGTGCCGATACGCAGCCAGGGGCCAAGGTGCACATGCTCGAAATGGCTGCTGCCCTGGAGCGCCTGGACCAGGCCAAAGAGCAGTTGAAAGGGCTTTCGGATGACGCTCAGGCGTGCAAGGTGGAGCCTGCGGATGTGCAGGCCCAGCTGGACCTGCTTAAGCAAGATCTGGAACAGCTCAAATCCTCGGTCGTGCTACTGAGCGCCCCTCAGGGGATCTCGCTAACCAGTGGCGGCCATCTTCAGCTGGCAGCGCAAAAGAACCTGATGCTCAACGCCGGTGGTGAGGCAGATGTCAGCGTGGTCAAACGCTTGTTTGTTGGGATAGGGCAGGGACTGAGTCTATTCGTGCGCAAATTGGGCATCAAGCTCATTGCCAACCAAGGGCCAGTCAGTATCCAGGCGCAAAACGATACCTTGTCGCTAATTGCACGGCATGGTCTAGAAATTTCTAGTACCGAAGATGAAATCCGGATCACGGCGAAGAAGAAGATTACGCTCAATGCGGGTGGGAGTTATATCGCGATAGATGCGTGCAGTATTGAGTCTGGGACGGAAGGCGATTGCCTAATCAATACCTGCGGGTTTTCCTGAAGGACAATCTCGAAGCCATGCAGGCTGACAAGCAAGGTCGGTCGTTGATTCGCAGCGATGTGATTGAGCAGTTGGAGCAGGCAGATCGTATCCGCGAAACGTTCTTTGATCAGCGCGGCAACCTGAGCGTGCAGTTCAGTATCGAGCCGCTGGGGCTCAGCGCGAACCAGCGCACCAGTCTGCTTGACCTCGATGGTCAGTTGATTTCTTACACCCATGGTCCGCGCCAGATCATCGGTATCATCTGGCCTAATACCCTGGGGCAGCATGTGCGTAGCAACCTGACTTTGCTTAGGCAGAACGGCAACAGTAGCAGCCTGGAATACCGCGGGCCGTGGTCGATGTTCCGCTTGCTCAGTCGTGGCTCGCTCAATGGGCGCACGGCGACCAGCGTGGACTTGAGCTTCCGCACCGGCGACGGCGTGATGCGCTATCGACTCAACGCCGAGAAGGCTTTCAACCCCATCACGCAAGAGCCTTTTAAAGGTTTTAAATTGCCACGCGGATTGTTGCAGCAGTCGTCCAATCTGGAGCCAACCGCGCGGGCCCGGCTATAAGCGGGGCCAATCTGAAGTAAGTTGAGGGCGGCGTTTCGGCGCCATTATCCTAGGCAGATTCAATGTGCGGTATGCCGCTGATGATTATTAGCATTCAAGGTAGCGTCACCTATATGAGTGACTGCTCATGGTACCCATGCAGGTGACCCGCACATTAGGCGTCTTTATTCATTTCAGCCTCTTCTAGACTACGACTGGCCTATCCACGCCTGTCGTGCGAGCTCATCCAGGACTTCAGTACACTTGAACGCCAAATAGCTATTGTCGAGCAGCCGAACGCCATGAACTGCACGAAACAGTCAGCCCTGGAAGCGATCAGCGAGGTGCTGTTCGCTTCGCTCGCAACCTCGTTCAAGCCTTTATGTGGTGCGCTCGAAGAGCGGCTGGCGAGGCGTCCTGACCAATCCTGGTTGTGCCTCAGGCATCGGGTCCAATGTCATGTGGGCGCTCCTTGCCGCACGCCATCTACCACAGCCGAGGTTCAGTGATGTCTGCACCACTGTTCGTCTCGCTGGACGGTCCCAAGGGTGTCGGCAAGACCACCTTGCTCGAAGCCATCGCTCGTGCGCTACGGCTCGAGGGTCACAAGGTAGTACGACTCAGCGAGCGTAATCACGATCCATTCCGGGCGCAGACCATGGCGCTCGTCAATGCGTTCGCCAGAGCGCCTTGTGTGGAACTGGAGCTGCGTATCTGTGAGCAACTGGCGGACAGCCGTGCCTGGATTTCACGTCACGTGCTGCCCAACCAGTTGCCCGGCAGCATCATCCTGATGGACCGCTGGTACGCCTCAGATGCGGCATTCCGGCGCACTGTTTCTTTCGCGGACATTCAGCGGCTGAATCTTGAACGCGGTGTCCAAGTGCCGGATCTGCAAGTAGCCGTAATCACTCGCTCGGGGCTGTCGTGGGCCAGGGCGCAGGCACGCCGCGGCGGTCTGCGCAGCACCGTGCTGCAGAGCGCTCAGGACCATGCAGCTTGCACCGATGCTTTCGAGCAGGCAATGGCCGGCCAGGGCTGGCTGGTGTGTCGCAACGAGGGAGCACTGGAGGTCGCCACCGCGCAGGTAGTGGCCGGAGTGCGGGAGCGTTTGAAGGCAAGGGCTGACGGCTGATTGAGGTGTTCTTGCGGCGCCTGCTGACCCCTGCCATCAGCGGCCGCACGTGTCGCTGACTTCAGAACCTTGGTGATGGATCAGTGAGGCTCGATGCAACTGCTGCGCCGCCCACATGACGAAACCGGCTTTGCGGTAGAGCTCTTGAGGGGAGATGACCCAACGGGGGCGTAGGACCGTCAGGCTGCTGTGGGTGCCCTCAAGATGTGACGGCTGGACCCAGCCATGACGCAAACCACTGGCTTGCAGGGCAGCCCACAGCTCAGGTGCTGTCAAGAATGCGTCGACCGTCCACAGTAGCGGCAGTTCATGGGTTTCGACGTATCCCGGAATCGGGTTGCTGCTGGCGAACGCGTCCAGGCATGCCAGTTCTTCCGGCCCCAGGTTTGAGTGCAACTGCGAAGTTGGGCTGGTGAAGAGATAGAATTCGAAACCCAGAAGATGAACGAGCTTGGGCATGCCCTCCAGCAATGGCCGAAGATTGCCCGCGCTTGCCCAGCGCGCCGCAGCTGTCTCTAACATCATGCCTCCCTGCTGGATAATTCCGTTAGTTTCACACCCTGCACAGCGTGGAAACCTCAAACGTTGCTAGCCTGCCGTATTTACGGTGTGAATGTATAGTCATTGATGATTGGCGGTCATCAAAAGCGTGACCCTGTATACCGGTGGGCTGGCTAAACCGTTGTAGCCCTACGTCGTTCGCCGATCGGTAGTTCCGAATCATTTTGTAGAGGAGGCAGCATGAAGCAACTGTTGCTGATTGGCATAGGCCCCGGCGATCCTCGTCAGATCACGTTCGAGGCGGTCGATGCGATGCGGCGTGCGACTGTCTTTTTCATGATTGAGAAAGGCGGCGACAAGGAAGAGTTGGCGCGAATGCGCAAGGACGTTCTGGCGCGTTACCTTCCACATGACGGCTATCGAATCGTGCGTGTGACGGACCCGTGTCGAGACGGCAGTGCGCAAGATTACATCGGCGGAGTGCAGGATTGGCACCGGGCACGGGCGAATTTGTATCGCCAAGTGATTGAGCATGAACTCCACGAAGGCGATATTGGCGCGTTCCTGCTGTGGGGAGAACCTACGCTGTATGACAGTACCCTACGCGTCCTGGATCTGGTGCGCGAGCAGGGGATGGTGCTGAAGCTGGAGGTGATTCCCGGTATCAGCAGTGTGCAGGCGCTCGCCGCACGTCATTGCTTGACGCTCAATCGCATCGGAGAGCCGTTGACGGTACTGCCGGCCCGCCGTTTGGCCGAGCTGGAGACAATCGGTAATGTGGTAGTCATGCTTGATGGCCACGCCACTTTCGCCGAACTGAGTGACCCAAATCTGACGATCTATTGGGGGGCATATCTGGGAACGGCGGACGAGATTCTGGTGTCTGGGCCGCTCATGGAAGTGAAAGCGCAGATCGTTGCGCTACGGTTGGAGGCGCGAAGGCGCAAAGGCTGGATCATGGATACCTACCTGTTGCGCCGTGAGGGGTGAAGCTGGGTACCGGTCGAGGGGGCTCAGGGCGTACCGAGAATGCTGACCACTTTGTCGCGTAACTGGTCGATACTGAATGGCTTGCCGATCAAGTGCATGCCCTCCGGAACGTCCACGGTTTCCGCATAACCGCTGGCGAACAGAACCGGCAGCGAGGGCCGGATCTCGCGTGCTAGACAGGCCAATTCATCGCCACGCATATCGGGTAAACCGACGTCCGTCATCATTAACGCCAGCGGCTGGGTTTTGTCCTTGAGGATCGCCAAGGCTTTGGTGGCATTTTCCGCCTCGACCGCCTTATAGCCCAGTTCGTCGAGCACATCGACCATCAGCATACGAACGATGTCGTCGTCTTCGACTACCAGAAGGTGCATGTATTGAATCCTGTTGCAGGGAGAGGTAGTAACTCTGTGTCTGTTACCAGCACAGAAGTTCCCTCAGAATAGCGGGCCTTGCAATTGGATGGAACGATTCTATGGGGTTGCCTTCAAATACTGGCTAAATGCCCCGATCCAGTAGCGCTCACAGTGCTTAATGACCGTGGCAGCACTGGATGCAAAGGTCAGCGACGGCCGCCGTGCTAGTAGTGTCGTCCACCTACTCTTCAATGGATTCTTCGTTCGGGCGTTATCAGATGATTCAAGCAGCCTCCATGGATCAACGCAGCTTCCGCAGACTGCTGAGCCGCAATATCGGCCTGCCGTTAGGTGTCGGGCTGCTGGGCGCCGTGGCCTTCGTCGCGGTAATCAACTACCTGCTATCGGCCATGCAGTGGGTGGAGCACACCGACCGGGTGATCGGGAATGCCAATGAAACGGTCAAGCTCTCGATCGACATGGAAACCGGCATGCGCGGCTTCCTGATTACGGGTGATGAGCGTTTTCTCGATCCCTACGAGGTGGCCAAGCCGCAGATTTTCGGCAGCCTGGAGAATCTGCGCGAAATGGTCGGTGACAATCTCCCGCAGGTCGATCGCATCAATCGTCTGACGGGCCTGCAACGCGCTTGGAACGATTTCGGCAGCGAACTGATCACCCTGCGCCGCCAGAGCGGTGACTTCCAGGGTGCGATCGGTGGCGGTCGCGGCAAGCGCATCACTGACCAGATCCGCAAGGAATTCGAGGACTTCATCGCAACCGAGCAGCAACTGCGCCAGACCCGTACCGAGCAGGTCAGCACCGTCACAGTTACGGCCATTACCGCGTTCGTGCTGTTCATCGTCGGCCTCAGCGGGTTGCTGGCCTATCTCGGGCGCCGCGATCTGCTGGCGCTGTCCGACAGCTATGTCGGCAACCTCAAGGCTCAACAGCGTGCCGCCGAGCGTTTGGAGCACCAGGCGTGGCTACGTAACGGGCAACAGCAATTGTCGCAGCAAGTACTGGGTCAGCTGACGCTGACGGCTCTGGGCGACAACGTCTTGCGCTTCTTCGCCAGCTACCTGGGCAGCGTGGTGGGCGCACTCTACGTGCGCGATGCCCATGGCCAATTGGTGCGCGTCGCTACCTACGGCTTGGATGCCGAGCAACAGAAACGTAGCCAGACCCTGGGAGAGCACGAAGGCCTTCTGGCGCAGAGCGTGCGTGAGCGGCGACTGATCCGGCTGGACGATCTGCCCGCGGACTACTATCGCCTGAGTTCCGGCCTGGGCAGCGGCTTGCCGCGCAGTGCTTTGTTGATTCCTTCGAGCGATGAAGGTGAGGTCAATGGCGTGCTTGAGTTGGGCTTCCTGCGCCCGTTGCTGGACCGCGATGGCGAATTGCTCGAGCGCATTGCCGATAACTTGGGCATGTCCATCGAGAGCGCGCGCTATCGTCAGCGACTGCAAGAGGTACTTGCCGAGACGCAGCAGTTGAACGAAGAGTTGCAGGTCCAGCAAGAGGAGCTCAAGACCGCCAACGAAGAGCTCGAGGAGCAGTCTCGTGTGCTCAAGGAATCCCAGGCCTATCTGGAGACCCAGCAGGCCGAACTGGAACAGACCAACGAGCAACTGGCCGAGCGCACGGTGGCCCTGGACCGCAAGAACAGCGAACTCAACAGTGCCCAGCAGGAACTGCAGGCCCGCGCCGAGGACCTGCAGCGTTCGAGCCGCTACAAGTCCGAGTTCCTCGCCAACATGTCTCATGAGCTGCGTACGCCGCTCAATAGCTCGCTGATCCTGGCCAAGTTGCTGGCCGAGAACGGCGAAGGCAATCTTACCCAGGAGCAGATCAAATTCGCCGAGTCCATCTACTCAGCCGGCAACGATCTGCTCAACCTCATCAACGACATCCTCGATATCGCCAAGGTCGAGGCAGGCAAGCTTGAGGTGCGACCGGAGACCACCCAGGTGGTGCGCCTGGTCGAAGGCTTACGCGGCATGTTCCAGCCGCTGGCCGACGACAAGCAACTGGGCTTCGAGGTGTCGCTCGAGTCGCAGGTGCCGAGCACGCTGTTCACCGACCGCCAGCGCCTGGAGCAGATTCTCAAGAACCTGTTGTCCAATGCCATCAAGTTCACCGATCGAGGTCAGGTCAGCCTGAGCATCAGCCATCGGCCTGACACGGGTATCGTTTTCACCGTACGTGACAGCGGGATCGGCATCCCCGCCGATCAGCAGGAGGCCATCTTCGGTGCCTTCCACCAAGTCGATGGCACCAGCAATCGTCGCTTTGGCGGTACCGGCCTGGGGCTATCGATCTCGCGAGACCTGGCACACCTGTTGGGTGGGCAGATCACGGTGCAGAGCAGTGACGGTCAGGGCAGCATCTTCAGTCTGACCATTCCTGAGCGCTATGAGTCGGCGGATGAGCAGGGAGAGGTTCAGAGCTCTCGACCGACACTCGATCGCCTGCCACCCATCGTGCGGGCCACGCCGGTGTCTCAGCCTACAGTGATGACTCCGAGTTTCGCCGATGACCGTGCACAGGCGCCGTTCACGGGTCGCTGCATCCTGGTGATCGAGGACGAGCCCAATTTTGCCCGTATTCTTTACGATCTGGCTCACGAGCTGGGCTACAACTGTCTGGTCGCCCATGCTGCTGACGACGGTTTCGCCCTGGCCGCCCAGTACTTGCCCGATGCCGTGCTGTTGGACATGCGTCTGCCCGACCACTCCGGATTGACCGTGCTGCAGCGTCTTAAAGAGCAGGCCAGTACCCGTCACATCCCTGTGCACATCATCTCGGTGGAAGATCGCGTCGAAGCAGCCATGCACATGGGTGCGGTGGGTTATGCGGTCAAGCCGACAAGCCGTGAAGAACTCAAGGAGGTCTTCGGGCGCCTCGAAGACAAACTCACGCAGAAGCTCAAGCGCATTCTGCTGGTGGAGGATGACGATCTTCAGCGTGAAAGCATTGCGCGTCTGATCGGCGATGACGACATCGAGATCACCGCGGTAGCCATGGCTCAGGACGCGCTGGAGCTGCTGCGCGAAAACATCTACGACTGCATGATCATCGACCTCAAGCTGCCCGACATGCTGGGCAACGAGTTGCTAAAGCGCATGACCGCCGATGACATCCGCAGCTTCCCTCCAGTGATCGTTTATACGGGCCGTAACCTGACTCGCGAGGAAGAGACCGACCTGCTCAAGTATTCGCGCTCGATCATCATCAAAGGCGCCCGCTCGCCGGAGCGTCTGCTCGATGAGGTGACGCTGTTCCTGCACAAGGTCGAGTCGCAGTTGTCCCACGAACGCCAGCGCATGCTCAAGACGGCCCGCAGCCGTGACAAGGTGTTCGAGGGACGCAAAATCTTGCTGGTGGACGACGATGTACGCAACATCTTCGCCCTTACCAGTGCACTGGAGCACAAAGGCGCCATCGTCGAGATAGGCCGTAATGGTCGTGAAGCCCTTGAGCGGCTTGACCAACATAGCGACATCGATCTGGTGTTGATGGATGTGATGATGCCGGAAATGGATGGCTACGAAGCCACCCGGTTGATCCGCCAGCAACCTCGTTGGCGCAAGCTGCCGATCATTGCGGTGACTGCCAAGGCCATGAAAGACGACCAGCACCGCTGCTTGCAGGCCGGCGCCAATGACTACCTGGCCAAGCCAATCGACTTGGACCGTTTGTTCTCCCTGATCCGCGTCTGGCTGCCGCAACTGGAGCGAATTTGATTAGCGAGCGCAACACCGATATCGAAATTCGTCTGCTGATCGAGGCCATCTACCTCAAGTACAGCTACGACTTCAGGAATTACTCCGGTGCCTCGATCAAGCGCCGAATTCTTCATGCCTTGCGTCAATTCGACTGCCGTACCGTTACGGCCTTGCAGGAACGCGTGTTGCACGATCCTGGCATGTTCATGCAGTTGCTGCAGTTCCTGACGATTCCGGTCAGCGAAATGTTTCGTGATCCTGGCCATTTCCTGGCGTTGCGCCAGGAGGTGGTGCCATTATTGCGAACCTGGCCGTCGCTGAAAATCTGGATCGCCGGATGCAGCACGGGTGAAGAGGTCTACTCCATGGCGATCCTGCTGCGCGAGGAAGGGTTGCTGGAACGCACCATCATCTATGCAACCGACATCAATCCCAGCTCGCTGGACAAAGCCAAGCAGGGTATCTATTCGATGCAGAGCCTGCGCGAATACGAAGAAAACTACCGCAAGGCCGGGGGGCGTCGCGACTTTTCCGACTACTACACGTCGGCCTACGGCAATGCCATCATGGACAGCAGCTTGCGAGACAACGTCACCTTTGCCGACCATAGCTTGGCTACCGACAGCGTGTTTTCCGAAACCCAACTGGTGTCCTGCCGGAATGTGCTGATCTACTTCAACAAAGATCTGCAGGACCGTGCGCTGGGTCTGTTCCACGAGTCGCTGTGCCACCGGGGGTTCCTGTTCCTTGGCAGCAAAGAGTCGGTTGACTTCTCGACGTACGGTGATCGCTTCGAGCCTTTGGTGCGGCCCGAGCGGATCTACCGAAAAGCATGATGGGCGTTCGCGCGGTGGTAATCGGCGCTTCGGCGGGTGGCGTTGCGGCGCTATTCGAGGTGCTTGGCGCTCTGCCGATAGATTTTCAGCCGCCGGTGCTCTGCGTGTTGCATCTGCCGGCGGATCGTCACAGCCAGTTGGCCGAGGTGTTGCAGCGGCGCTTGCGTCGGTCCGTACGTGAGGCCTGTGACAAGGAGCCCATCGAGGTGGGAGGCATCTACGTGGCAGGGCCGGCCTATCATCTGTCGGTGGAACGTGACCTGAGCTTATCGCTGAGCCAGGAGGCGCCGGTGCATTTCTCTCGGCCTGCAATCGATGTGTTATTTCATTCGGCCGCCGATGCCTACGGCGAAGCGCTGCTTGGCGTGTTGCTCACCGGTGCCAACGAAGACGGCGCCGAGGGATTGGCCTATATCAAGAAATGCGGAGGTCGGACGCTGGTTCAGGATCCCCGCGAAGCACAGGTCGCGTTAATGCCCGAGGCTGCTCTGGCCCTGCATCGGCCCGATCATATTCTTTCTCTGAGCGGTATCGGGCAGTTGCTCGCCACCCTGGAAACCAGCACATGCTAAGCCACATCATCGCCAAACTGCTGATCGTCGACGATCTGCCGGAAAACCTGCTGGCCCTCGATGCTCTTCTGCAAGGTGAGGATCGCGAGGTGCACCGCGCTCAGTCGGCCGAGCAGGCTCTTTCTCTGCTGCTCGAGCACGACTTCGCCCTGGCTATTCTCGATGTGCAGATGCCGGGTATGGACGGTTTCGAGTTGGCCGAGCTGATGCGCGGTATGGAGAAGACCAAGAACATCCCGATTGTGTTCGTCAGCGCCGCCGGTCGCGAACTGAACTACGCCTTCAAAGGCTATGAAAGCGGTGCGGTCGATTTCCTGCACAAACCGTTGGATACCCAGGCGGTTAAAAGCAAGGTGTCGGTCTTCGTCGATCTGTACAGGCAGCGCCAAGTGCTCGGCCGCCAGTTACAAGCGCTGGAGCGCAGCCGTCAGGAGCAGGAGCAGTTGCTGGCGCAGTTGCAGGTGGCTCGCGGTGAGCTCGAGCGGGCAGTGCAAATGCGCGACGACTTCATGTCGATCGTTTCCCATGAAGTTCGCACGCCGCTCAATGGCCTGATTCTGGAAACGCAATTGCGCAAGATGCACTTGGCTCGAGGCAACTTGGCGGCATTCAGCGAGACGCACTTGCAGGCCATGGTCGAGCGTGATGAGCGGCAGATCAACAGCCTGATCCGCCTGATTGAAGACATGCTGGATGTTTCGCGGATCCGTACCGGTAAATTGTCGATCAGGCCACGCGCTGTGGATCTGGCCAAGCTGGTCGAGGGGTTGGTCGAGCGCTTCGCTGCTCAGGCCGCAGCGTTGGACACCTCCATTGAACTGACCCGTTGCGAGCCCTTGCAAGGTGAGTGGGACGAATTTCGGATTGAGCAAGTGCTGGCCAATCTGTTGTCCAACGCTTTGCGTTATGGCGAACGGCGTCCAGTGCAGGTGAGAGTTTTCGAGCAATGTGGCATGGCTTGCGTGCAGGTTCAGGATCACGGCATCGGCATCAGCGCTGCCAACCAGCAGCGCATCTTTCACCAGTTCGAACGGGTATCTGCTCAGCAGGCCAGTGGTGGATTGGGCCTTGGGCTGTTCATTTCAGAACAGATTGTTCACGCCCATGGCGGGCGGATCCGGGTCGACAGCGAGGAGGGTAGGGGCTCCACATTCAGTATCCTGCTGCCACTGGCGACTGTCGGCCAACAAAGTGACCAGACCCAGGCAACCTCTGCGTGACCCTGGGGTCAGATAGCCAACTTTTGAAATTCAAGGCATTGTCATGAGCGAAGACGCACAAGATGTAGTACTGGTAGTGGAAGATGAACCGCTGATCCGGATGATCCTGCGCGACTACCTGGCAGGGCAGGGCTACCACGTGCTGGTGGCGGAAGATGGGGCAGAAGCTTTCGCCATTCTAGCTAGCAAGCCGCATTTGGACCTGATGGTCACCGATTTCCGATTGCCGGGTGGCATTTCCGGTGTGGAGATCGCTGAGCCTGCGCTTAAACTGCGGCCGGATCTGAAAGTGATCTTCATCAGCGGCTACCCAGCCGAGATTCTTGAATCGGGCAGCCCTATTGCACGCAAGGCGCCGATTCTGGCGAAGCCTTTCGACCTTGATACCTTGCACGAGCAGATCCAGGCCTTGCTCAAGTGACGTGTCTGCAAGACTGTGACTGCAAACGTTCAAGCAAAGTAGTCAGCTCATCAATGAGCATTGGGTATGCGTGCTCAGTGGCTGCGATTGCTGCCGCTGCTGACCTCTTCAGGCACCGCATCGCCCGCCATGCGCTTGCGGAACAATGCTGCCCGCGCCAGCAACAATGTCGTCACCGGTACAGTGATTGACAGTACGATGGGGATTAACCAGGCGTGCAGTACGGGCCCGTGCTTGAGCTCGGAGAAGTACAGGATCGATGCCAGGCTCACGCACCAGGCACCAAGAGTCGACGCCAGTGCCGGTGGGTGCATACGTTGAAAGTAGTCTTTGAGTCGCACCAGCCCGATTGCCCCGAGCAAGGCGAACAGACTGCCCGTCAGTAGCAGTGCGGCGGTGACCAACTCTAGCCAGAATGGCAACTCAACGGTCTGGATCATTCGATCACCTCCCCGCGTAGCAGAAACTTGGCCAGGGCGAATGACCCGACGAAGCCAAACAGTGCGATCAGCATGGCGCCTTCGAAGTAGGTGTCACTGCCATATCGGATGCCCAACACCAACATCATCAGCATCGCCAGGATGTACAGGTAGTCCAGCGCCAGCACTCGGTCTTGTGCCGAGGGGCCGCGAAACACCCTGATCAATGCCAGCGCCATGGCGATGACGAAGATGAACAGGCTGGCGAGGATGGCATTGGCAAGTAGGCCAGTCATTCGAAGATCTCCATCAGCGGACGTTCGTAAGTGTGTTTGAAATGCGCGATGAAGGTCTCTTCGTCGTCAAGGTCAAACACATGTAGCAACAGCACGCTGCGGTCCAGGGCCAACTCCGACCAGACTGTTCCAGGAACCACCGTGGTTATCATCGACAAGGCGGCCAACCCGTGAGCATCGCGAAGTGCCAAAGGGATATGCACGAACGACGAGCGAGGAGGATGGTTGCGCGCCCGTAGCACGCCCCAGGCCACCTGCAGGTTCGATAAAATCACGTCCAGGCCGACGCGAGCGATTAGGCGGATGACCGTCCAGGGGCGGCGCACGTGTGCATGCTGGGGGCGCAGCGGCGCCATTAGCAGGGGCGCAAGAATACCTAGCGCTGCAGCAAGCAGCAGATTGCCGGGACTGATCGAAATGTTCAGGGCCAGCCACAGTACGAACAGCGAAAGGGACAGCAGCGGGGCGGGGAATAGTCGCTTCATGGCTGTACCTGCGAGAGCGTGGTCGGGCCGGGCAGGGTGCGCGTCGACAAGACTGCCTGGATGTAGGTATCCGGGGCCTGCAGGCCAGCGGCGGTATCCTGCGTATACCGCAGTAGGGGCTCGGCCTGGACGCTGATTAGGATGCACAAGCCCAGCAATAGCACGATCGGCATACATTCGTAGCGACGCAGCAGAGGAGAGGCCGGCTCTTCGGGTTTCCAGAACCGTTGGATACCGACTCGGCCGAAGGCGATCAACGACGCCATCCCGGAGAGCAAGAGTAATGCCACCAGGCACCAGCCCGCCGCCGACAATGGCTGTTCTGGCGCAGCGCCAAGGCCCAGTGGGTTGAACAGCGCACTGATCAGATTGAGCTTTCCGATGAAGCCAGACAGTGGCGGCATACCAATGATCAGCAGCGCACAGGCGATAAAGCTCAGACCGAGGAAGGCCATGGTCCACGGGATGATCTGTCCGATGACGGCTTTCTGCTCATCGTCCAAGTTGATGCCCTTGGGCGGATGCAGAGACTCGAGCAGGGGGGGGATGGCATCTTCCTCGTCATCCAGGGGCGCCTCGTTGGCCGAGCGCGAACGCTCAATCAGTTCGGCGAGCAGGAACAAGGCGCACAGTGCAAGAGTGGAACTGACCAGATAGAACAACGCTGCGCCAGTGAGAACCGGCTGGCCGAAGCCGACCGCTGCCAACAGAGTGCCGGCCGAGACCAGAATGCTGAGTGCCGCCAAGCGCTCCAGACGCTGCGCAGCCAGAATGGAGACCACTGCCACAGCCAGGGTTACCAATCCTCCATAGACCAGCCATTGCCCACCAAAGTGTGCCGAGGCGCCGGCCTGTTCGGAGAACAGCAGTGTCCACAAGCGCAGTAAGGCATACAGTCCAACCTTGGTCATGATAGCGAACAGCGCCGCCACCGGTGCGCTGGCCGAGGCATAGGCCGGCACCAGCCAGAAATTCAACGGCCAGACCCCGGCCTTGACCAAGAAGGCCATGGCCAAGATCGCAGCACCGGCGTGTAGCAGGCCGCGATCGGCCTCGGCCACCAGAGGAACTTTCAATGCCAGATCGGCCATGTTCAGCGTGCCGGTCACGCCGTAGAGCATGGCGGCCCCGACCAGGAACAGAGAAGAAGCGAACAAATTTATGGCGACGTAATGCAGGCCGGCCTTGACTCGAGCCCTGCCCGAGCCATGCAGCAACAGGCCGTAGGACGCCGCCAGCAGGACTTCGAAAAATACGAACAGGTTAAACAGATCGGCCGTGAGGAAGGCGCCGTACAGCCCCATCAGTTGGATCTGGAACAGAGCGTGGAAGCTGGCCCCGGCAGCATCCCAACGGGCACGCGCGAACAGCAGTGCACTGACGCCGATCACTCCGGTGAGCGTCAGCATCAGCGCCGATAAATGATCGACTACCAGTACGATCCCAAACGGCGCTGGCCAGTTGCCCGGCAGGTACACGCCGATGGATTCGGCCTGCCCCTGATTTCGTACCCACAGCAGCAGCGTGATGGCGACCCCCAGGCCGATCAAGCTGGACAGCAGGTTGAGCCGGCCCTTGAACTGGCGGTGTTTCTCGCCGATCAGCAGCATGATCGCGGCAGTCACCAACGGCAGTAGAATGGGGGCTACGATCAATTGATTCATCCCACTCATTCCCCACGCTCCCGGCCGTCGACGTGGTCGGTACCTGTAAGACCCCGCGAGGCCAGGAGCACCACCAGAAACAAGGCCGTCATGGCGAAACTGATGACGATGGCGGTGAGTACCAGGGCCTGTGGTAGCGGATCGGTATAGTTCAGCAGATCCTGTGGCACGCCATCCTTGATGATCGGTTCCTTACCGATGAACAGGCTGCCCATGCTGAAGATGAACAGGTTCACGCCATAGGACAGCAAGCACAGCCCCATGATCACCTGATAGGTGCGTGGACGCAGTACCAGCCACACACCGGAGGCAGTCAGTACGCCGATTGCGACTGCGATGACTTCTTCCATCAGGCGGCTCCTGCTTGGCTGGATTTCTGGTTGCCCGGGCGGTAGGCGCGTACCGACTGGTGCGCCAGAGCAGTGAGGATCAGGAGGGTCGAGCCGACCACCACTGTGTACACGCCGACGTCGAAGAACAGGGCGCTGGCCACGTGGATATCTCCAAGCAAAGGCAGGTGCAGGTGCGCGGTATGGGTGGTGAGGAATGGATAACCGAGGAACATGGCGCCGATACCGGTGAGAGTGGCGCACAGTAATCCGGTGCCCATCCAGCGCAGTGGACGCAGGCTCATCTGCGCTTCGACCCACTGGGTGCCGGCCACCATGTACTGAAGAATGAAGGCCACGGACATCACCAAACCAGCGACGAAGCCTCCTCCAGGTTGGTTGTGACCGCGCATGAACAGGTACATCGACACCAGGAGGGCGATGGGCAGCAGTAATCGCACCAGCACTGCTGGGACCATCATGAAGCCCAGCGCGGTATCGGCAACCTGTCGCGGGTTCACCAGGTCGGTGACCAGGTCCGGGGCCAGGTGGCGCTGCTGTGCTGGCAGTTGCATGCTTTCTTTTGGCGGGCGGAAGCGACGCAGCAGGGCGAAGACAGTCAGCGCGACGGCCACCAGTACGGTGATTTCGCCGAGGGTGTCGAAACCGCGGAAATCGACCAGCATCACATTGACGACATTGGTGCCTCCGCCTTCTGGCAAGGCGCGACTGAGGTAGAACGAAGAAATGTTATTGGGGGTGGCACGCGTCAGCATTGCATACGACAGCAGCGCCATGCCGCCACCGACCAGGACCGCCAGCAGCAGATCGCGCAGACGTCGTACCCGCGCTCGCTCGCGGCTGCCGGGCAGTGGCGTGACGCCTTCGATCCTGCGTGGTAACCAGCGCAGGCCTAGCAGAATCAGAACGGTGGTCACGACTTCGACCACCAATTGGGTGAGCGCCAAGTCGGGTGCCGAGAACCAGACGAAGGTGATACAGGTCATCAGCCCGCACACGCTGACCATGATCAGTGCGGCCAGCCTGTGGTACTTGGCCTGCCAGGCGGCGCCGATCGCGCAGGCGATCGCGATCAGCCACATCACTACGAATACGCCGGAACCCGGGATCTTCGGCCGGTCGCCCCAGCTGATGCCGCTGTAGAGCATCGGTGATAGACCGGCAATGAACGCGGCTGCCACCAGCATGAACAGTTGTGTCTGCAGGCGGCGACTTGTCAACAGGGCCTCGGCGCGTCGGGCGATCAGCATCAGGCGTACCAGGCCATGTTCGAACAGGCGCTTGCCGTTGAAGCGTTCGATCAGCGGCGGGTAAGGGAAGCGGCCCCGGCGCAGTTGCTTACGCAGCAGCAGGTACAGCACCACACCGCCACACATGGCGATCAGGCTCATGATCATCGGTGCGTTCCAGCCATGCCAGATTGCCAAGCTGTACTCTGGCAGCGTTCCGCCCACCACCGGCAGCGCCGCAGCAGCCAGTAACGGGCCGACAGATTGGGCGGGAAAGATGCCGACTACCAGGCAGGTCAGCACCAACAGCTCGACCGGTGCACGCATCCAGCGTGGCGGCTCGTGCGGAGTATGTGGCAGGTCCTGCGCAGTGGGCCCGAAGAAAACGTCGACGGTGAAGCGCAACGCATAGGCCACACTGAAGGTTCCGGCCAGAGTCGCGATCACTGGCAAGGCTATTTCGACCCAGGCTGATGAGGTGATGAACACGGTTTCAGCGAAGAACATTTCCTTGGAAATGAAGCCGTTCATCAGCGGCACGCCTGCCATGGATGCGCTGGCGACCATGGCCAGAGTGGCGGTGTACGGCACCAGGCGGATCAGACCGCTGAGGCGTCGGATGTCTCGGGTGCCGCTTTCATGGTCGATGATGCCAGCGGCCATGAACAGCGATGCCTTGAATGTGGCGTGATTGAGTATATGGAAGACCGCTGCTACCGCTGCCAGCGGGCTGTTCAGTCCCAATAGCAAGGTGATCAGACCCAGGTGGCTGATGGTCGAATAGGCCAGCAAACCCTTGAGATCGTTCTGAAACATGGCGGCGAACGCACCGAGTAACAAAGTGCAGGCACCGGCACCGCCGACGATCCAGAACCATTCCTCGGTGCCTGCCAGTGTTGGCCAAAGCCGAGCCATCAGGAACACTCCTGCCTTGACCATGGTCGCGGAGTGCAGGTATGCCGAAACTGGCGTGGGCGCAGCCATTGCGTGCGGCAGCCAGAACTGGAAGGGGAATTGCGCACTTTTGCTCAAGGCGCCCAGGAGGATCAACGGTAGCAGCACCGGATAGAGCGCATGCTGGCGCACGGCATCGCCGGCAGCCAGTACCTTGTCCAGGTCGTAGCTGCCGACCACATGTCCGAGCAATAGCGCCCCGACCAGCAGGCAGAGCCCGCCTGCGCCGGTGACCATTAACGCCATGTAGGCGCCACGGCGGGCGTCGGCGCGGTGGTGCCAGTAGCCAATCAGCAGGAAGGAGAACAGGCTGGTGAGCTCCCAGAAGAACACCAGTTGAATAAGGTTGCCGGAAATGACCAAGCCGAGCATGGCACCCATGAAGGCCAGGAAGAAGGCAAAGAAGCGTGGCACCGGATCCTGGGGCGACATGTAGTAGCGCGCATACAGAGACACCAGGGTGCCGATGCCCAGCACCAGCAGCGAAAACAGCCAGGCAAAGCCGTCCATGCGCAGCACCAGGTTCAAGCCTAGGCTCGGCAACCACAGAAATTCTTCGCGAATCACGCCGCCATGCGCGACCTGCGGATACAGCAGCGCCACCTGGACAGTGCCGACCAGGGCTACGAGTCCGGCAAGGATGGACTCGGCATTACGCGCATTGTGCGGCAGGACGGCTGCCAGGCAACTGCCGATGAACGGCAGAAGCAATAGCACTATCAATGACATAGCGTTCTAATCTGCGAAGGTTGGTCAAGGATCATACGTGCGCAGGTGGTGGATCACCAACACGCAAGCTGTGGCAGAATCCTACAAAAGCGTGGTGACAAGCAGTTTTTTTATAACAGTTTTTTTCAGAGCATAGTCATTGGGCGAGAGTTCAACGCCCGCTCTCGCCTGCATTGTTCGGTGAGAGCGCCGAGGTATCGTCCGGCACGGTGCTCCTGCGCCGGACCTTCAGTTCGCTGATAACGACCGCTGTCACGATCAATGCGCCACCCAACAGCGCCAAGCCCGGTAGGCGTTCTCCGGCAAGACGACCGACAATCCCTGCCCAGACCGGCTCGCCGGCGTAGATCAAGGTAGCCCGGGTGGGCGATACCGACTTCTGCGCCCAATTCATCGCGACTTGGATGACTGCACTCATGGCGCCCAGGCCAATGGCGCTGATAAGCAGTAGCCAGGAAAAATCAGGCAAGCGCTCCTGAGTTGGAATAGTCATCAGAAATGACAGCACAGAAGCGGTCGCCAGTTGCACCACGGTCACTCGGCGCACGTCCACCTTACCGGCATAGCGGCTGATCAGGATGATTTCACCGGCGATCGCCACCGCGCTGATCAGCGTCACCAGTTCACCTTCGCTCATGTGCAAAGTGCCGCCCTCAGGGCCTGCCAACAACATCAGGCCAACGAAGGCCAAGACGATTCCGAGGCTGGGCATCAAGCCAGGCCGCCGCCCTAGTACCAGCCACTGCAGCAAGGGCACGAAAGGCACGTACAGCGCGGTGATGAAGGCTGACTGACTGCTGCTGATGCTTTGCAGGCCCATGGTTTGAAGTCCGTAACCGAGCATGATCGAGGCGCCAATCACTACCCCGGCTTTCAATTCGGTGAATGTCAGTCCTGGCAATGCGCGCATCGAGACCAGCCCGACGAACAGCGCCGCTGCGGCAAACCGCAGTCCGACGAAGTACATCGGCCCACTGACGCTCATGACGTTGTGGACGATCAGGAAGGTTCCGCCCCACAGCATGGTAATGAACACCAGCACCATCTCAGCTTTGCTCAGGCGGAAATAGATGTAAGGCCGTGGACGGCAGTTGGGCTGGCTCATGATCTTGCGCACTCGTGGAGGGCGGCGCACAATCGCCGCAAAGTGCGCAGTATACTGCGCAGCCCCTTCTGGTGAGCAATATAGTGCACAGAGATTCTTCCCACCGCGCTTCGGTGTTGCAATACGTCAGCCAGAACATCCGCCGCTTGCGCACTGAGCAACGCTATAGCCAGACTCTTTTGGCAGAGCGCTCGGGCGTCAGCCGACGGATGCTAGTGGCCATCGAAGCTGGCGAAAAGAATGTGAGCTTGACCACCCTTGACCTGATCGCCGAAGCCTTGGGCGTAGCGTTCAGTACGCTTATCCAGGCACCCGAACAGCGTGATTCGGCACGCATCAACCAACTGGCCTGGGCTGGGCAGCACCCCGAGAGTCGTGCTGTATTGCTGGGTAGCAGTTCGGCACGGCGTGAAGTGGAATTGTGGGAGTGGACCCTGGGGCCAGGCGAGTACTATGCCAGTGAGGCCGATGCTGAAGGCTGGAGTGAGCAGATCTATGTCTGCTCAGGTTGCCTGACCGTGGTGATCGAGGGGGGCGAAGTGCGCCTGCAAGCAGGCGACTTCTACATCTTCCAAAGCAATTGCCGTTATGCCTACCGTAACGACGGCGACCAACCCACTCGCTTCGTGCGCAACGTAGTGATTTGAGCGCAGTGCTTTACGCCTCGGCGAGCAGTGAGGCGGTGTCTTGTACGCGAGCGAACGCAAATGCCAGGGCGGCCATGGCTGCGCCATGCACTTGCTCAGCCGGTATGCTGTGCTCGGCGAAGGTAAGTCCTAGCGTTGCGCAGGCGTCGTGTGCCACTGTCACTTGGTATCCGTGGTCTGCTGCGGCGCGGGTGGCCGAGTCGATGCACATATGGCTCATGGCTCCGACAATGGTTATCGCCTTTACCGCCTGCTCATCCAGCACTTTCTTGAGCTCAGTGTCACGAAAGGCGTTGACCTGATGCTTGAGCACTACCACCTCATCGGCGGTGGGTAGCACCTTTACATGGATTTGCGCGCCGTGCGATCCAGGCGTGAAGAACGGCGCGTCAGCCGACTCGAACTCGTGGCGTACATGCACCACCAGGTCACCGCGTTCGCGAGCCTTGGTCAGCAGGCGCGCGGCGTTGTCGGCCGCCGCTTCGATGCCGTCCAAGGTCCATTTGCCGCCGGGGAAGTAATCGTTCTGGATATCGATGAGAATAAGGGCCTCTTTAGCCATGTCGGGAGTCTCCGGTGAAGTGTGCTGAGAGTGCGATGAGGTTAGCCCGAGATGGAGCCGGCCGGGATTGGCGCGACCGACAGATTGAAGGCAAAAACTGACATGGGGTCTGAAGTGGAAGTAGGCGTGTTGATCTACCCGGATGTGCAGATCGCGGCGGTACACGGCTTGACGGATCTGTTCGCAGTCGCCAACAGGGTGGCTGGAGAGATGGGCGATATTCAGTTGTCGAGGATCCGCGTCACTCACTGGCAGCTCGATGGCTTCGGCAGATTGGCCCCTGTGTATGACAGTCACCCGGGAGCGGGCCATGCGCTCAACGTGTTGGTGATCCCGCCCAGTCTTGGTGGCGCGCCTCCCTCGGAGCTGCTTGAGCGTCATTGTCCGCACCTGTGTGACTGGCACGGACGCGGTGCGGTGCTGGCCTCAGTATGCATTGGTGTGTTCTTCCTCGCCGCCAGCGGGGTGCTGGATCGGCGTCCGGCGAGCACTCACCAAAACTACGTGCACGCTTTGCTCGAGCGCTACCCCGAGGTCCGCGCTGACGCCAATGTGCCCCTACTGGACGACGGCGACGTCGTGACCTCGGCGGGCTTGATGGCTTGGACCGGGCTGGGACTGCGATTGCTCGAGCGTTTTCTTGGCGCCACGCTTGCCTTTGAGACTGCCCGCTACCTTTCGCTGGAGCCGCTGCCAAGCGCAGTCGCGGGAGCACTGTTCGTCCCTCGCCTGGACCATGGTGATGAGGCTGTGCTCAAAGTGCAGCATTGGTTGCAGGGCGGTGCGGTGCAACACGCAAGTGTGAGCAGCATGGCGGTATGCGCCGGTTTAGAGGAGCGCACCTTCCTTCGCCGATTCCGTGCTGCGACTGGATTACGTCCTACTCATTATTGTCAGCAGATCCGGGTGGGACGTGCTTGTCGCTTGTTGGAGTTTACCAGGCGTAACGTGGACCAGATCGCCTGGGAGGTGGGATACCAGGATCCTGGCGCGTTTCGCAAGGTGTTCCAGGCCGCCACAGGTTTTATACCCAGTGACTATCGACGACGTTTCGCCCCGACCGTTTGATCGAGCCGCGCTGGCATAACTGACGGCAGCACCGGCATCTGGCTCCGATTGCAGGACATGGCCTGCTGTTCCATTATCCAGCGTCTGAAACCGTCGACGATATTGCCGCAGGAGAGTGCATGAGCCGTTCCCCAACCCCCCAGGATTCCGTTCCTTCGCGTCTGGCACGTGTTCGTCGGGTGCTGGCCAGAGAAGGCGTCGATGCCTTGTTGGTGCCTTCTGCCGATCCTCATTTGTCGGAATACCTGCCTGAGCATTGGCAAGGCCGTCAGTGGCTTTCTGGATTTCAGGGGTCGGTGGGAACGCTGGTGGTCACGGCGGAGTTCGCCGGTCTATGGGTCGATAGCCGCTATTGGGAACAAGCCGCAGTGGAGCTGTCAGGCAGTGGCATCGAACTGATGAAGCTGCAGGGAGGTGGGCCCGGCGCACTCGATTGGCTGGGTGCGCATACCGTCAGTGGCGGGGTGGTTGCAGTCGATGGCGCGGTGATGTCCCTGACCTCCGCCCGTCAACTGGAAGAGCGTCTGAAAGTACGTCACGCGAAATTGCTCACCCATCTGGACGTGTTTGAAGAGGTGTGGAGTGCGCGTCCGGCGTTACCTGGCAATCGTGTCTATGAACACTTGGCGCCCTATGCCACGCGTGCGCGCGCTGACAAGCTCGCAGCGTTGCGCTGCACAATGGCCGAGAAGGATGCTGATTGGCATTTCATTGCCACCTTGGATGATATCGCTTGGCTGTTCAATCTGCGGGGTAGCGATGTTTCCTACAACCCGGTGTTTGTGGCGTTTGCCTTGATCGGTGGTGACCGAGCGACGCTTTTCGTTGCGCAGGAAAAAATCGATGCCAGCCTGCGTCAGACACTCGCTGCCGATGGTGTCGAGGTGCAGGATTACAGTGAAATCCATCGAGCACTGGCCGCGATCGAAACTGATCACCGTCTTTTGTTTGATCCGGCACGTGTGACCTGTGGTCTTCTGGCGTCTGTCGATGAACGCGTTACGTGGATCGAGAGCCTCAACCCGACGACTTTGAGTAAGTCGCGCAAAAGCGAGGCCGAACTGATGCATATCCGTAAGGTAATGGAACAGGATGGTGCAGCCTTGTGCGAGTTCTTCGCCTGGTTCGAAATGACTCTGGGACAGGAGGTCATCACCGAACTGTCGGTGGATGAGCACTTGAGTGCAGCGCGGGCGCGACGGCCTGACTTCGTCTCGTTGAGCTTCTCGACCATTGCTGCGTTCAATGCCAATGGCGCAATGCCGCACTATCGCGCGACTGCCCAGTCCCATGCGGTGATCGAGGGTGATGGCTTGCTGCTCATCGACTCGGGCGGACAGTACTTTGGGGGGACTACCGACATCACCCGCATGGTGCCGATCGGTACGCCCAGCGAGGCGCAGAAGACGGACTGTACGCGCGTGCTCAAAGGCATGATCGCACTATCACGCGCGAAGTTTCCGCGAGGGATTCTCTCGCCGATGCTCGACGCCATCGCCAGGGCACCGCTGTGGGTTGATCAAGTCGATTACGGGCATGGCACAGGGCATGGGGTAGGCTACTTCATGAATGTGCACGAGGGGCCGCAGGTGATTGCCTATCAAGCCTCCGCCAGTCCGCAGACAGCGATGCAGGAGGGCATGATCAGTTCCATCGAGCCGGGTACCTACAGGCCTGGTGAGTGGGGCGTACGGATCGAAAACCTGGTGGTCAATCGCGAAGCAGGGCGAAGTGTCTTCGGCGAGTTTCTGGCGTTCGAAACGTTGACCCTGTGCCCGATCGATACACGTTGCCTGATACCAGAGTTACTGGACGCTTCAGAACGGCATTGGCTCAATCAGTATCACCAGGCAGTGCGCCAGCGTCTTGCGCCTCTACTTGAGGGTGATGCCCTTGCGTGGCTGGAGCGCCGGACCCAGCCTCTATGAGAGAGTTGAAAGAAGGGCAGCGAACGCTGCCCTTCTTTACTTGCAGATCACGATCATGCTGCGACTGGTATAGCCGGCCGGATTGATTCCGAACACATAATCGCCAGGCTCCTCCTCACTGTCGCTGGAGCGAGCGATGACTTTGTACCCTTTGCTGCTGCAAGAGGCTTGAGCGTTGGCGTAGCACTTGTCCCAAGAGGAAGAGAGGCCCGAGCAATTGATGTGGATGCCTTTCTTTCCTCGTTTCACCTCGGTCTTGGCGGTAGCGGCGCACCCAGCAATGGCCACGATGGCCAGGATGAGAAAAATACGTTTCATTCCTGTCCTTATCAGGGCGTTTACAGGTGTAGGCCCTTTCAGTGGTGACTGCGTTCTTCCTGAAACTCCCTGCTTCCGTGCCCAGCTTAGTAGATCGTCTGAAAATGATGATTCTTCGACAGCTTAAACAGCCTGACAGACCGGTACAAGGCTGAAGAAGGTCCAATGAAAGTATTTCTCAGATCAATCGACTGCAACAGGTGGAGGGTTCTCCTTGCGCATGGAAAGGGTTGCGCCCACAGAGGCCGTGATGATCGCCAGAATTGCGAGCCATTGAGTCAAGCTCAGCACTTCACCGAGAAATAGCAATCCGGACAGCGCTCCGAAGACTGGCTCAATGCTCATCAAGGTGCCGAAGGTGCGAGCTGGCATGCGGGTGAGTGCGACCATCTCCAGGCTGTAGGGTAGGGCGGTAGAAAGCACCGCCACGCCCAGGGCTATCGGAATTAGCCCAGGTGTCAGCAAGGCGCTGCCTGCGTGTGCAATCCCAATGGGGGCGATGAACAGGGCTGCGATCAACACGCCAAGGGCTGCGGTCTGGATGCCATTTTCAGCGCCTGCGCGTTGCCCATATAAAATGTACAGCGCCCAGCACACGCCCGCCCCCAATGCGTACGCAGCGCCTGTGAGGTCTAAGGCAGCGCTAGTTTGTCCGGTCGGCATCAGCAAGAGCAAGCCGGCGATCGCCAACGCGATCCAGAGAAAATCGAGTGCGCGGCGCGAGGCGAAGATCGCTACCGCCAACGGTCCCGTGAATTCCAAGGCCACAGCGATGCCTAGCGGTACGCTACGCAGAGACATATAGAAGAGGAAGTTCATGCCGCCCAAGGCCAACCCGTAAATGATGACGCTGCGCAGAGTGCTAGCGTTGAGCTTGGCGCGCCATGGCCGCAGTAGGGCTAGCATGATGATGCTGGCAAAGATCAGGCGCAATGCTGTAGTGCCTTGGGCACCTACGATTGGAAACATGCTTTTAGCTAAGGAGGCGCCTGACTGGATCGAGGCCATGGCGATTAGCAGCAGGCCAATGGGGAAAAGCGTGGTGGCCAAGCCGCGGGAGGTATTGTTCATTGGGTAGGACAGTCCAGAAAGGAAGCGATTCAGTTGCGCACTATATTGCGCAATTGGTCGCTGGGTATGCAACTGGGTCATGGTTGGCTTGTCGGTGAGGCTTGATTTATAGGGCGCAGGGGGCGGCACTTGATGGCCTTGATTACCGTTGCACCAATCAACTATTTGAATTTATTTGAAATTAAGCCTTGACCGCTGTTCAGATCCCCTTATAATGCGCCCCACTTCCGCAGCAAACGGAATGCGAAACTCCTTGATAATCAACGAGTTAAGCGAGTTCGGTGTGGTGCGAAGGGCTTCGATCCTCGGGTTGAAAGCGGTGAAAAAGGCAGTTGACAGCATCGTTTGGTGCTGTATGATTCGCCTCCCGCTACGAGCGATCGCAGCGAGTCAAGTGTTTGAAGCTAAACGAGTTTCTCGGTAAAAACTTCAAAATAAACGCTTGACACGAAGTAAGGCTGCTGTAGAATGCGCGGCCTCGGTTGAGACGAAACGCTCTTAGCCAAACGCTCTTTAACAAATAGAATCAAGCAATTCGTGTGGGTGCTTGTGAGTACGGACTGATCGTCGCCTAGATTATCAGCATCACAAGTGGCCATGCGAGAAATCACATAGTCATTTGAGATTGCTGAGCCAAGTTTAGGGTTTCTTAAAAACCCAAGCAGTATTGAACTGAAGAGTTTGATCATGG